>JAEUQO010000121.1 GCA_016789605.1 Acidobacteriota bacterium
GCTTCATCCTCTTTGGGAAACGGATTGGCTTCAAAGCTGGGATTGTCGCTGCACACGGCGGCAAAGTGGTTGTCCCATAGAAACCGCAACGAATCTTCGCCTTGTGTCAGTCCGGCGATTTGCAGGCCGCCGGGTTGGGCCAGCGCGATTCGCTGCTCTTCGGTAAGCGCGTCGTACCAGTCAATCCAGCCAACACGCAACAACAGAATGTCGCCGGTTTGAAACTTCACGCCTTGCCAGGCCGCCGCCGCCTGCATTTGTTCCGGCGTAATGCCGTACCGCACGCCAGGCGAATAGCTGATGCCGTGCGCATCGGCAAAGCGGCGAAAATCAATCAGCACGCCGCGCCCGGCAATGCCACGCCGCGCCCAGTTGTGAATGCCGTTGATCGAATTTGCGGGGTCGGCAATCTGCTCTTCGGTCACGCCGTTGTAAAAGCCGTGTTGCTGGTGGCCGTAATGCCGCAAGCCATCCCATTGCGAAGACGATTGCGTGTTGAAGCTGTCGTAAATATCGTCGAAGACATTGCGCCGTCGCCGTTGCACGGTATGTTGCAACGACGAACGGTTAAACAGCGGCGGATGCGGTTTTTCCAGCTCCCAATTCATCGGAAAGACGTCGCCGGTTTTTACCAGCGTCGCAGCGGCGGCCACACGCTCCGGCGTCAGCAGATTCAGCGTTCCGATTTCGTCGTCGTCGCCAAACACTCCCCATGCCGAACGCGGCGGGTAATCCGGCTTGATTGGCAGTTGGTCAAAGGCTGGCAATTGTCCTGGTAATTTCATCGTGATTTCGCCCTGGTTTTCGTTTTGTGAGTCAGTACTTGAGTCAAAGCGCTCGACCATTCAAGCGTTCCCTGCCTCGCGCGGCGTGGCCCAATGCTGGCGATATTGCCGTTTCAGCAAGCGATTGGCTTCTGCATCGCCGAGGATCGTTTCGGTCTTGGCGTCGAATTTCACATTACGCCCGGTGCGCGCAACGATGTTGGCCAGATGCGCAAACGTGGTGGACGTATGGCCGAGCGAGATTTCAGCATTCGGCGTCTGGCGTGAACGGATGCAATCAATGAAATTGCGCGCGTGCGTGTCGGGTTCGTTGGCGTTATCAAACAGCACTTCCTGCCCTTTGCTGTCGAACACCTTGAAGCCCCATTTGCCGCCCCAGCGCCCGATGTGAACCATGCCTTCTGAACCATACACGGCGACGCCGTTCCCGATACCTTCCATCTGGTACGGATTCCAGATGCGCATCTCAAAAATCAACGCCTTGCCGCCACAATTAAACGTGACGTTCATCGTGTCGGGCGTTTGCTGGTCGTCCTGAAAAAACAGTTTGCGCCCCATGCCACTGACTTCGGTCGGAGCGTCAACGCCGAGCGCCCAACGCGCCATGTCAATTTGATGAACTCCGTCATTGCCTGCGTCTCCCGTGCCATAGTTCCAATGCCAATGCCAGTTGTAATGAAAGCGGTTCTCGTTAAATGGCAGCATCGGGGCAACGCCCGTCCAGGTGTCGTAATCCACGCCCTTGGGCACAGGCGAATCGGCTTTGCGCCCGATGTCATCACGCAATTGCACATCCCAGGCTTTGGCCAGCAAGACTTTGCCGATTTTGCCGGAGCGAATGTATTCGATGGCGCGCTGCGTCGAAGGGCGGCTGCGCGACTGTGTGCCGTGTTGCACAATGCGTTTGTGGCGACGGGCGGCTTCGACCATCAAACGGCCTTCGCGCAGGTTATGCGAACAAGGCTTTTCGACATAAACATCCTTGCCCGCTGCACAGGCCAGAATCGTTGCGGGCGCGTGCCAATGATCCGGCGTGGCAATGACAACGGCATCAATCGTTTTGTCATCCAGCACACGCCGCAAATCGCCGCTCAGTTGCGGACGGTTCCCCGCACGTTGTGCCACGGCTTGCGCCGCCGCACCGAGCACGCGTTCATCCACATCGCACAACGCAGCCACATTGACATCCGGCAGGGCGGCAAACCCTGTCGCCAATGATTTGCCGCGACTGCGCACGCCAATGACGGCAAGATTGACTTTGTCACTGGCCGCAACAGCACGCCGCCCCAGCACGACAGACGCCGCGAGAGCGGATTGCACAAAGTGTCGTCGGTTCATGTTGTGTCCCTGTGTATTCGGTTTTGAGTTTATTTGGTTTTGGCGAAGGCGGAATACAACTCTTCGACTTTGCTGGCGGCGGCGTCACCGTTATGCACAACGATGCGATAGCGAAACGTCAGTTTTCCGCCTTTCGGAATTGTCACGCTGCCGTCGCGGGTTTTGTCGTTGTGAAAATCGTGTTCGCCGAAAGGATTGGCCGCGTTCAGTCCGTAACCGCGCGCGTGCCAGTATGTCGGATGCTTCGGGTTGGACGGGTGATCAAAAATCGCCACGCCGACGGTTTGCCCGTTGATGGTCGTTGAATAATCCACCCAGCGCGCGCGCTTGCCCCAGATGTTTTTCGTGCCGTTCAGCCCATCGGAATTCAACAGCGTCGCGCCGCGATCTTCGCGAAAGGCATCGGCAAAGCGAAAGCCGAGCAATCCCTCCTCGGTGTCGCCCATTTTCAAAGCCACGCCGCCATCAGCTTGAATTGTTGCCGTAACATCAATCGCATATTGCCCGCCAAGGCGCTGGAAGACGTATTCTTCACGCAATCTGCCCAGCGGTTGTTTGCCCGGCGCGCTCAACACGAACACCGCCTGCAATTTTCCGCCGCCAGCGCGGGCAGAAAACGTCGGCTTGGCGTGCAAGACAAGACGACCGACCGGCAGCGGCAATTTTTTATCTTGCGTTTCATTGCCGCTGCTCTCGCGCCAGAAATCAATGCCGTTGATATCGCCGTGCGCAAACCACAACCCGCGATGCCAGTGGTGATCGCGGCTTTCGCCCGCGTTCTGTTCCAGCGGGTAACCGCGTGTCACGACCGTTCCCGACGGAGCCCGCAACGGATGCAAAAACGGTTTCGGCCATTTCTCGCCAAAATGAAAGGTCGTCACCGGTTTGCCGTCAATTTCCACCGCAATCTGGTCGGCAGTTTGTTTGAACGCGACTTGCGCCAAGGAAACAACCGCACAAGCGCACCACAAAAAGACGAGCGCGGCACATCGTTTTGCCATGAAGCGCTCCTTAATCAGCGATGGATTGATAGGTCAGCACGCGAAACTCCGAACCGAATTCCAATCCCGTGTGCGGCAGAATCTGGATCATAAAAATGCCGATCAATTGTTCTTGCGGGTCAATCCAGAATTTCGTGCCTGCCGCGCCGCCCCAGTTATATTCGCCGGGCGATCCCATCATGCCTGCTTCGCCGGGCGCTTTGCTGACGGCGAAACCTAAACCGAAACCGGTACCCGGTCCCATGCCCGGAATCGTTCCCAGATGGTCGCTGCTCATCAGTTGCACGGTCTTGCGGCTGAGCAAGCGTTTGCCTTTGTATTGTCCGTTGTCCAGCAACATCTGGCAGAAGTTCAAATAATCATAGGCCGTCGAAGTCAGCCCGCCGCCGCCAGAAAGCATGCCCATGGAGTTCATAAAATCCGGCACGGAGTTGGGAAAGCCGTCATAGCATTCCTGCCGCGTCGAACAAGTCGGAATCGGTTGCAGCGTGCCTTCTTTGGTGATCGTGTACATTTTGGCAAAGCGATCTTTCTTGCTGGCCGGAACGAGAAAGCCGGTGTCATTCATTTCCAGCGGCGTAAAAATCCGTTCCTGCAAAAACTGATCGAAGGGTTTGCCCGACAGCACTTCGATCAAACGGCCCTGCACGTCTACGGATACGCTGTAATGCCAGCGCGTGCCGGGTTCGTATTGCAGCGGGATTTTGGCAAGCGCCGTGACGAATTCGGCCAGATTCATTTGCCCCAGGATTTTGGCGCTGCGGTATTCGCGGTCTACCAGCGTGTCGCCAAACACGCCATAAGTCAGCCCCGCTGTGTGTCGCATCAAATCGCGCACGGTAATGGGGCGTCTGGCCGGGACGGTTTTCATAACGGGTTTGCCGGTTTGCGGGTCTTTCTCTTCGACGGCCACTTGCATCTTGGCGAATTCGGGCAGGTATTTGGCAACCGGGTCGTTGAGCTGAAACTTGCCTTCTTCATACAGCATCATCAAAGCGACGCTGGTGATCGGTTTCGTCATCGAATAGATGCGATGAATCGTGTCCATCTTCATCGGCTTGCCCGCTTCCATATCCGCCATCCCAAAAGTTTCCTGGTACGCGACCTTGCCTTTTCGGGCAATCAACGCGGAAGCTCCGGGAATATGTTTTTCGGCGACGTGTTTGTTCATCACCGTGCGGATGTGCGCCAAGCGATTGGTGGATAGCCCGACGGTTTCAGGCGTAACAACCGTTGGACCGCTGTTTACTTTGCTGGCCACCGGCGCAAAGAAAGGACTGACGGCCAATGCCAACGTCAGCACTGAAATAGAAAACAGCAAACGTTTCATCGTTCCTCCGTAAAAATGTCCGAAGCCGCATTGCCCGGCAAAATCCCGGCGCGCTTCAATGACAATTCGTATGCAGTTGGTTGTTCGACGTGTTACAGCAAAGACGAGTGCAAATGTGCGGTGATGATAGGCGCTGAAAACTACAAATTCAATTTTGGCAAGTTTTCGGCGTGCTCAAAACGTCGCAATCGGATTCAGCGGTGAACCGGTTCCCCCCGTGATCGGCAACGGCGCAGCGGTCAGCAAAAACGTCCAGCGTTTGCGTTGCGCAGTGGCAGCAGCCAGCGGCCCCAAATCGCAGTTGTCGAAAATATGAACTCCCATCGCATTCAACGTCAGCAGATGCACGGGGTGCGAAACGCCTTCGATACCAGATGGCAGCACATCGCTGGCGGCATCGCTGCCCAGAATGGCGATGTCGCGCTCTTTCAGCCACTTCGCGCACGAAGCGTGCAAGCCAGCGGTTCCTTTCTCAGCGTCCCAAGGCCCTTTGGCGGCACGACGTGCCCAACGTCCGGTGTTGATAAAAACCGCATCACCAGAACCGACCTTGAGACCGGCTTTCTTTTCCCAGGCGTCCAAATCTGCCGGATAAATGGTGACGTTGCCTTCCAGATACGGCACACCTTTGAGCGCGGCCATGTCCATCAGCACGCCGCGCGTGAAGATGCCTTGTTTCAGACTGGTGATTGCCAGTTTTTGCGCGCCTTTGGCGGTGACTTCCTGCTGAGAAAATCCGTTGTACATCTTGCCTTGATAAAAAATGTGGCAAAGCGCGTCCATGTGCGTGTGCTGGTATCCGTGAAAGAGCACCGACAGCGTATCCACGCTCCACTGACCGCCTGCGTCAGCGCCGGTTGCATCCATCTTGTGCTGAAACGGATTGGGATTGTCTTCTTCAACTGCCGGGTTGGTGTCACGCGCCAGCGAAACCGTGACGCCGTCTTTGACCAGCGCGGCGGCGGCTTTGCGCTTGGCGGGTGTGATCAGATTGAGCGCGCCAAGCTGATCGTCTTTGCCCCAGCGCCCCCAATTGGAAAGCTGGGTCATCAAACGATCAATGTCCGCTTTGGTCATTTTGGCCTCGGACTGCGCCTGGCCGGAATGCTGAAAAACGAATGCGCCGGCCAAGATCAGTGCCACTGCGGCCAGCGAGAGAACTTTACGATTCATGGTGCCTCCTGTTTCAATTGGTCACGTTAGTTTTTACGTTCCGGGTGTTGTTTGGCCCATTGCAGGTAATCGGCCACGGTGTAAAACGTCTCGTGGCTGTAAAGCCGTCCTTTGTCTTCGACCAATTCCGTCCAATCGTAACGCCACGAATCCCCCGTGCGTTGCATCCACGCGTTGAGCTTTTGTTCCATTTCAGCTCGCAGCCGGGCAGAGGCCGGATCATCGGCCAGATTCTTCTGCTCAAAGGGGTCATTCGCCAAATCGTAAAGCACCCAAGGTTTGTCACGATGACGGGCATACAGATATCGCTGTGTCCGCACACCACGCCATCCGCCGGTTGTTTCGTCTCCGTCAAACGGGCCGAAGATTTGCAAGTAAGCTGAATCAGGCGCGGTTCGCGTTTGCCCCAGCATCAGCCGCGAAAGGTCGTTGCCCTGCATCCGGGGTGTCGGTTTCAATCCGCACAGGCTGAGCAAGGTCGGCGCGAAATCCACGTGCGTCAGCATGGCATCGGTTTGCTGTCCGGCTGGCACACGACGCGGATACCGCACGATGCCGGGCACGCGAATGGATTCTTCCCACGGTTTGCGTTTCAGCCGCATCCCTTGTGAACCAAGCATATCGCCGTGATCAGACGTGAAAACGATGATCGTGTCTTCATCCAGCTTCAGGTCTTTCAGCGTTTGCACCAAACGCCCGACTTGCTCGTCCACGGCGGTGATCTGCGCGTAATACGACGCAATGTCCTGTCGGCTGCCCATGCGTGTGCCCTCAACCCAGTTTGGCCGCATTGTCAGTTTTCGGGCGTCGTAAAGGGCTTCGTATTGCGGCGGCGCTTTGTAAGGATCGTGCGGCGGCCCCATCTGTAACATCAGGAAAAACGGCTGGGCCTGGCTGGCCTGTGCGCGCAGGAATTCAACGGCGATGTCTGTCCAGCCTTCAGCTTCGTATTTGCCCAGCTTGATCGGCGTCGCCTCGTCGCGAAAGTAATGATTGTCGAAATGGCGGTGCGAGCATTCGTGCGCCGCCCAGAAATCGAAGCCCTGTCGTCGCTCGCCCGGCGGCACAAAACCCGGTTCGCGCTTGCCGCCGTCGAGATGCCATTTGCCGATGAAGCCCGTGCGATAGCCTGCCTGTTTGAGCGTTTCGGCCAGCGTGGATTCCGCTTCGCGCAGTCGCAAGTCATTCGCCACCATACCGTTTTTGTGCGCGTATTTTCCCGTCAGCAGGTTGGCGCGCGCCGGACAGCAAACCGGCGTATTGGCGAACGTTTGTTTGAAGAGCAACCCATCCGCCGCCAGTCGGTCAATGTGGGGCGTTTTGACATCGGGATTGCCCATGCAACCCAGCGCTTGCGCGCGCAACTGATCCGGCAGGATGAAAAGAATGTTCGGGCGTTTGGCTTTGCTCTTTGACGCGCTGCCCTGCCCCGGCGCAGCCGTGCCGCTGGCCAAAAAGCATATGCAAACCAACAGCAGTAACGTGCGCCAGGCTTCCCTGTTACTCATTTTCTCTATTCCTCGCGGTTGTTCATCGGAATGTGTAAGCGTCGCGTGCTCTGATGACGGCTGTTACGAATTAGCCGCGCGGCCTCCCAGATAAGCCGCGATGAATTTCGTCGCCAGGGAAAGCGCGGTGAAAATCACCAGCCGCAATTGAAAGCCGGTAGCGGCCAACGCCGCAACGTCAATCACCGCATAAACCAGCGCCATCAACAACGCCGCCTTGACGCGCGCGGGCGCTGCCCAACGGCGCGTCAGGTATCGCCCGGCCAGATAAAACAACGGCACGCCAGCAATGATGCTGCTGTAAGGCGCGGCGATTTGAACGTGCTCTTGATAGTGCTGCTCAGGCTGTCCGGGATTAATGAGGTAGCCATAGACAACCATATACAGAATGCTGATGGCGACGTTGACCGCCATAATCAGCAAGGCATAGCCGATGATCCACAGCCAGTCTTTGAATTTCATAGCGTGGCCTTTCGTTGAAATCGTCCGCTTGTTTTGTGGTTTGCTTTAGCCAATTACCGCAGGCGGGGTAAAGTGTCGCACTCCTACGAGAGAAAGGGCAATCCGACGAAGGTGAAAAAAATCAATCTGACCGGCTGGATCATTCTGGGCATGGTTTGCGGCATTGCCGCCGGAGTGCTCGCCCCCAACTTCGCACGCGAACTCACGCCGCTCGGCAACCTCTTTTTGCGCGCAGTCAAAGCGATTATGGCTCCGCTGATTTTCGGCGCGTTGATTTCGGCGCTTGCGGGCGCGGGCGACCTGAAAGCGACAGGACGTTTAGGCTTGCGAAGCTTTGTCTATTTCTGGTTTGTCACGACGCTGGCGCTGGCCTGCGGCCTGCTGACGGCGCTGGCAATCAAACCCGGACTCGGCGTCACACTCACGGCGGCCAAAACAAGTGACTTGCCCGCCACGCCGATGAGTTTCGGAGCAATGCTCGAACAGGTTATTCCCAACAGCCTGATTGATGCGATGGCGCGCGGCGACGTGTTGCAGATCGTCGTCTTTTGCACGGCGCTTGGCATAGCCTGCGCCACGTTGGGCGAACGCGCCCGCCCGCTGGTGGCGTTTGCCGAATCGTTGGCGCAAGCCATGTTTCGCGTGACGCATTACGTGATGTGGCTCGCGCCGGTTGGCGTTGCCGCCGCCGTCGCGGTCACCGTCGCCAATGGCGGCCTTGGCGCATTGGGCGCGCTTGGCAAAGTCGTCCTGACGCTTTACACGGCGCTGGCCTTGTTCACCGTGCTGGTTTTGCTGCCGCTGTTCCTCTGGTCGCGCGTTTCGTGGCGGCAGTTTTATCACCTGATGCGCGAACCGTTCCTGCTTGCCGTCACCACCACGTCGAGCGGCGTCGCCCTGCCGCCCCTGCTCGAAAACCTCGAACGCGCGGGCCTGTCCAAACGCATCAGCGGCGTTGTCTTGCCTGCCTGCTTTTGTTTCAACCTGACAGGCACCACGCTTTACATTCCCATCGCGGTGCTGTTCACGGCCCAGGCGGCGGGCGTAACGCTCGGCGTCAAACAACTCGCGCTGTTGTTTTTGATGTTGATGATTACCAGCAAAGGCGCTCCGGCGGTGCCGCGTTCGTCGTTGCTCATCATCGTCGGCGCGCTCAACTCGCTGCACCTGCCGCTCGAAGGCGTCGCGCTGTTGCTCAGCGCGGAAGTCGCCATGGATTTCGTACGCACCGGCGTCAACATCCTGGGCCACGGCGTAGCCCCCCTCGTCATCGCCCGCTGGGAAGGCGAACCGCTGCCGACGATTGCCGCCTCAGCCGAAGTGACGCACTGAGAAATTCATCCCGGACGCCAGTGCTGTTTGATTGCTCCGGTTGTATGCCGCGCGTATACTCCCGCCTGTTCCAGGCCCAAGACAACCGGCGCGATGGCCCCGATTCTTCAGCAAAGACCAACATCGCGCGCGAATGATCTGTTTCACCGAAGCGTGGCGAGCCATCGCCTGGCTTGCGCGCAATCAGCAACGACCGCAGCCCAGACACATCCGCTATGACCAAGCTCTTCATCTCTCACAGTTCGCAGGATGACGGTTTTGTGCGCGACCTGCGCGCGACGCTCGCCGATCACGGTCAACAAGGCCAGGAAGCATGGATTGATTCGCGCGAGCTACGCGGCGGCGATCCGCTCTGGACGGAAATCCAAAGCGCCATCGAGGCAGCCTCGGCCTTCGCCGTCGTGGTCAGCACCGACGCGTTGCAATCGAAATGGATTGGGATGGAATTGACCCATGCGTTGTTGATCCAAAAACAGCGCGGCCAAGACAAATTCCCGGTCATCCCGCTCTCGCTGAACGAAACCAAACTCGGCGTGCTCGAACAATTCTTTGGTGAAGAGCCGATTTACATTCCCGTCAGCAGCGATGCGGGCGGCGTCGAAGCGGCGATACACGCGATCCTGGTCGCCCTTGGCAAACGCGATCCGGCGGATATTTCCCCCACGCCCCAACCCAAAGCCGAGCCGCTGGAAGAACTCGTGCTCGAACTCACCGATCTGAAATTCCACGAACAAGACAACATTCGTCGAGCCTCTGCCCGCGCGCGGTTGATTTATGAACCGGCGACGCCGGGGCAGCCCGAAGTTCACAGCGCGCAAAGCTGGCGACTGGTCGCGCCCATCGGCCCCATCGAAGCCGAAGAACTGCGTTGGTATCTGGAAAAATACGCCATCTGGCCGAGCGATTACTTTCGGGATCGCGCGCGCAAGGTCGAAGAGAATCTGGTGAAGTGGGGGCAGATGCTGTACGACACAGCGCTCCCCGCCGCCCACCGGGAAAACGTCATGCAAGCCTGGGCCAGAATCGCTGACCACGCCGGACGGCGGTTTTCCGTTCACGTAGACGCCTCGCTCGAAGCGGGCGCTTCGGAAGACGACGTCAAAATCGCAAAAGAAGCCGCCACGCTCTTGCTCGGATTGCCGTGGGAACTGTTGCACGACGGAAAGAGTTTTCTGTTTCAAGGCGCGAAACCGGCGCGCGTTCGCCGCAGGCTGCCAGCGACTGAAGGATTCCCCGTGTCCGTCGTCGCCACGCCCATTCGCATTTTGCTGGTCACCGCGCGCCCCGAAGACGATTCGTGCGGCTACATTGACCATCGCGTCAGCGCGCTACCGCTGGTCGAGGCGACTGAAGCGCTGCCCGGTTTGGTCAAGCTGCACGTACTCAGTCCGCCTACGCTGCCAGCCCTGCGCGCGGAACTCGACCGCGCTCGACAAGAGAAAAAGCCCTATCACGTCGTCCATTTCGACGGCCACGGAGTGTATGACCGCACTGTCGGACTCGGCGGGTTGTGTTTTGAATCGCCCGATGACATCAGCAAACTCGACCAGCGCAGCCACGTCACCGTTTTCACCAGCGAACTTGGCCCGCTGTTGCGCGATCACCGCATCCCGCTGGTTTTTCTGGAAGCCTGCCAGACCGCGCAGGCCGAAGCGGCGTCCGAATCAGTCGCCTCTGAACTGCTGAAAGTCGGCGTGGCATCAGTCGTCGCCATGAGCCACAGCGTGCTGGTCGAAACCGCGCGCCGGTTTGTCGCCTCGTTTTACCAAGCGCTGGCAGCGGGCAAGCGCGTAGGCGACGCCATGCTCGCAGGCCAGCGCCAACTCAAAGACGACACCTTTCGCGGACGCATTTTCGGCGCGGGCGCGTTGCGGCTGGAAGATTGGTTTGTGCCCGTGCTCTTTCAGGAAAAAGACGACCCGCAGCTTTTCAAAATCACGCCCAGCAAACAGACGGTGGCGGATTTCCAGACCGCGCTCAACAACCGCCTGGGCGAATTGCCGCCCGTGCCGGAAACCGGCTTCATCGGGCGCAGCCGGGAACTGCTGGCGCTTCAGCGATTGTTCAGGCAGGAACGTTACGCCGTAGTGCGCGGGCAGGGCGGCGAAGGCAAGACCGCGCTGGCTGCCGAATTTGCCCGCTGGATGGTTCGCTCTCAACAGATGCGCCGCGCCGCGTTCGTTTCGGTCGAAACGCACAGCAATCAGCTCGCGGTACTGGATGCGCTGGGGCGTCAGTTGGTGGGGCAGAGTTATTCCGTAGCCGCGTTCGACGAGCTGGAAAAAGCCATCCATCCCGTCGAGCGCGCTTTGCGCGAACAAGCCGCGTTGCTGGTGGTGGACAACATGGAAAGCATTCTGTTGCCGCCTTATCTGGAAACGTCAGAAGCGTTGACCGAAGACGCCGCCCGCGAACTGAAAGCCATCCTCGCCCTGTGCGAACGCCTGTTGCGGGTGGGTGACACGCGGCTTGTCTTCACCAGCCGCGAAGCGTTACCCGCGCCGTTTGACGCCCAGCGCAACCGCCGTGAATTGCACCAACTCGACCGCGAAGACGCCGTGAAGCTGGTCGAACGCGCGCTGAATGCGGAAGACGGCGACGGCGCGACGCTGGATGCCGCGCGCGAATCCATCGAATCACTGGTGGATGCCGTTCACGGCCACGCCCGCACGCTGGCTTTGCTGGCTCCGTCGTTGCGGCAAGACGGCGTGGAAAAGACCAGCGCCGATCTGGTGAAGCTGATGCAGGAAATGGACAAACGGTATCCCGTCGGCACTCCCGAAAGCCGCGAGAAATCGGTCTTTGCCAGCGTCGAACTTTCGCTCCGCCGTCTGTCCCCCGCGAACCGCGAACGAGTGCGTGTGCTCGGCGTGTTTCATGGCGGTTTCCAACTGAGCGTGCTCGGCTTGATGATGGAGTGGGAAGAGGCAGACGTGAACTCGCTGGCGGTCGAGTTGATCGAGACGGGGCTAGCGACACCGAACCGCTACAACCATCTGATGCTCAATCCCGCGCTCTGCCCTTACCTGCGCGGGCAGATGGACGCGCCAGAACACGCGGCAGAACGCGAGGCGCTCACCTCCCGCTGGGTCGCGGCGATGCACGAGTATGTCGAGTTCCTCCGGCAGCAGCGGCACCAGAACACCGAAGTCGCGGCGACGCTGACGGTGTTGGAACTGCCGAACTTCTTTGCGCTGCTCGACCTGATGCAGCGCGCGGATGATGCCGAGGCGACGATTGCTTTGGCTACTTCGCTTTACAGCCTGCTGCAAATGCTTGGCAAGCCGCAGCTGCTGGAGCGCGTGGGGCAGGTGCGCGACGCGGCGGCCCAGCAGCTCGAAAAGACGCTGGGCGACACTTGGAATCACGCGCGGTTTTCGGCGGCGCGGACCCGCATCGAGCAGCAGCTTGGCGGTGGGCAATTGCGCGAAGCGTTTGAGGGCGCACAAGCCTTGCTCCAACGTGCCCGGGCAGCGGGCGAGCGAGCGTATCCCGATGCCGATTACGATCTGGCAGTAGCTTGCTTCATCCTTGCCCGCGTGCTTCAGATGGCTGGCGGCGCGCAACAGGCCTTGCCGCTGCTGGATGAGGCCCAACGGCACTTCGAGGCCGTAGCAAAGGAGCGTCCCGGCATAGGCGCAGAACGGATGGCGTCCGCCTGCTTCTCGGAACAAGGCGACTGTTTTCACGACCTGGGTCGGCTCGACGAAGCGGCGACGGCCTACGAAGAGAGCATCCGGCGCGATGAGCTACTCGTTGATAGCCGGGGCGTCGCCGCGTGTAAACTCAACCTTGGGAGTGTCCGCCTGAAACAGCATCGCTACCCTGAGGCGCTGGCCGCCTATGCTGAAGCGCGCGAGCGGTTCACTGCTTTGGACGAACCGGGTACCGTTGCCATAGGATGGCATCAGGCTGGCATTACGTACAAAATGATGTGTCAGCCGGAAGCGGCGGAGGATGCCTACCGGAAATCGCTCGCGATCAATGTGCGGCTCGGAGATGTCGCCGGGCAGGCGGGCACGCTCGCAGAGTTGGGAATTCTGTATGACGTCCTATTCGGTCGCACGGAAGAAGCCGTCACGTTCCTCCGGCAATCGGTGGACAAGTATGCCGCAATCAGTGATGTGGCGAGCGAAGGAAGAAACAGGAGCAACCTAGCCGTCCGTCTTCGTAAACTCTGCCGCTTGGACGAAGCGCGGAACGAAGTTCGCCTGGCGATCAAGTGCAAGGAAGGACTCGGTCACGCAGGTTCCGTTTGGCTTGCTTGGGGAAACCTCTCCGACATCGAAATGGACGCCGGCAACACCGCCGCCGCCGCAGAGGCAAAGCGCAAGGCCATCGCCTGCTACCTCGCTTACCGCCGCGACGGCGGCGAGAACCACGACGCGCCGGGCCGCATCAGCCTCGCCGTGACCCAATCCCTGCTCGCTGGCGATCCGGCAGAAGCCGCGTCCCTGCTCCAGGAACTCGCCGCCGATCCCGACGCGGCGTGGCTTCTGACTTTCATCCGCGCCCTCCAAGCTATCGTCGCTGGCAGCCGCGACCGCAACCTCGCCGACGCACCGGAGTTGCACTACACGATGGCGGCGGAAATCCTCTTCCTGATCGAAACGCTCGAAGCGCCCCGCGAGCGTGGGTGACACAGCAATCCGCGCGTGCGTTCAGAGTTCACGCTTTAGCGTGGGAGATTGGGTTCAACACGCGAAAGCGTGAACGCTAAACCTGAATTCAACGTGGGGGGTTGGGTTCACTACGCTAAAGCGTGAACGCTAAACCTAGCGGGCTGGGTTCACGCTTACCGTTGTCGAAGCCGTCAGGCTGTCAGCCGCCACCGTGATTTGATACACGCCCGACGACACATCCCGGCCCTGCGCATTGCGGATGTCCCACACCGCGTCGTTCACACCTGCCACGCCTTTGGTCTGCAGCGTCCGCATCGTGTCGCCTTCCACGTTGCGAATGGTGACGGTGACGTTGCCGGGCTGCTTCAACCAGTAATGAATGCGCGCGCGGCCACGCGGCGGAAAAGGCGGGACTTCGCGCGGCGCGGCCCATTTCAATTTGACCGGGCGCACGTCAAAAACGTGCAACGCTGCCGCACGCACCTGTTCGGTGAAGGCCTGCAAGGGGCGAATGTCCAGCAGAAACGTGCTGCGTCCGTGCGTGGCGATAATCAGTTCGTGTTCGCGCGGATGAATGACCAGATCGTGCACGGGCGTCGTCGGCAAATCGGCGCACAGCGATAGCCAGTGCGCGCCGCGATCCAGCGAAACATAAACGCCCGCGTCGGTGCCCAGATAAAGCAGGTTGGCATTTTGCGGGTCTTCGCGCACGACGTTGATGGATTCGGCGGGCAGGTTGTTGGCGAGGGACGTCCACGTCGCGCCGTAATCGGTCGAACGATACAGATAGGCCGTGAAATCGTCGGCGCGATACCCGGTCAGCGAGACATA
The DNA here is from genome assembly GCA_016789605.1 of Acidobacteriota bacterium. Classification (GTDB taxonomy): domain Bacteria; phylum Acidobacteriota; class Blastocatellia; order RBC074; family RBC074; genus RBC074. The sequence goes on from JAEUQO010000121.1 coordinate 14,383, forward strand.
GACCGTCGCCGCGTCGTAATCGGAAGCCACGATGCGGCTGATCCATTTTGGCGGCAACCCGGCGCTGATGTTTTTCCAGTTTCTGCCGTCATCGCGCGTCAGATACAGTTTGCCGCTTTCGGTTCCGGCGTAAAGGATGCCGGGCGCAAAACGCGATTCGGCCAGCATCGTAATCGTGCCCGTCGGCACAGCGGCGCGTTCATCACCGGCAGGATCGCTGAGGTCGGCGCTGATCGCGCGCCACTGTCCGCCGCGATTTTGCGATTTGACGACGACGTTGCCGCCCGCATACAGCGTGCGCGGTTCGTGGCGCGAAATGAGGAACGGCGTATACCAGCCAAAGCGCCACGGCGTTTCGCCACGCGGCGCGCGCGGGCGAATGCTTTCGGTCGCGGGGCCATACGAAAACGGATTCCCGGCGGCCAGGTTCATACGCAACATGTCGCCGTTCTGGTGTTCGTAATACACAAAGCGCGGATCGGTCGGATCAGGCAGCGTGACAAAGGCGTCACCGCCCGTCCAGCGATCCAGCCAGACGTGCCGCCAGGCGTCATTCGCGGCGGGTTCGTCATCAGGACGGTAATCCGCAGACACATACAACGCGCCGTTATCCTGTGTGCCGCCAAAAATCGTGTAGGGTTCCTGCATGTCCACCGAAACAAAATAGAACTGGCCGATGGGCAGGTTGTTCAAATGCAGCCAGGTTTTGCCACGGTCGAATGACTGATGCACGCCGCCGTCATTGCCGAGCAGCAAGCGGTCAGGATTGGCCGGATCAATCCACAATTCGTGATGATCCAGGTGCAGCGCCGAACCTTCGGTGTTATGCACGCGGCGGATGGTTTCACCTACGCGCTGATAGGTGCGTCCGCCGTCGGTCGAATGAAACGCGCGATTGCCCAGAATGTAGATTTCGTTTTCGTTGTCGGGCGACACGCGCACGTCGCAAAACTTCCAGCCAAAAATGCCGAACACCGGATAGAGGTCTTCGGTGTTGGCGCGCTGCCACGTCTCGCCGCGATCCGCTGAACGATAGACTTCGCCGCCAACAATCTGGCGTTGTTGGTCCCCAGTCTTGTCAGGCTTCCACTGCGCCCAGTGGTCAATAAAAGCGTACATCACACGCGGATTGCTGGCCGCAATATCCAGCCCGCTGCGCCCCAACGGTCCGACGGGCAATCCGGCGCGCAATTGCTTCCAGGTCGTGCCGCCGTCGGTCGTACGATAGATGCCGCTCTCCGCGCCGTTCGGCATTTGCCACGCCGAAGCGAACAGTGTTTTCGGATCAGCCGGGTCCATCACCAGATCAATCACGCCGGTGCGTTCGCTGAGGTAGAGAACCTTTTCCCACGTGCGTCCGCCATTCGTTGTGCGAAAGACGCCGCGCTCCTGGTTGAGCGAGCGAAAGTGCCCCATCGCGGCGACATACACGACGTCGGGATTTTTGGGATGAATGACGACTTTGCCGATGTGATAGGTGTCGGCCAGTCCCATGTGTTCCCACGTGCGCCCGCCGTTCGTGGATTTGAAAACGCCCGTGCCCGCATACGCTGGGCCGCTGTGACGCGGTTGGACTTCGCCGGTGCCGACCCAGACGATATCGGGGTTTGACGGCGCGACGGCGATGTCGCCGATGGCAAAGGCCGATTCGTGGTCGAAGATCGGTTGCCACGTCATGCCGTTGTTGACGCTTTTCCAGACATTGCCAGCGCCCGGCCCGGCGTAAATCGTGCTGGACCCCGGCGCGGAAACCGCCAGCGCTTCAATGCGCGCGCCCTGCAACGAAGGGCCGAGCGGTTGCCAGTGCATACCGCGAAAGGGCGAGCTGTCGCGCAGGCGCACGTGTTCCTGCCACGTCTGCAACCGCGCGTTGCCGTCGGCAGAGGTGCCGCGCGTGAGCGCCACAAAGAAGGCAACGCTCAACAGTGACGCCCACAATAAACATAAGAATAAATGCTTCATAAGATTCGCTTCAGCGCGCGCGTAACCGGCCCGTTAACTCTTGGGCACTTCGATCCAGGCGGCATACATCCCGACGTTGTTGCTGCCCCAGGCAATCCACGCAAATCCGTCTTCGCCCCATTGTGTGCCCCAGGAATTCAGCACCAGCCACGCGCCTTTGCTGTCGTCCCAGCCCAGCAACAACACGGCGTGATTGACCGTGCCAGAGTTGCGTTCGTTAAACACACCGCCTTGATACGCCTTGAGCGCCTGGTCAATGCGGATCAACACCACCAACGGGCCGTGTTCCAACAACGCCGCTTTCAGTTGTTGTTCGGAAGGCAGTTTGTCAGGCGGGTAATTGACGTAATCCCAGGCGACGGCTCTGGTGCCCTGTTTTTGCCGACACGGATTTACTTGGGCGGTGTATTTCTGCCTGCTGAGGATCGCGCCGAATTCAACAAAATGATTGAAGGCGCTGCCGTGCCAGCCGCCGCTGCAATCGCCTTTGCTTTTGGCCATGCAATTCAGCAGCGGTTGCGCCGACATCAACGGCGGCGGCACGGGCGCGTTGGCGAGATCGATTTCCAGGTTGCCGGCAGCATCGTACTTTTTGACGTCGGGGTTGGCTTTGAGCGAATTGAGCGCAGCGTTGCTCCAGAATGCCGCCGTCGTGGCAAACGCCCAACAACTGCCACAATTTCCCTGATCCATCACATTCAGATAGACGCCGTGTTTGCGCCAATCGAACTGAGAGACGAGCGGGGCCAGGTCGGCCAGCTTTTCCGGCAAGGTGATGCCCGGACGTTCCGCGAGAATCTGTGCGCGGATTTCCTGATCGGGACCCGCCCAGCGGGTAAACCGATATCCGGCTTTCTCTTTTTCTTTTAAGTCGGTCAGATACGCATTCCAGCGGCGTTGGTTTTCCGCGCGTTTCAGCAACGCGCGTTGCGGTTCGTCACGCGGAATTTCAATGCCCGCCAATTGCGCTTCTTTGCGCTCCAGCACCGGGCTGTAGCCGATTTTGTAGGGTTTGTTTTGCTGTTCCAACTGGCGCAAGCTTTCGCGCGCCGTCGTCGAACCCTGTCCGTCATTGGTTGTTTGCTGCGTACGAGACGGTTGCCGCCGTTGCAAGCTGACCGAAAACGGAGCCAGCACCGCCAGCGTCAGCAGCAACACGAGCGCACAACCCAAAAAGCGATAGCATTTCATCTCGACCTCCGCTGGGCGAGTTTGATTGTCAGGAGCGTTTCGTTGGTTTCAGGCAACGCCTGAATTTCGTTGGCAGGAGGATGCCCGCTTGGACAACAGAGAGGATTTCAAACGCGGGCAAGGCACAGGCTGAATTTGCTGCTGATCTGCTCGTCACCGACAAATCCAGCCTGGCAGCAATGAACGATCAATTCATAATGTTGCAATCGGCTTTTTCATCAATGCAGATGTCGCCGCAAGGTTTCTGACCAGGGCTGCAACCGACTTTCAGTCTGGTCGCCAGTTTGTTCACGACTGATTTTACGCACTTGGCCGACCGGGCATATTTGCCGACAGCCAGTTTGGCTTTGTCGCCTTTCACCCAACCGTTCAGCGTGACGATTCGGTTTTTGCTGCTGACGTTGATCTGTTTCAACTGGTCTTTGAATGCCGGGTCGGCTTTGAGCTTGTCCTGAATCTCTTTGACGATGTCGGCATCCGTCGCGGCGGAACAATCCACGCGCGGCGCAGCGGCGGGCCGTGCCGGTTTGTTGGCCGTTTGCGCCGCCAGCGCGCCAACCAACAGCAACAACGTCAGGGGCATGAGCAACCAGGCTTTTTTGGATTTGTTTTGGTTCAACATTGGTGGGGTCTCCTCTTGGTGATTTGTTATCTGAAGTTCGTGATCATCGAAAGCAAGCTGTGTCGCGATTGCTTTCCGAAATAAATCGCCCGTCCAGCAGGCGTCCAGGCAAGGCTGGAAAAATAGACGTTGAGGTCGTTGTTCGTCGTCAGGCGTTTCGCGTCGCCGCCGCTGATCGGCAACATCCAAACGTTGTCTTTGCCATCCTGCCGCGAAGTAAACGCAATCGTCTTTCTGTCAGCCGACAGATGAATGTTGTACAGATATGCCGCTTGCAACACCGCCAGCGGGCGCGCTTCCCCCGTGGCGACGGACACGCGCAGCAAAGAAACTTCACCGGGGCGTGAACTGCTCGCCCGGCCCGTGAAGGCCGCGAGGAGCAATTCCCGGTCATCCTGCGTCCAGCCCAGCAGACGAACAAACGAATCAGATTGATAGATGGTGCGAGAGTTCCTGGCCGCAACTTCGGTCACCGCAATCGAATACGTCGCCTTTGCTCCGGCGGGAATTTTGTTCGGTCTGGCCGAGTGCGCAATGAATTTCCCATCCACAGACCAAAGCGGGCATTTCACCAGCAGATTCGGGTCAGTGTTGTTGGTAAGTTGCGTGTCGCTGGAACCATCGGCGGAAACCAACCAGATGTTTTGCTGCCCGCTGCGGTCAGAGCAGTACGCGATCTGGTTGCCGTCAGGGGCCCAACCGAAACTGGCGGCTTGCACGCGCAGGTAAGGCAGAAAGGTGTATTCAATCGAAGGCAGGCCGCCCGTCGTCAACTGCTTTTTCTCGCCTTCGGCGGTCGCCGTCCACAAACTTTGTTCGCGCCCGATCAGGCGCAAATAGGCTACGCGTTTGCCATCTGGCGACCATTTAGGCAGTGCGCCATCCTCTGCCAAGGTAGAGGTTGCTTCGCTATTGGTGGCATTCACTGAGCGTTTCAAAATCGCGCAATTCGAAATCTTGTCTCCCTGGCTCAGATTGCGCACGGCTTGATACGTCAGCAGCGTGCCATCGGATGAAACATCCGGCCACAATTCACAACCGAGATTAGCGGTCAGCGCGAACTCTTCGCCGGTTGTCAGGTTGACGCCCCACAAATCGGACTCTTCTTTGGTCGAGCCATACAGCACCCGCGAACCATCCACGGAAACATCGAGCGCAAAACTGTTGAGATCGCCAAAAGTGAGTTGCACCGGTTTACGGCCTGCGACGTTGACGGCAAAGATTTGATAAACGCCGTCTACGATCGCGCTGTAAAGCACGTTTTTGGCGTCAGGATGCCAGATGGTATTTCGATTGTGTCCGGCTTCGCTGGCAATTTGCCGCGCCGCGCCGCCACGCAGCGCAGCCACCCAAACGCTGCTGCGGCCATCGCCGACCGTGCTGAGATAGGCAATCTGCTGCTCATCCGGCGAAATGCTGATGCTGTCTGAATTCACCTTGGCCGCGCTCAAATCCGTCAGTTGGCGCGTCTGTCCTGTTTTGACATCCAGCGCGTGCAAATTCCCTTTTGCTTCGAAATAGATCGTCGCGCCGTCTTTTGACCAGCGCCGTGGCCAGACGCTGCCGTCTTGCAAGGTTGCAATCAGAACCGGCGTCCCGCCAAAAGCCGGAATGCGCCAAATGCCAGGATGGTTTCCGCGAATGGAAAAATAAGCGATCTCTTCGCCGCTGGGCGACCAGATCGGGTTTTCGTTGGCAAAATCGTCTTTGGTGATTTGAATGGCTTCGCCCGAAGCAGTCTGTTTCACCCAGATGTTCTTGCTGCCGCTGCGCGCCGAAGTAAACGCGATCACTTTTCCATCCGGCGAAAACGACCCAACGCTATAAACCTCTCCCGGCGCGCTGGGCCAGCTCGTGATTTCGACCGATTTCAACGCGGCGGGCGAAAAACCTTCGTCACGTTCCCGCCACCAAAACCACCAGACAGCGGCCAGCAGCACAACCGCCACGGGCAACCACCACCACGTTTTGCGGAACGCGACCGGCGGGCGGGCGCTGCCGGGCTGGACTTCGGCAGAAGCGACTGGCGCGACTTCTGCCGTGGGCACAGGTTTTACCGATCCTGTGCTGCGCCCTAACTTCGCCGAAAATTCCAGCTCGCCTTTGCAATCTTTTAGCTCGGCGAGCAGTTCCTTGCTGCTCCGGTAACGGTCATTCAGGTTTTTGGCCAGCATTTTATTGACGATATGCTGGATTTCGGGGGCGACATCCGTGCGCAAATCCGCCAGCGGCGCAGGCGTTTCGGTCAAAATCGCGGCGATGACATCAATTGTCGTCGGTTTATCAAACGGCTCTTTGCCGGTCAGCATTTCATAGAGCACGACACCCAGGCTGAAAATATCCGTGCGCGCATCCAGCGATTGTCCGCGCACCTGTTCTGGCGACATGTAATGCAAGGTGCCCACAATCGTGCCCTGCTTGGTTTGTTTGGTCACCTGAACGAGCGTTTTCTCTTCGGAATCCACGGCTTCCAGGGATGGGCCGGTTTGTTTGGCCAAGCCGAAATCCAGCACCTTCACGATGCCGTCAGCGCGCAGCATGATGTTTTCGGGTTTCAGGTCGCGATGAACGATGCCCGTGGCATGGGCCGCCGACAGCGCAAAGGCCGTTTGTTCGGCAATGCTGAGCGCTTCCTGCACAGGCAAGGGGCCGGAACGAATCTTCTCGCGCAGCGTGACGCCTTCGACCAGTTCCATCACCAGATAATGCACGCCGTTTTCCTGTCCGAATTCGTGTACGGTCAGGATGTTGGGATGGTTGAGGGCCGAAACCGCATACGCTTCGCGTTCGAATCGGCGCAACCGGTCAGGATCGCCCGCAATCAGCAGCGGCAACACTTTCAGCGCAACTTTGCGTTTCAGCCGGGAGTCGTCCGCCAAAAAGACTTCGCCCATGCCGCCTGCGCCGAGCAGCGAGATGATTTTGTAATGACTGATGGTTTTGCCGGGCGCGAGTGAATGTTGTTTTTGCGTCAGCAAATTGGCCGCCACATCAGTGGCGGGCTGGTTGAGAAATTCCCCGACCTGCAAATGATTGGACAAGAGCTTTTCGACCTCGGCTCGCAATTCGTCGTCGTCGCCGCAAGCCTGGAGCAACCAGACAGAACGCCGTTCGGGCGTCTGTTCCAGCGCATCATCAAACAGTTGGCCGATGAGCTTGTACCGTTCAGGAGTCATGTCTTGGCGTTCCAGTCAGCACACGCACCATTCGATGACACGACTGAAAAGCATAATCGTTGGCATACGCTGCCACGTGAAACCAATGCCTCAATCGCGTCGGTGGTTCTCTTTGCCCAATGAATACACGTGTTGGATAGGCAGAACTAAGCAGTCATAAAGTAGCACAGCGAGTTCCCAGCGGCTACGACCGCCATACGACTCGAAATATTTTTTCTTCGATGAACACTTTGGCCGCCCAATTCCCCCTTCTCCATTGCAAGCGACAAAAAACCACGCGAAGCCAGTGCGGGTGACGGCTGCGCGTCGGAAATTGTGAAAAAGTCGATCGAGATGAATCCGATTCGTTCTCTGGGAAGAAATGTCAGCCCGCGTCATTGACACCGCCCATGACCTGACACCTTCTGCCGCGCTGACAGGACAATACGTCTGTTGTCAGGGCGGCAGCGAGCTAGACAGCCTGCCGTATAAGATAGGCAGTTGCGTGGCAGGAGCCGCCTGCTTGTACAGCGGGCTGTCTGGTTGGCTGTACAAGCAATCACGGCTCTGCTGTCAGCGAAGCCAGCCAGATGTCCGCTTCGATGGTTTTCAGGCTGTAATAAAGCGCGCGGCCAGCGCGGGAAAGATTGAGAGACTGAAATTGATGGGAAGCAATTTGCAGCAATTCCTGCGTCTTGCGCGTGTGACTATCCAGCAAATACAGCTTGTCCTGTGCGAAAAATACCAGGCGTTGATTGTCCGGCAACCAGCGCGGGAACTCGCCCAATTCCGTCAACTGTTCGTATTGCTGCGTATCAAAAGAATAGCTGTAAATCCCTTTGCCGTGCCCCACTACTTTGCGGCCATCCGACGACCACGACCAGAACATCACGCCGGCAGGAAATCCCGCCGCTGGTAACTGCTGCGGCGTTTGCGGCGCCCAGGGTTGATTAAGGTTCACAATCAGCGGCGCCCCCCATTGCAGATTGCACAGCAAATGCACGCCGTCCGCCGCCGGAAGCGGCGCTTGTGCGCCAGGCCCGGTCGTCTGGCTGTATTGCTGTAACTCGCTGCCATCCGGCTTGATCGTCCAGAATTCATAGCGCCCGCTGCGATCAGAGAAAAACACGATGAGTTGTCCATCGGGCAGCCAAACCGGTGCGCGGTCTTTGAATTTATCGTCGGTGAGTTTGCGCAAACCGGTGCCGTCACGGCGCACCAGATACAAATCTTCTTGTTTGTCGCCCGTCGAACCAAACACCACCCATTCGCCATCGGGCGAACCGTTGGGATCGGTCGCGATGCGTGAGCCTTGGGTAATCCAAGCCGGATTGCCCACGAGTTTGCCTCGTACGGGATCAAAGTTGGCGGACTGTATGTTGCTCTGGCTGAGAATCTGGGCATAAGCCAAATATCGCCCGTCACGCGAAAAACTGATGTAGCCGCTGTAAGTGGCGGGCGTCGTCACGGCTTCAGGTTCTCCCAGTACCTTGCCGGTTTTCTCTTCCACGGGGATGCGCCACAGATTCATGCTGCCGCCACGATCAGAGGCAAAATACAGATACCGTCCATCGGGCGACCAAACCGGATTCCAATCCAGCGCGGCGTCATTGGTCACGGCGACGGATTCGCCGCCCTGGGCGCTAACCGTCCAGATGTCGCGTTGCCCGCCAGCGTGATTTCCCCAATAGGCAATGCGGTCACCGTGCGGCGACCAGCTAGGCTGGACGGCATCAGTGGTTGTGATTTGCCGTTTCGCACCGGTGGCAATCGTCAATACTTGCAACGGGCTGGGATAGTTGCCGCGTTCACTGGGCCGGGCAAACGAACCATTCGAAAACGCTATCTCCTGCCCGTTAGGCGACCAGGCGGGATTCTGCCCGTGATCCAGCAAGCGATGCACATTTTCGCCCGTTGCGCCCATGACAAAAATGCCGCCGCCTTCGCGTTCCGAGCGAAAGACGATGCGCTCGCCGTCAGGTGAAAAGGCCGGTTGCGTGTCGTTTGCCAGCGCATCCTTGGTCAAATTAATCGGCGTCGAACCGTTGACGCGTTGCAGGTAAATATCCCAATTGCCCGTTTCGTCACTGGCATAGACCAGCATTTTTCCGTCAGGCGAAAGACTGGGATAAAGCTCTTGTCCGGGTGCAGTCGTCAATTGCGTGAAGTTGGCGGCACGCACGGCTAATGGAGTCGAAGTGCGCGCACCCAGCCAACGCCAAACACCAACCAGGCCCAACAAGACAACCGCAGCAAGCGCAACGTTACGCATCTGCTTGCGCCGAGCCAGCGCGGACGCGACAGACAACCTCACCTCGTCAGCAGACGACAGGGCGCTGGCGTTCGCATCCTGCCGCAAACGCTTCAATGCCGCTTTGCACTCTGCCGCTGTTTGAAACCGCGCGGCAGGATTTTTGGCGAGCGCGCGTTCGAGGATCCAACGCAGTTCCGGCGGCACACCGGACGCCCAGGCCACCGCGAACGGCGGTGGGTAATGCAAGATGGCGTCGCGCACGTCGGCATTGCTATTGCCGAGAAAGGGCCGCTGTCCGGTCACCATTTCATAGAGCATCACACCGAAACTGAAAATATCCGTGCGCTGATCGAGTGGTTGGGCCAGCGCTTGTTCTGGCGACATATAGCTGATCGTTCCCATCACCGTGCCGGGAATCGTCAATGAATGCGCCGCGGAAGAGGAATCCAGCGCAGTCTGATCGCCCGTGTCGTCCGTCACTGCGGCATCGTCGTGGGGGTTTTCGCCAGCGTCTTTTCCCAGCAACTTGGCCAGCCCGAAATCCAGCACCTTGACCAATCCGTCGGGCCGCACCATCACATTTTCCGGCTTCAGATCGCGATGAATAATGCCGGCCTGGTGCGCAGCCACCAGCGCGTCAGCGATTTGCAGCGCGATGTCCAGCACATCAGATAGCGGCATTGGCCCCGTCAACAACTGGCGCAAGGTTTTGCCCTCGACGTATTCGGTGACGATGTAATGCGTGCCGTCGGAATCGGTCGTGGTTTCGCCGATCTCGTGAATGGTGATGATGTTGGGATGGCTCAAGGCGCTGGCGGCTTTGGCTTCCTGGGCAAAGCGGCGAACGTGCGCCTGACTGCGCGTAAATTCGGCAGGCAACAGTTTCAACGCAACTTTGCGTTCCAGTTGTGTGTCCTGCGCCAACCAGACTTCGCCCATGCCGCCCGCTCCCAACAAAGAAAGCAGTTGGTAATGACGAATCTGTCGGCCTATGGCAGTAACGGGTTTGCCTTGCGCCAGCAAAGCCGCCGAAACGTGCAAAGCGGATTGTGCGAGGTATTGCTCTGACTCTTCCTGATGCGCCAATAACTGTTCGACTTCGGCGCGCAAGGCGACATCGTCGCCACAAGCAGCCGCCAAGAATGCTGCGCGGGCTTCTGGCGCTTGCTCCAACGCTGCATCAAACAACTGGCCGATGCGCTGATAGCGTTCAGGGGTCATCAGGAAATCAAAGAGTGGGGCTCAATTGTTGGTGTAACCAGGCTTGCGCCATGCGCCAATCACGCCGCACGGTGCTGAGCGAAACGTGTAACACTTCGGCGGTTTCTTCCAGACTCAACCCGCCAAAAAAGCGCAATTCGACGGTGCGCGCCTGGCGTGAATCGAGTTTTTCCAGCGCGGTCAGCGCATCATCCAGCGCAACCAGATCAGGATGTTTTTGCGCGCCGACGTTCAGCGCGTCAGACAGCGAAACTTGCAACGCCTGTCCGCCGCGTTTGGCGGCCTGCTGCTCACGGGCAAATTGCACCAGAATGTGGCGCATTAACGTCGCCGACACGCCAAAAAAGTGCGCGCGGTCTTTCCATTCCACTTGCTGCCAGTCAATCAGCCGCACAAAAGCTTCGTTGACCAGCGCGGTTGTTTGCAGCACATGGCCGCGACGTTCGCCCGCCAGATACCCGTGCGCCAAGCGATGCAATTCGCGATACACCAACGGCGTTAGCTGGGCGAGCGCATCTTGATCTCCCTGGTTCCAGGCAACCAGCAACTGTGTGATGGAAAGTGGTGGACCCGACATAGTTTTCTATAAAATCCGGAGCAAACGAATTTTCTATAAAGTAGCACAGCGATTTGTGTTGAGGCCATAACCCGCCATCCGTCAGAAAAAATTTTTCCTGACCTGAACACTTTCGTCGGCAAATTCCCCCTTCCCTGATGAAAGCCACTGTTCAGGGCGAAAAGGCCGGCGGCTGAAGGAGCGATACACCAATTTCAGCAAACAGCTTTTCTGTGATCAAACGCCAATCTAATGGCGCGCTTCTCACGTAACAGAAACAAGTGAGTCGAAGATGTCTTCCCAGGAAGTTTTGATGGCGAAACCTACAAAGTTAGCGTACGTTGTCTATCAAACGCGGTGCTTTGACGAAATAGGCGCTTGGTACCGAACCGTAGTGAACCAATCAACGATCAACAGTGAAAGGAACAAACAATGAGCAACCTCGAGATCATCAAAAACGCGTATGCGGCTTTTGCTCAAGGTGACGTCCCCGGGGTATTGGGCGCACTGAGCGCAGACATCGCCTGGACAGAAGCCGAAGGATTCCCATACGCCGGAACGTACCACGGTCCGCAAGCGGTCTTGGAAGGTGTGTTTATGCGTCTCGGCGCGGAATGGGATGGCTTTAGCGCCGTGCCCGCCGAATTCATTGACGGTGGCGACGCGGTTGTCGCCTTGGGCAAATACAGCGGCACCTATAAAGCCACGGGCAAAAGCTTTCAGGCAGACTTTGCCCACGTTTGGAAATTGCAAGATGGGAAAGTCGCCCGGTTTGTGCAGTATGTAGACACGCTGCTGGTGAGCCGCGCGCTACAAGCGTAAACAGCGTTCCGCACTGAGCGGAAGCGTAGAGAAATGCTCAGACGACAGGGACAGGGCTTGCCTTGTGCAGGCTCTGTCAGTTTGCCGACATCGCAGCTTCGGCGGCAAAAACATACAGCGTTGAGCGTTCGTCTTCAGGCAGGAAATACGCGCGCAGCCCGCGTTCTGTCGCTTCAATCCAAAACGGATTTTGCGTCATCGGCAAGCCGGATTCCGTCCACAACTCAAGCGGAAGCTGATGGATCGCGCGCTGGGTCGTCAGGTCTATCAGCTCCAGTCCGCCCAGACTGAACCGTGTGCGAGCCGTGGCGTTTTGATAGTTGCTCAATCCGCCGCACAGCATTTCCGCGCGGCCCAGATATTTGCAGTCCTGATAATCAATATAAAAAGCCGCATTGCGCCGCCGCAGTCGCGCGGGAGGAAGGTTGGCATTGGTTGCTTGCCCGCGCGTATTCAACGTCCAGCGATAAAAGAACCGCGAGCCCCAACTGACGCCGTGCAACGTGTGATCGTCGGTGTTGTGCACCACACCGCCGATGTGATCCGGGTAGCGCAGAACTTCGGTCGCTTTCATGCTCACAGGATCAACGCGATAGATGATTGAACGGCTGCGAGGACGATATTCGGCGACTGAGACCCAAATGAATGTCCCGTCGTAATCAATGCCGCCGGGATGATAGATCGTATCTTCTCCCAACAATAAATCAGCCAGTTGGTTTCCCTGCTTGTCGAATTTGAACAGATGTCCCTTGCCTGCGCCGGTGTCACGATCAAACCCTTGTTGCGGTTGCGCGAACCGTTTGGTCGGCTGCGTGACTTCGACTGATGAAACAAAGAACGTCTCGCCGATTTTCACCAATCCTTGCGGATGATGCGTATTGAATTTCACCGGCAGCGAAGACAGCAAACGCCATTGCGACGCGCGCGTCAGTTGTTTGAACCGCTGGCTGATCACACGCCCGGAAGGCATCGCCCCTGAACTGCCAAGCGCTTGCGCGAAACAGAGCCACACAAAAAAATAGACGGCGTTCTTTCTCAAAATTCGGGCACGCATTGCATCTGGATGTGTCAGGTTGGATGGAAGTGAAATTCGCGCGCCAACGATAGCGAAACCGGTTGGCCTGTGGTTGGCAGATGGCCCCTGTAGGATTCGAACCTACAACCAACGGATTATGAGTCTCACAAAGCGACTTTAAGTCAGTTTTAGCGAGTTTTTTTAGGAGCTTCTGAGTGCCTATTTACGGGCATTTCAGAAGCCTTTTCTTTTTGTGAGATTCGATGACGTTGGCTCAGTTGGCACACCTTTGGCACACATTTGACCGCTTAACCAAACGCGGCAGGGGATATACCTCACTTCGCGAAAAAAAATGTTTTATAGATTTTCACTTCTTCACTTTTTCACTTTTTCACGACGCTGTCACTAACAGGCCGAACTTGAGGCGCACTCAGAGCGCCCAGTTGCAACAACGCGACAGTCGTGCTACAAACGGGACGGATTTAAATTTTTGTAGCTCGCCGAAACCCCGATCCGGCTTGAGCGCAACTCATCATCCACCGATGATTTGCGTTTTTTGGTCTCGCACATCGCATCCCGCGCTTCTCCCCCATCCCAAACCAACAACCGCCGCCAACTGGCGGCAATCCTTTACGGAGGCATTTATGCAAGAACTCCTGCCCGTCGAGGCGGCTGCGCCTCGCCTTAATTTGAGCGTCCAGGCGGTTTACGCCGCGTGCCGCAACGGTCAATTACCACACGTGCGAATTGGTCGGCGAATTCGCATCCCCACGTCCGCCATTGGTGAATGGATTGCGGCGCAATGCGCTCAAAATGCGGCGCATAACAACGATGCCGATCACGTGCTGAACTTGAAAAACCGCCCGTGACCGGCATCGCATTAACCCGAGATTGCGGGCCGTGCCCATCCTAGCCCAGCCCACCGCATAAATAAAATGCCCGCGCAGCGGTCAGCAATCACGCGGGCGAAAAAAGGATAATATGGTTAATTTTAGCATATCTCCCGCGCCATTACCCGGCAAATTGCAGCGTGTCAGGCGGGGCGCGCCTTGCCCGATCTGCAATCACACCGACTGGTGCAGCACGGCTGAAAATGGCGATTTCGCCATCTGTATGCGCCTATCGGACGGTTCGCTGCGCCTGGCCCGGAACGGCGGTTTTATACACCTCCTTGCCCCGGCAACTCCCCGCCCGCGCGTGTTCACGCCCCCCGAACAAGTCGCGCCCAGCGTTGCGCCAATCGCCCGCCGCCACACTGTCTACACTGCGCTGCTTGAGGCCTTAAGCCTTTCAGGTCGGCACAGCGATGATCTGTTGCGGCGCGGACTCCACGACACATTCATCGCGCACAATTTGTTCGCATCGGTTCCGGGCGAAGGTTGGGCCAAAATTATTTGCAGCGGCTTGGCGTCCCGCTTCGATCTGTCGGGCGTTCCGGGCTTTTTTCGCGATGCTGACCGTTGGCGCTTGAACGTCGGAGGCTGGTGCGCTGGCTTCTTTGTGCCGGTTCGTGATCTGGCGGGGCGC
>JAEUQO010000157.1 GCA_016789605.1 Acidobacteriota bacterium
TCATTCAAGGATCGCAACCATGCCCAATTATGCAGAAATGACAACCGCCGATTTGATCGCGCTGTTGTTCAAAGAAGAAGACCACGCAACGCTGGCCCACATTCAGGAATTGATCAAACGCGGCCCGGAAGCCGCCGCGCCCTTGCGCGACATTTTGCAGAACGAAGAGTATTGGTATGAAGGAAAGGACGGCGGTTATTGGATCGTCATCCACGCATTCCACATCTTGAGCGCGATGCACGACGAAGCGTCGTTGCCGATCCTGTTGGAGATGGTGCCGCACGCGTACTTTTCCAATCACGATGATTCCGTGGCGCAATTGCCCGCCGCGTTGGCCGAATTTGGCCCGTCGGCCATCCCGGCCCTGGAGCAATTCATTCTCGCGTATCGCAACGCCTATCACGACAATCCTGACTATTCGCAATGCCGCTGGGTGGTCGCAGCAGCGTTGACGCGCATCGGTCTGGCCCACAAAGAAGCTCGCGCTCAGGTCACAGAGTTTATCTGCAACCTGTTTGCCGATCCGCAAGAGGACGATTCGGTCTTTCTCTCGTTCGCAGCCGGACACCCCATCGCCCTGCACAAGGCGCGCGGCCTGGAGGCGATCAAAACCGCCTATGACCGCAAACAGATCAGCACGGAAATCAACGGCAGCTTCAAGGATTTTCGCCGGATGGCCGAAACCTCACATCCGAACTTGTTCGATGAATTGCAAGGCAAGTGGCAGGATTTCTATGCACCGGCAGAAATCCGACAACGGCAAAAAGAGCGTGCTGAACACGTCGAACCTCCACTGTATTGGGAGCCGAAAAAGCCTGCGGCAATCAACGCTGCGCCCAAAATCGAACCTGTGACGCGCACTGACAAGGTCGGACGCAACGACCCATGCCCCTGCGGTTCTGGCAAGAAGTACAAAAAATGCCACGGCGGCGAGTAACAGCTGTCCCAAATCGAAAATAGCTGCGCCGCGTGATACTCATTAGGCGCAGCTATCGCTTTTCCGGGTGAACGCGCTGCTGGCTGAGAGCAAGCCGCAAAACAGATCGAGCGCAATTCAACCATAACCCTGGAGGTCAAAGATGACGAATACGCCTTGTGCCAATCACCCGGAAATCGCAGGAGAAAACCTGTGCGATGGTTGCGATCGCTTTTTGTGCGCCCAGTGCCTGGGCCTTCCGGTCAAACGTTTGGGGCGCACCTATTTCTACTGCCGCCAGGACTCCTGTAAGCGTGCCTATCTATTAAAACTGAAAATCGAAGGACTTTCCCTTGTCTTTCTGCTCGTTGCGGCAGCCCTGTATTTGCTTACGGATTTTTGGGTTGGTGCAGGGTTTAGTTTGTTGGTGCTCTCCTGCCTTCCGTCAGCCCGTGAACGCTGGAAGGAATACCAACAACGGCAAAATGCCTGAGCAAACGTCGCAAGCGTACACCTCTCTGATTCAGCCAAGCCTGTCTCCCCTCTAAGCTGTGAACTTTCTTCCAGCTTTTGGCAGCAACATCCGCTGCCAGAAAAAATCTTTCGCCAGACAGATTTTTAAGTCACACCCTTTCTCAACTTGTCACATAATAGTGAAGTCACACTTCAGCGCTGTCACAGATCGTTGCAGAAGCAGACGAGCTTATTGATCCGTGTTTGCTTCTGGGTTGTGAAGTAGCCATCAGCCACAGTGGCGTGCCCACATGCCATCTCAGTAAAGCGGACACAGCCACTCCGTCATTTCTGTGCAACGCAATTCGGCAATGCAAGCTGCTAGCCATCAGTCATGTCTTAACGACTTGGCCCGTAGACTTTTTCTCTTCACCCTAGGAGATTACAAATGAATACGCGGAAATTTGGCGAACTGCGCAGAAAGTATCAGCCAACACGCACTTGGGTGTTAGGTATGCTAGCAATGATGTTATTTGTCGCTTTGTTATGGCCGACGCGCAAAGCG
Source organism: Acidobacteriota bacterium (assembly GCA_016789605.1). GTDB lineage: Bacteria > Acidobacteriota > Blastocatellia > RBC074 > RBC074 > RBC074. The sequence continues at coordinate 1,935 of JAEUQO010000157.1, forward strand.
CTAACTCAACAAACGCCAACAGACCCCACAGCCATGAGCGGAAGCAGTCCAACCGTCCAACAAACACCCGCCCCAAATACCAAAGCAACCGCCGAGCTGCCTAGCAAGCGCGCAGGCGTTTCGTTGAACGCGGGCGAAATCTCTTATCGCTTACCAGACTTTAACCTGGCAGATTTCCCTGCTGCATCAGCACGTGGCAACGAAATCGGCAAAGTCCGGTCCATGAATTTACAAGTCAACAGCTATGGCCGGGTGTTCAACAACAGCCCTGGCCGCATACGGTTACTGACCATCTCATCACCCGGTGCCAAAGAATTGCGTGTGCACCTGACGAATTTTGACCTGGCGCCCGGCGATGCGGTTTTCGTTTATGGCTTGACCGATGATAGCCCTGTGGCAGGTCCCTATGTGGGGAAAGGCCCCTTTGGTGAGCGGCAGGCAAAAGAGGGAGAAGCACCGAATCTGTGGTCAGACACGATTCCAGGCGACACGATCGTGATCGAATACATTTCCCACGGCGAAGAGCGTCCTTTCACCGTGGCCGAGATCATGCACAATTACAAACCCTTTCTGACCTCAGAAATCCCGTCTCCCTCCTTGTTGAACTGTCATAATGATGCGAATTGCACCAATGACAACAACAATCTGGCCGTCGCCAAAATCAGCTTCACAAGTGGCGGCTCCGGGTTTGTTTGTAGTGCAACGCTGTTGAATAGTGGTACTGCACATCCGTCCGCAAACGATTTCCCGCCCTACCTGTTAACAGCACGTCATTGTGTGAGTACCACGGCAGAGGCAAACACCGTGCAAGCGCGCTGGAACTATCGCAGCACGTCTTGCAACAGCGGGCAGGAAGCCGCCGGCATCACGTTCCCAACCGGCTCTTACATCCTCAATTCGATACAAGCTCCAGAGCAAACCTTGCTGCGTATGCTGCATGGAGTCTCTTCCAGTTGGTATGTGGGCTGGACAACCAGCGGCATTCCGGTGAACACAGTGGGGTATGGCCTGCATCACCCAGACGGATCGTATTTACGACGTTCGACCGGCAACATCACCTCGACCAATGAATCTTGCTCGACAGGCCTGGCCAATGGCTATCGGGTTGATTGGAGCTCTGGCTCAATCGAAGGCGGTTCCAGCGGTTCCGGATTCTTCCTTGGCTCGACTGGCCAACTGATCGGCGTGCTTAGCTGCCGCTATTGTGGACCAGGACCAAATTGCCCAACGGTCTGTGACGCAGACGCTTCCTATGGCAAATGGGCCAATTTCTATCCTGACGTTTCAAGTTACATGACGTATGGGGATTACGGCACGGCACAAATTCCCACCCCGTACCCCAGCGCCAATTTCGTCGAGAACAGTAGCCTGACAACCAGCACGCCAACCTCACGCGTCTATGGCGTTAGCTATTACGGCAAGATCGTGAGCTTCAATGGTCTGGCCGGACAAACCGTAGTCATCACCCAAACTTCTACCGCGTTTGATTCCTGGCTCTATCTGTTGTCGCCCGTCACGCGAGAATTGTTGGCGGAAAACGATGATTACCCGGGCGGCGGCTCAAACTCTCGCATCGGGATCACCTTGCCCGATGACGGCGAGTATTTAATTGAAGCGTCTTCCTTTGCTGCAGGGGCCACGGGCGCATTTCAATTGCAAGCGCAGCTCTGCTCTTTCACAGCCTCCCCAACGCCACAGAGCTTTCCTGCTGGCGGCGGCAACGGCAGCATCACGGTGACCTGTCAGGCAGGCTGTCCCTGGACAGCGACTGAGAGTGCGTCTTGGATCACCCTTAACACGGCCAGCGGCACAGGCAATGGCACAGCCACGTTTACCGTAGCAGCCAATCCCGGCCTGGCGCGCAGCGCCACAATCACAGTAAGTGGACAAACCATCACCATTAACCAGGCGGCGGCGGCGGCGTGTTTGACCTCGACTCCGATCAATATCGGGCAAACCATTAACGGCACCCTGACAGCAGGCGACTGCCAATATACTGATGGTACCTTGCTCGACCGTTACACCTTCAGCGGCTCAATCGGACAACAAGTGGCCATCTCGCTCAATTCAACCGCCTTTGATGCCTACCTGTTCTTATACAACCCCGCAGGAGGATTCATCGCCTCCAACAACGATGGCGGCGGCGGTACCAATGCGCGCATCCCGGCGACGAGCGGATTTTTCACCTTACCGGCAACAGGTACCTACACCATCTATGCGAATTCTCTCAACCAAGGAGGAGCAGGCGCCTATACGCTGTCGCTGATTGGCGGCGGGACCAGCTTACAGTTTTATCCGTTGCCGCAACCGTTACGCATTGTCGACACCAGACCGAGTCAGGGAAATTGTGACAACGTGGGTTCGCCAATCTCTGGCGGGACATCGTTGACGACGCTGGCGCGTGTTACCTGCGGCAGTGTAACCATTCCGTCTACTGCACAGGCCATCGTCGGTAACATCACCGTCATCAACCAAACCAGCCAAACCGGCTACTTGACGATCTATCCTGATGGGGTCACACCACCATTGGCCGCCAATATGATTTACGGCCCTAATGGCATTCTCGCCAACAATTTCACCGTGGGTTTAAGTTCTGACGGCAGGTTCAATGTCTTCGGTGAACGAACCATTCACGTTATCGTAGACATCAGCGGGTATTACGCACCGCCAAACACCGGCGGACTCTATTACCATCCGCTCTCCAAACCCGTCCGCATGCTCGATACGCGCGCCAGCCAGGGCAATTGCGATTCGGTGGGCGCTCCGATTGCCGCCGGCACCGCCTTGACAACGCTGGCCCGCATCACGTGCGAAACCCTGACCATTCCCGCTGCCGCACAAGCCATCGTCGGCAATGCCACAGTCATCAATGGGTCGGGGCAAACCGGTTACCTGACCATTTATCCCGACGGCATTCAACCGCCGCTGGCGGCCAACATGATTTACTTCCCCGGACAGGTGCTTTCCAACGCCTTTACCGTAGGATTGAGCAGCAACGGCAGGTTCAATATCTTTGCCGAACGCACGATTGACGTGGTGATTGATGTGGCGGGCTATTACAGCACCGAAGCCACCGACAGCAACGGCACGGGATTGTTGCTGACGCCGTTGCCGCGCCCGTTGCGTGTGATGGATACGCGCGCCGCGCAGGGCAATTGCGACAGTGTTGGCGCTTCTATCGGCGGCGGAACCTCTCTCGCCGTGCCGGGGCGGCTCACCTGTGAAAGCATCATCATCCCGACGACCGCACGTGCCCTGTTGGGCAATGTCACGGTGATCAATCTGACGGGCAGTGCTGGATTCCTGACGCTCTATCCCGATGGCGTCACCTTGCCGCTGGCGGCAAACATGATTTACGGGCCCAGCCAGATTCTCTCCAATGCTTTTGTGGTCGGGCTGAATAACAGCAACGGACAATTTCGCGTTTACGCCGAACGCACGCTGGAGGCAATCGTAGATGTCTCTGGCTACTTCGCGCCGTAACGCCGCATCTCCTCACCGCTCACTTCCCTCTCCCCTGGGCCGCAGAGTAATCCTCTTCGACCCAGGGGTTTTTCTATTTCAGTGCGTCGGGCTTTATTCAAATGGGGCAATTTTCAACAAATTAACGGCGCGCCTTTTGCTCTCTCGCCTCTTTTTCATTGCGGCTCAGCCTTTTGATAGACGAACGTAACGCAATCTTCTATGCTCCGCTTGTCCTTGCAATAGCTAACGGCACTCAGTATTTCACGCCAATACCCGAATCCTTTTTCTGTACAATTTTTTCGTTACAAATGTGGAGTTGAACCTTCTCATGGCAGGCAAGACTGATACTTTGAACGAGCTGAACGAGCGGAATGACACGGAACTTAACCCCGGAGACTTTCGTGCGTTTCTGGCTTGGCTGGCCCCCAATTCCCTCCACCAGGACGACGCGTACGAATCGGCCCGCCGCCGTCTGATCCTCTTTTTCGCCGGTAGAAAATGCCTGGAACCGGAAGCCCTGGCCGACCGCACGCTGGATTGCGCCATGCGCAAAGTCGCTGAGATTCCCGCCGAGGCCGCTCCGCTGGCCTATTTGATCGGCATCGCCAAAAACATTCACCGCGATGAATTGCGCGCCGCGCAAAAACTCGAGGCCGTGCGCTCTGCCTTGGTGACGTCTCCCGCACAGCCTCTCCCAGACCAGGAACAACGCCATACCTGTTTGGAAAAATGTCTGGCCGAATTGCCAACCGCTGACCGCCGACTGGTGCTTGGGTATTACAGCGAAACGAAACAGGCCAAAATTGACCGGCGCAAACAACTCGCCGACGAGTGCGGGCTGAGCCTTAACGCCTTGCGAAACCGTATTTTCCGCCTCAATCAACGCCTGGCGCTTTGCGTGACGTCTTGCCTTGAACAAATTCCGGCGTGATGTTTTGCCGTTTCCCGCCATGTATCAATGCGCGGGGTAGAAAGCACTAAAAATGTCTTTTCTTACCGACAAAGAACTACGGTCGTATCTGTTAGGCAATTTGGCAGATACGACGCGCGAAGAACTCGAAGACACGTTACTTGTCAGCGACGAAGGTTTGCAGCGTCTGGAAATGGCCGAGGAGGACTTGATCGAAGATTTTCTCGACGGCCTGCTTGACGCGGAACAAACCGCATTGTTCCAGAATCAGTTTCTTTGCACTTCCGCACGCAAAGAAAAACTGGCGTATGTGCGAGCCATTCGTCAGTTGGCCGCCCGGCAATCGCAGCCGGAACCGGCTGCCAGTAATGTAGTCAGCTTTCCCGCACAAACTGTGCGGCAGTCATTTTTCGTGGGTATGACTCGCTCGAAGTACTTAAAACTTGCTGCCGCAATAATGCTGGTCAGCAGCGTGGGATTTTTGGTTTGGCGGTATGCGTTTCGTCCAGCGCAAGACGCGTCGCTCGTGGCACTCAACCGGGCATACGCGAACGGGCGAACGCTCGAGACGCGCATTGGCGGATTCGATTACGCGCCTTATGCACCCACGCGCGGCGCTAACGATGCGGACGCCAATGCGCGCATTTTGCGCGAACGCGCCGAACGCATGGTGCTGGATGCGTATGTCGAACACCCCAGCCCAGCGACGCGGCATGCGCTCGGCAAATACTA
>JAEUQO010000164.1 GCA_016789605.1 Acidobacteriota bacterium
GGCCAACGGGGTCAGCGGACTGATCTTTCCGATTGTCACCGGCATGATCGTGGATCGGTTTTCTTACCTGCCGGTGTTTTTTATGGCGGGGGCGATGCCGCTGCTGGGCGTGGCCATTGCGCTGTGGACGCTGAAAAATTACCAGAGAGTTGAATTGAAATAGCGATGCCTGAAATTCTGATTAGCGAAAACATCATTGGCGAAGAGATGGACAAGCTGCGCGCGCGGTTTGATTGCGTGTTTGAGCCGTTGTTGTGGAAAGAGCCGGATCGTTTGCGGGCGATGATTCCGAACTTTCGCGCTTTGATCGCTCGCAACCAGACGCAGATTACGCGCGACATCATCGAAGCCGGAACGCAGTTGGAAGTCATTGCGCGCGCGGGCGTCGGCATGGACAACGTGGATTTGGAGGCGGCTTCGCGTGCGGGCATCGTCGTCAGTTGGACGCCGGAACAGAACACGAATTCCGTGGCTGAATTGACGATTGGCTTGCTGATTTGTCTGGCACGGATGATTCCCGATGCCGATGCGCACACGAAAGCGGGCGGTTGGGATCGTTGGAAATACATGGGCGTCGAATTGCTGGGCAAGACGCTGGGCATTGTCGGTTTGGGGCGCATCGGCAGTTTGACCGCCGCAAAGGCGCGCGCCCTGGGCATGGAGATAGTCGCTTACGACCCGTATGTGAGCGGCGATTCGCTGCGCGCGATGGAAGTGCGAGCGCGGATGACCAGTTTGGAAGAAGTCCTGGCCATTTCGGATTTCGTTTCGCTGCACGTGCCGGAAAACGACGAAACGCGCGACATGTTCGGCGCGGAACAATTCGCTTTGATGAAACCGACCGCATATTTTTTGAATGCCGCGCGCGGCGGCGTGGTGCGGGAAGACGCCTTGCTGCGCGTGTTGCAACAAAAACAAATCGCGGGCGCGGCGCTGGAAGTTCGCAAACAGGAGCCTGCTCCGTTGAGCGAATTCAATCAATTAACCAACGTCATTTTAGTGCCGCACATTGGCGCGCAAACCCACGAAGCGCAACGCCGCGTCGTGACGACGGTTTGCCGCGACGTAGAGGCGATCTTGCAAGGCGGAGAAGCAAAGTACTTCGCCAATTTCAGTAAACCAAAAGGAAGACTATGAAATTGTTTCTTGATACAGCCGATGTCGCCCAAGTCCGCGAAGCGTGGAGCTGGGGCATCATTGATGGCGTGACGACCAACCCTTCGCACGTGTTTAAGGCTGGGCGGAAGCCGATGGATATTTACACAGAGATTCTGGACATCGTGGATGGTCCCGTCAGTCTGGAAACCGTCACGTTGACTGCGCCGGAAATCATTGCCGAAGGCCGCGAACTGGCCAAGCTGCACAAAAACGTCGTCGTCAAAATTCCGCTCATCAAGGAAGGTTTGAAAGCCGTCAAGGTGTTGGCCGCCGAAGGCATCAAGACCAATGTCACCGTCACCTTTTCGCCGTTGCAAGCGTTGCTGGCGGCGAAAGCAGGCGCGACCTATGTCAGTCCGTTTGTCGGTCGTCTGGACGCCGTGGGCCATTTCGGCATGGAACTGGTTGAGCAAATCAAAACCATCAATGAGAATTACGGCTTTGAAACGCAGATCATTTCGGCTGCGATGCGGCATCCGACGCACGTGCTGGAATCCGCGCTGTCGGGGGCGGATGTCTGCACCGCAGCCTTCGACATTCTGGATCAGCTTTACAACCATCCGCTGACCGACATCGTTTTGAACCAATTCCTGACGGATTGGGCCAAAGTTCCGAAATAGCCGATTGTCGCTTAACTGGCTAACGGTTCCTCTACGGAAGGGGGGAGCAGCGTCGGCGCTACCCGGTTTTTGAAATCCAGCCGAGCGACCTCCAACAACATCGGCGTCATCTGTTGCAACTCGGCTGTTTGCGAACGCTCGAAGTAATCCTGCGCCGCCGCTGTGATATAGGAACTAAGCATGGCTTGGGCTTGTTCCAGGGACAAACGAGTTTCCCCTTTCGGATTCTTGTTCTGAATTATTACTTCATTGCCGACGAAATTCAGTCCAGAGCCACAACCTGCGCCTTGCGGCACGCAGGAACCATCCGGGCAAGAATCCCAGCCTGGCGGGCAACCGTCATTGAGCATCTTCTCCGCATCTGGAATGTTCGATTTCCAGGTGCGGCTGTAACCTTTCATCGCCAAAAACAAACTATCCAAGACGAATTTTTGTTGCTCTTCGTCTTTTGCGTTGGCAAAGGCTTTGTCAAAGGTGAGCTCTAATAACTCCACTGCGTCAGTCAATTGCGACATGGTTGATCTCCTCGAGAAATTGAATTGCCCGCCGCCATCCCTCAGCCCTGGCGACCGTCAAAGAACAAACTGCTGAAATCCAAACTTGCCTACACCCGGACAGGCGCAAACCGCGATTGATACCCGCCACTGTCTGCGCATTTTTTCTGAAATTGTTAGTTGGCGTTTTCGATCAAAGAGACAAGCACGCCGCTGGATTGTCGGCTGTAAAACAACCGCGTGCGGTCAGGCGCCCAGGTCAGCCCGGAATAATAGGCGGTGGTGTCGCTATTGTTGCTGACCTGTTTGGCGCTGCCGTTGCTGGTCGAAACGACCACAATGTTGTCTCTGCCGTCTTCTCTGGTGACGAGCGCCAGTTGTTGTTTGTCGGCTGACAGCACCGCGCTGTGCAAATACGCGGCGTTGAATTGTTTGAACGTTACCACCGTTTGTTTCTCGCCGCCGATTTTTAACAGCGTGACTTTTTGCGGGCGCGTCGCTCCTTGTTCTCCCAAGGCGAGAAACAGCTCTTTGCCTGTCGCTGACCAGCCGATCAGCCGCACGGGCGCTTCGGTTTCAAAGGTCACCGTGGATTGGCCTGCGGCAAACACGCACAGTTGTTTGCGTATGCCGGGTTTGGGAGCCATATACGGCATCGGCCCTGCCAGATAGGCGATTTTCTGTCCGTTGGGTGACCAGTGCGGCGAAGTCACTTGCGTTTTTGCGTCTGTATTCGTCGTCAGTTGTGTGGTCGCGCCGCCGTCGCTTGAGACTTGCCACAGATTGGCGACGCCGTTTTCTGTTGAGATGTAGGCAAGCGTTCGGGCATCCGGCGACCATTCATAGCTGGAATACATACGGTAAAAGGGGATGCCGGTTTGTCCGGCGATGAGCACGCTGCTGGCCAAAAGCACCGGCTTGCCGCCCTCGGCGCTGATTTTTAAAAGACGGCTTTTCAAATCGGTCACTTGCAAAAACGCCAGGGCGCTTCCTGCCGGAGACCACGTTGCGTTAAATCCGGGCGAGACAAGCGACAACGGCTTGGTTGTTTGGTTCACCGGCTGTAACGAGATGGTTTCGTCCAGATTCAAACTCGCATTGGAGGCTTGAAAGGCGATGCGCTGGCCGGTGGGAGAAAGTTCGGGGTATAGCTGTATGCCCAGTTCGGTTGTGTAGCCGGTTTCTTTTCCCGTACGCAGTTCGCAACCATAGATGTTGGCGTTTTCGCGTTCGCCGACGCAGACGACTTGCGCGCCTGTCGGGGAAACCGTCGGCGAGTGGTAGTTATCTTCGGTCACAAGCAACGGCTGTGGCGTACGTCCGTCCAGGTCGCCCAGGTACAGTTGCCGACGTCCAGCGCGATTCGAGCTAAAAACAAAGCGTCGCCCGTCCGGGTACCAGGCAGGCCAGACATCGCTGCCTTCGCCAAAGGTGACTTGCCTGGGCGTGCCGCCCTGCATTGGGATGGTCAGAATATGAAGTTGCCCAGCCACTTTGTCAGAGTAGGCAATCGTTTTTTCATCCGGCGAAATACGAAATTGCTGGGCAGAGGTGTTCTTGACGCCAAACTGGGTGATTTGCGTGCTTGTGCCCGAACTGAGTTGCACGCCAAACAGATTCGCTCCGCGCTCAAAAAAAATAGTCTGGCCATCTGTGGACCATCTGATCAATGTACAATTGGCGATATCAAATGCGACAAGCTGATGAGGAATATCGCCGCCCAGATACGGCATCGCCCAGATGCCCGGCATGCCGCCGCGATCAGAAAGAAACGCGATTTGTTGTCCGTCTTGCGACCAGATGGGATTGCGATCACGCCATTTCCCGTCCGTGATTGGTTTGGCTTCTCCGCCTGAAAGCTGTTTCAACCAGATGGTGCTGCCGGTCTCCTTGTTGATGCTAAAGGTGACCAGCTTGCCATCCGAGGGCGAAAATTCGACGCGCGAAATGCTGCCGCCGCTGGTGATGCGTTCGCTAAACAGCGTGGTCAGCCGCTGGGGCGAAATCGTCAGCGAGGCAGAAGGCGGGCGCAGGAACTTCCACGCCACAAGCGCAAGCAAAACCACAGCCAACATTCCTGTCAGCATGATCGGCCAACGCCGTCGTGTGGGTGGTTGACTCACCAGGCTGCCAGACACATAGCGCCCTCCGGATTTGCCAGAGCGCACAAGCTGGGCTTCAAACTCCAATTCCTGTTTCAGCGTTTGCAAATCGGTTTGCAGATCACGGGCCGTCTGGTAGCGCAACTCGCGGTCTTTGGCCAGGGCTTTATTGACGATGCGTTCCAGTTCGGGCGTTAGGTCAGAGACAGATTGCGACAGCGGCGGGGGCGATTGGTGCAGAATCGCGCCGATGACGTCAGCGGAAGTCTCTCCGGCAAAAAGCATCTGTCCGGTCAGCAGTTCATAGAGCACCGCGCCCAGGCTGAAAATGTCAGTGCGTGCGTCTACCGCTTGGCCGCGCGCCTGTTCGGGCGACATGTAACGCAACGTTCCCAGAATTGTGCCGGGCATCGTCGCGCCGGTTTGCATCTGTGTTTGTGCGTCGGTGGCGGCATCTGCTTCGGTCGGCAGCAATTTCGCCAGGCCAAAATCCAGCACTTTCACCAATCCGTCAGGCCTGACCATGATGTTTTCAGGCTTGATGTCGCGGTGCACGATGCCTGCTTTGTGAGCAGCGTCGAGCGCTGACGCAACCTGGATCGCCAGCGGCAAGACTTCAGTCACACGCAAGCGCGCGCCGCTGAGTATGCGGCGCAAGGTTTGCCCTTCAATAAATTCCGTTGCGATGAAGTGAACGTCGCCAGCCTCGCCGATTTCGTGAATGGTGATGATATTCGGATGGTTAAGCGCAGAGGCCGATTTGGCTTCGCGCGCAAAACGTTGCAAGCGGTCGGCGTCGGCAGTAAACCGCGCGGGCAGAATTTTGATGGCGACGCGGCGTTCCAGTTTGGTGTCGCGCGCGAGAAAGACTTCGCCCATGCCGCCCGCGCCCAACGGCGACAGAATCTCATAGTGACTGAAATTGTTCAGTGATACTGGCTCCAGCAAGGTGGCGGCGTTGAGTGCTGCGAGGTTGCGCGCCTCGTGGGCAAATGCTGGTTCGGAGAGAAACCCGGTTGCCTGATCGTTGGCCGCCAGCAGCTTTTTGACTTCGCGGCGAAGCTGCTCGTCATCCTGGCACGCATTGGCCAAAAAGCCGGGGCGTTCATCCGCTGGCAAATCCAGTGCGTCGTGATAGAGCCGTTCGATTTGTTGCCAACGTTCAGGCGACATCAAGGAATTGGTAAAGGGCTAGGAAGGATTCAATTCGTTGTAAAGCCAGGCGCGTGCCAGGCTCCATTCACGTTGCAAGGTCCGTAACGAAATTTGCAGCGCATCGGCGGCTTCTTCTTCGGTCAGGCCGCCAAAAAAACGCAATTCGACAATTTGGCTTTTGCGCGGATCGAACAAGGCCAGCGTATTGAGCGCATCGTTGAGCGCGAGCACATCTGCGCCTGGTTCGTGCGCGGCTTCTTCCGCGCCGGAAAGCGAGACGCGCAACACATCGCCGCCGTGTTTTTGCGCGCGGCGATGGCGTGCGTGATCTACCAACACACGGCGCATGACCTGCGCCATGACGCCGAAAAAGTGCGCGCGGTTTTGCCACTCGACATTTTTCCAGTCAATCAGCCGCACCCAGGCTTCGTTGATCAACGCTGTCGGTTGCAAGGTGTGTCCGGCGGGTTCGTTGCGCATGTATCGTTGCGCCAGATGATGCAGTTCGGTTTCGACCAGCGACGTCAACCTGGCAAACGCTTCCTGATCTCCCTGACGCCAGGCGCGCAGCATTTCAGTCACTTCGATTGGGGGAGCAACAGCCATGTTCTCGTCCAATGTATAAGAGGGGCAGTGCAAATTGTTTTTCTAAGTTAGACGCAGCGACATAGGTTTGCGAATAGGATGCCGCGAATCTATCACACTCCTGCCAACGCCCGCCATTTATTGAACTTCCCCGGAAATTTTTCTGCTTTCGATTGTGAGTTTTTCTGCCGAATTGAGTGCGAATGCCGCTTGGTTCACAGGCCTTACCGCCCTATTTCCAAATAACTCAAAAAAAGTGGGGGGCGGTGGCGGGATGTGCTCCTGCAATCCGCCTGCTCAGGTGACGGCGATTGGGCGTTTTCGTTGCGCCCGATTGGGTCGCTGTGCTGGGAACGGGCACTGGCCCGCGAAATCGTTACCCCACACATCCCCATTTCTCACAGAGCCTGAAAAGGAGAAACAGAGCTATGACACGCAATCGCACGCTCGCAACACCGATGTTGTATGTGGTGGCGCTTGTTGGCGCGCTGCTCGCAGGGTGGCAAACCTGGTCCACATCTCAAGCAGCAGTTATGCCAATAATCGCAGGGTGGCCAGCGTTACCAGACACGCCAGCCATTGCACAACACAATCAACATTGGAAGGCTGCTTCATCTGGCACGGCCGTGATTCCTGCGACGACGATTGTCGTCAACAGCCTGGCTGACGGCGCGCCAGCGAATAACGGCCAATGCACACTGCGCGAAGCCTTGATCAACGCCAATAACAACAACCAATCCGGCTCGACCGATTGCGCGGCAGGCTCTGGCCGAGATGCCATCAATTTCAGCGTTACCGGCACGATCAATCTGACCGGTGGCCTGCCAAGCATTACTGACAACCTGAACCTCTACGGTCCGGGGGCGAGCCAATTGACTGTACGGCGAGATACGGGAGGAGATTATCGCATCTTCACGATCAATCCTGGGATCACAGTGGATATCGTAAAGCTGACTATTACCAAGGGGAGCCTTCCAGCTAGTGAAGGCGGCGGCATTTTGAATGCAGGCGCTCTCATGCTCATTGATTGCGCCGTGACGGACAATCTGGCCAATGGTGGCGGCGGCATTATGAACACTGGTCTTCTGGAAATGACAGGCTGTACGATCAGCGGGAACCACGCCAACTTTGACGGCGGTGGGTTGTACAACTTAGGCAATGGCATTGCCCATTTGACCAACTGCACTTTTTCCGCCAATGCGGGGACTTCCAGCGGCATTACGACCGCGGCTGGCAGCGGACAAACAGCGACCACGACGCTGACCAATTGCACCCTCACCGCGCACGCTTCCGGTACCTCAACGATCAGAAATATCAACTTGGGCGCAGGCGTCAACGTCATAACGCAGCTCAGGAATACTTTAGTCGCCGGAAACAACGGCACAAACTTCCACATTGATGCCGGCACCACGCTGACTTCGCGGGGAGGCAATTTCGACAGCGATGGCAGCAGTGGTTTTACCGACGGACTTAAAGGGACAGCCCAATTCAAACTCAATGCCTATCTCGGCCCATTGGCCGACAACGGCGGCTTCACAAAAACGCACGCGCTGGCCCCTTATAGCCCGGCGATTAACACAGGCGTTGCGACGAGCGCTCCGTTCACTGACCAGCGCGGGTTTGCGCGACCTTACGGCGGCGCTGTAGATATCGGCGCGTACGAACTGCACGCGTTTTATGTCAGCGCCGATTTTGGGAATGACGCCAACGACGGAATGTCTTTGGGGAAAGCGTTCAAGACGATTGCCAAAGGAATCGCTGCTGCTGGCAATGGCGGATTGCTGTTTATTGGCGGCGGGACATACAAGGAGAGCCTGGTCGTCAATAAGAACATCACCATCCAGGGGGGAGGAGCGGGGCAAACGATCATTGACGGACAACAACTCAACCGAGTTTTCGACATTCCGGGGGGCGTGTCGGTCAGCCTCAAAGAACTGACCGTGACAGGCGGCAAAGCGCCAAGCGGTCAGAATGGCGGAGGCATTTCCAATGGCGGCACGCTGAGTTTGGACGAGTGTGTTGTTACGGGAAATATGAGCGACGCGATAAACAACGGTGGCACGCTGACCATCAATCGCTCTACGATTTCCGGGAATTCCGGTTTGGGGATCCTCAACGCTTTTGGGCCGCTGACCGTCACCAACTCAACCATCATCGGCAATGAAATAAAGAGTCAGGACGCTATTGTGACTTTTACCAATGTCACGATTTCTGATGGTGCCATCAGAAACCTGGCCGGATTTGGCACCGCGACGGTGAACCTGCGCAATTGCACAGTCAAAGGCGGCGCGCTATTCAATGAGAAAGGTGGCGCAGGAGTCGCCGCCAATTTCCTGCTCCGCAATACGATTCTGGCGGGGACTTCATTGTCAGGTGTATTTACCTCAGAGGGAAACAATCTGGCCAGCGACAGCGGCGGCGGATTCCTGTCCAAGCCAGGCGACCTGATTAACAAAGATCCCAAACTCGGCCCGCTGGCGAACAACGGCGGACCAACACAAACGCATGCGTTGTTACGAGGCAGCCCCGCGATTGATGCAGGCGGCGGCTATTTACAGCGACCTGAGACCGATCAGCGTGGCCTTCCGCGTGAAAAAGACGGAAACGGAGACGGATTGTTGGCGGTGGACATCGGCGCATATGAATTGAGTTACCGGTTCGTTAATGTCGCAACCGGCAATGACAACAACCACGGCCAGACGGCAGCTTCGCCGCACAAAACACTGGCCCGTGCGATTGACGTTGCGGGAGACGGCGAGGTTTTGATCTTAGCGGCTGGGACCTATCCAGAAAACAATTTGGAAATTTACAAAGCCCTCAGCTTGGAAGGGGCGGGCGCGCGACAAACGATCATTGATGGCCAGCAACTCAACCGCGTTTTCTCGATTTATCCCCGTGGGTTGAATATCAGCTTCAGCAAGCTGACCATCAAGAACGGGAAAGCACCCGCCAGCGGGGATGATTATGATGGTGGCGGAATTCTGAGTTTGAGCGACCTGACGCTGACCGATTGCGCCCTGGTCAACAACGAAGCCCGCCAGGCAGGCGGAGGAGTTTACCTTTACCGGGCGAACGGGACATTCACCGGCTGTACTTTCAGTGGCAATAAAGTGGGTCTCGGAGGTGGCGGAATTACCTTTCTGACGGATACCGGGAATACGTTGCAACTCGTCAACTCCACAGTGAGCGGCAATACTGCGCTTGGGCAAGGGGTGGGCGGAGGCATTTTCCACGGCCCCGGCGGCACGCTGGAAGTTATCAATAGCACCGTTGCCAACAATACAGGCGCTGCGGCGGCGGGAATTTACACGGTAACGATAGCGAGCGTGACCACGGCGACGACCAGGTTGCGCAACTCCATCCTGGCCAACGCCACCCCGAATTTACAAAAAGGCGTAGTTGATAGTAATGATGTTTTTACTACCGGTGGCCCGGCAACCATCACTTCGCTGGGCAATAATTTGGCGAGCGATGGCGGCAGCGGCTTTTTGACGGGCCCCGGCGACCAGCTCAACAAAGACCCCAAACTGGGGCCACTGGCGAACAATGAATTGCTGGGAGGCGACAAGAACCAGACACAAACGCATCTGCTCTTGTGCGGCAGTCCGGCGATCAATGCAGGCAGCAACACCGGCGCGCCAGCCACGGATCAGCGCGGCCTGACGCGTCCGCAAGGCGGCACAGTAGACATCGGTGCGGTCGAAGGCGACTACTCGCTGAGCATTGTCCAGACGCCCTTGCCCAATGGAAAAGTCGGCACTCCCTACAGTGCGAGAATCTATGTGACCGCTACGACGACTCCCTTGCCAGTGATCTTTTCTGCGGTGACACCGTTGCCCGCCGGATTGCGGCTTGATCTGGATCAGTTTGGTTATGCGATTATTACCGGTACGCCGACTGCGGCAGTCAGTAATTTCAGTTTCACGCTGATGGGAGTAGGCCAGTCCTTTCCCGGCTTGCAGCAAGGGTGTTTCACTTACAGCATTACCATTGCCCCAGCTTGCCCTGCGATTACCGTCAACCCCGCGACGCTGCCGAATGGCCAATTGGGACAGCCGTACAGTCAGCAACTGACGCAAACCGGCGGCACCGGCGCAATCACGTGGAGCAAGACGGGCGATTTGCCGGGCAATGTCACGTTGAATCCGACGACCGGCTTGCTGGCTGGTGCGCCGACCACCTCGGGGACGTTTAACTTTAGTGTCACGGCGACAGCCGCCAACGGTTGCGCATCTGCGCCAAAGGCATATGTGCTTGTTGTTTCCGGATGTCCGACCGTCAGCATTTTACCCACGAGTCTACCGCAGGGAACTGCGGGAACCCCATTTACCCAAACGCTGAGCGCGAACGGCGGCACCCAGCCATATACGTTCAGTTTCAACGACACCCCTGCGCGGCCAGTGTGGTTGACCCTTACTGCTGGCGGACAGTTGGCGGGAACGCCTCCAGCGGCGAACAGCTATTCCTTTAGCGTGAGAGTGACAGACACCAATGGCTGTACGGGATCGCAAAGTTACACGTTGGTGGTGAATCCGGCGACGTCTTCCAACGGCTTGCAGTTCTATGCGTTGAGTAAGCCATTGCGCTTGCTCGACACGCGTCCGACCAATGAACGGCCCGGCGGTGCGTTTGATCTGCCTGGCGCGAAGCTGAGCGGGGAAATCAACGGCGGTACGTCACGCACGCAAAATGCGCGCGTCACCTATGACGGCCAGACGATTCCGGCTAACGCCCAGGCGATCATCGGCACCGCGACGGTCGTCAATTATCCCGGCGCAGGGCAATACAGCGGTACGGGCAACGTCACGTTCTATCCCAGCAACCGGCTGAAACCGGAAGTCTCAAACCTGAACTATGCCGCCAACCAGACCATCAGCAACGGCTTTACCGTGGCGCTGGGCGGCGACGGCGCGTTCAAGATTTTCAGTTTTAGCGACGTGCATCTGGTGATTGATGTGGTGGGGTATTACGCGCCAGCGGGGCCGGGCGGGTTGTATTTCCATCCATTGCCCAAACCTGTGCGGGCATTGGAAACGCGTCCGGAAACGTTCTATCCCGGTTGCGAAACGCCGCGCGCCAAGTTGCAGGCAGGCAGCACGCGTCCTTTGCAAGGGCGGTTCAGTTGCGAAGGCGTGACGATTCCGCCAACGGCACAGGCGCTGGTTGGCAATCTGACTTCGGTCAATGCCAGCCAGAGCGGCGAAGCGACAGTTTATGCCGGAGATGTCGCACCGTTGCCGCTGGCCAACACCTTGTCGTATGTCTCGACCCAGGCGATCCCGAATTCGTTTGTGACGCGGCTGAGCGGCGCTGGAAGCTACAATCTGTATGTGTCGCAAACGACCGATATGCTGGTAGACCTGACAGGGTATTTCAGCGCGGAAGCCAACGACATCAACGGACAGGGATTGTTGCTGACTTTGCTGGAAACGCCGATTCGCAAACTGGAAACGCGTCCCGAAACGTTCTATCCGGGTTGTATCACACCGCGTGCGCCGTTGGCTGGTGGCAGCGAAACCGTGATTCCGGCCTGGGGAACGTGCGGCGGCGTAACGATTCCGACGACGGCCAAAGCGTTGATCGGCAATGCGACGGTGGTCAATTTCCTGTCACCGGGCAGCGGCAATGTGACGCTTTATCCGACGGCAGCCAATCGCCCCGAAGCATCGAACCTGAATTACATCGCGAATCAGGTGATTCCGAACGCATTCACGGTGGGCTTGAGCGCGGACGGGAAATTCTCGATTTACGTCTTTAGCACGATTCATTTGCTGATTGACGTGACGGGCTATTACGCGCCGTAAGCTGCCACTCGCGACTTGTATTTACGCGGGCCAAAAGGTGCGCGGGAAAGATCCCATGGCTTTTCCCGCGCACCTTTTGGCCCACTTTTTTTATGTCAAGCATTGTTGAGCCAGAAGTGAGCGCAAAACGGAGCTAAAATTTGGATTACCCCCTACGTGGTAAAAGAGGTCACAAAGTGAAAGTCTCTCTTCGCGAAACGGACTTCTAAGGGTATGCTCTACGCGTCGGACGGGCAGGTATGTGTCTCATCTTCGGCGCCTGCCAGTCCTAACTCAAGCAAGCTGTTATCAAACCTGGAAAATCCCCGATGGCGCACGCGGCCTGGCGTGCAACCGAAGGAAGCTTTGGTTTCCCGGCGAGAAGCGTGTGCTTTACGGCGTATTGACAGACTTGCTGGCAACGTTATCGCGGATGACAGATGGAAGCGAGGAACGGTTGGGTGTTCCCCCACATAGGCCGCCGAGTCGTGGGCATACGACGGCCGCCGACAGGTGTAATGCCGCGCGTTTCTCAGATGAGGTTCTTAACGTGAGGACGATCAAGATGCGAATGCGAAATTTCTTTTTACTCGGCCTGCTCGGACTAACTTTCGCCGGTCTGAGCCTGCTCTCTGCTCACCCAGGGGCGGCGCAAGCGCGCGTCATTCGCGCTGTCAATGCCAGCGCGGCGCCGGGAGCCACCGTCAATGTGGCCATCGAGCTGGACGCGCAAGGAAATGAGAATGCGGTGGGCTTCAGCCTGACGTTCAACCCGACGATTCTCAGCAATCCGACGGCAGTCCTGGGCAGTGGCGCGAACGGAGCAACCATCAACTCCAATGCCAACCAGGCGGCGCAAGGCCGATTTGGCATCGTGCTGGCGTTGCCATCAGGGCAGACTTTTGCGTCAGGTACACGACAGTTGGCGGTTGTTACATTCACGGTGGCGGGCAATGCGGCGAACGGCGCAACGCCCATCGGATTTGGCGATTTGCCCGTCAGTCGCGAAGTCGCCGACGCACAGGCAAACGTGCTGACGACCACCTTCACAAGTGGCAATGTCACCATACAAACCTGTCCCACGATTACCATCTCGCCGAATACGCTTCCGAATGGACAAATCGGTGTGGCTTACAGCCAGCAACTGACCCGAACTGGCGGCGCTGGTTCCGTCACCTGGAGCATCAGCGCAGGCAGTTTGCCCGGGAACGTGACCTTGGGAGCTTCAACGGGCTTGCTCTCTGGCGCGCCCACAGCCAGCGGCACATTCAACTTTACTGCCAGAGTGATTGATACCAATGGTTGTATCGGTACTCAAGCGTATACGCTAGTCATCAATCCGTGTCCGACAATCACGCTCAACCCGACGACGCTGCCGGGCGGTACGGTCGGTGTTTTGTATTCGCAAACCCTGACTGCCAGCGGCGGTGCCGGAGGGTACACGTTCAGCGTGAACACCGGTTCCAGCCTGCCGTCCGGCCTTTCGCTGACTGGCGGCGGGACGCTTTCGGGGACTGTCGCATCGGCGGGCACCTTTACCTTCACGCTCAGAGCCACGGACCAAAACGGTTGTTTTGGCACACAAGCCTATGCGCTGACGATTGCTCCGGCGAGCGGCAATGCCGGGTTGATGTTCTATCCGTTGTCGCGTCCTTTGCGGTTGCTGGACACGCGTCCCGCCAATGAACGGCCCGGCCCGGCGTTTGACACGCCCGGTGCGAAATTGGTTGGCAATAACAATGGCGGCACGCCGCGCGTGCAACAAGCGCAAGTTACGTTTGACGGGCAAATCATTCCTGCTACGGCGCGCGCCATTGTGGGAACCGCGACTGTCATCAATAACCCTGGCCCGGGCGAATATGACGGTACGGGCAACGTGACGTTTTATCCGAGCGATGCCAACAAGCCAGAAGTTTCCAACCTGAATTACGCTGCCAATCAGACCATTAGCAATTCGTTCACGGTGGGCTTGAGTCCGTCTGGCGCGTTCAGCATCTTCACCTTCAGCAACGTTCATCTGGTGGTTGAAGTCGTCGGCTATTACGCGCCTCCGGGCGCGGGCGGTTTGTACTATCACCCGTTAGCCAGGCCGATCCGGTTGCTTGAAACCCGGCCAGAGCTTTTCTATCCCGGGTGCGATACCCCGCGCGCCAAATTGACGGGCGGATCGGTGCGCACGCAACAAGGCCGCGTCAGTTGCGACGGCGTCGTGATTCCGCCTGCCGCCCTGGCATTGGTTGGCAATATTACGACGGTCAATGCTTCTGCCAACGGCATCGCCACAACCTATGCCGGAGATTTGGCTAGCACGCCGATTGCGACCAGTTTGGCGTATGTTTCGACACAGGCGATTCCCAATGCCTTTATCACGCGTCTGGCCAACGACGGGACATTCAAGCTGTATGTGTCGCAAACGACGGATTTTCTGGTGGACATCGCGGGATATTTCAGCACTGAAGCCAATGATAGCAATGGGCAGGGGTTGTTGTTTACGCAGTTGCCCCGACCGATTCGGTTGTTGGAAACGCGCGTCGAATCGTTTTACCCCGGATGTGATACCCCGCGTCAGCCGCTGATTGGTAACACCGAGCGCGAACAACAGGCGCGCGGAGCCTGTGACGGCGTGACCATTCCCATCACGGCGCAGGCGATCAATGGAAACGCAACGGTGGTCAATTTCATTTCTCCGGGCAGCGGCAACGTGACGCTTTATCCCAGTGCCGCCAACCGGCCCGAAGTTTCCAACCTGAATTACGTCGCCAATCAGGTCATTCCCAATGCCTTCACTGTCAATCTAAGCCCCGAAGGAAAGTTCACGATTTATGTGTTCAGCACCATTCACCTGCTGATTGACGTGAGCGGTTATTACGCCCCTTAGTTGGCGCCTGTGATCTCCGAACCTGGGGCACCCGGTTCGTTTTTTCCCAAGGCCGTTTCAGGTAGAAAATTCCCTGAAACGGCCTTTGGCCTATTTCGGGCATGAGGCTATACTGACGGCGGTTGTCCGACCGACTCTCACGCTTGCTTGGTTCGTGCAAGCCTTCAATAACTTATGAAAACCCATCCGCTTTATCTGAATGGCGACTGGTTCGCCGCCTCTCCCTTTCAACAAGTCAACAATCCGGCGACGGGCGAAATACTCGCGCAGGTTGCCACCATAGATCGTCAGCGTGTGGCACAGGCATTGGCCGACGCGCACGCCGCGTTTTTGCGTTGGCGAAAATTGCCGGGCAAAACGCGCGGCGAATTTTTACACGCGATTGCTGACGAAATCGAAACGCGCAGCGCCGAAATCGCGCGCACGATCACGCTGGAAAACGGCAAGCCGCTGGCACAAAGCCAGGGCGAAGTCGGCATGACGGTAGATCATTTGCGCTGGTTTGCCGAAGAAGCGCGCCGCGCATATGGCCGCATCGTGCCGCATCAGGTAGATGGCAAACGTCATCTGGTGGTGAAATCTCCGCTGGGCGTGGTGGGCGCGATTACGCCCTGGAATTTTCCGCTGGTCTTGGCCGTGCGCAAAATGGCTCCTGCCTTGGCTGCGGGCAATACCTTCGTGCTCAAACCGGCGGAACAAACGCCGTTGTCTGCCGTTGCTTTGGCCGAATGTGTGGCGGCTGCCGGTTTACCCAACGGTGTGTTTCAGGTCGTGCTTGGCGATGCGCCCGAAATCGGTCGCGAATTCCTGGAAAATCCGCTTTGTCGCAAAGTCACGTTCACCGGTTCAACTGAAGTCGGTCGGTTGTTGATCGCGGGGGCGGCGGCAACGGTGAAACCGCTTTCGCTGGAATTGGGCGGGCACGCGCCGGTGCTGGTGTTTGACGACATCGAACTCCACCGCGCAGTCGAAGGCGCTTTGATCGCCAAAACGCGCAACACGGGCCAGTCTTGCATCGCCGCCAATCGCATCTATGTGCAACGGTCTATTTACGACGAATTCGCCTCTGCTTTCACCGCCCGCATGCAGGCGATGAAAGTTGGCGACGGGCTGACGCCCGGAATGGACATTGGGCCGCTGATTGATGACGCCGGATTGCAAAAAGCGCTGGCGCACATCGAAGACGCCGTGGCGCGTGGCGCGCGCCTGCTTTGCGGCGGCAAACGATTGGGCGCGCAAGGCTATTTTATCGAACCGACTGTCTTGGCGGATGTACCTCCCGGCGCGCTTTGTCTGCGCGAAGAAACCTTTGCGCCTGTGGCGGCCATCGCACCGTTTGACACGGAAGAAGAAGCCATTGCCCAAGCCAATGACTCCAGTTACGGCTTGAGCGCGTATGCCTTCACCGGCAGCCTGGATCGCGCTTTTCGGTTGCTCGAATCACTCGAAGCCGGGACGATCGGCATCAATGATGGCGTCCCTTCGACCAGCAATTGTCCGTTTGGGGGCGTCAAACAAAGCGGCTGGGGTAGGGAATTAGGCAGCGAAGGCCTGGATGCCTTCCTGGAAACAAAACACGTATCGCTGGGATTGCAGCTCTAACCTTCTGCGCGTTTGCGCGGAGCGAACTGGTTCAACACTCATGGTGCACGCATTCACGACCGCAGTTTTGTTGGGAGTGCTGATGATTTACGACGGGCAAGCGCCGGAATTGGAGGCGCGTGCCATTGCACGGTTACAAACGACTTCCGTTGAGCAACTGGATGCGAATTTGCCTGCGCGTCCCTTCGCCAGTTGGTTCAAACAGTTGGTTGGGCCGCGCACAGGCGTCACCTGGCAATTGACCGATTGCGGCGAACTGCCTGGCCCGGACGCCGAAAAACAGCGTGACATTCCCGCTTGTGTGGAAGTCTCTGCCATTTTGCCCAACGAGCGCAAAGCCGTTGTGGTCGTCTGGGTCGGCACCTTTAATCTGGGCGCGACAGGCAAACCACAACTGCATTTCGCTTTGGTTGAAGAAAATGGCGAATTGCATAGCGTTAAACGGTTGAGCGAATTGCCGACAAAATTGCGCGGACCATTGCCGACGGCGGCAGAACTCGCACGTCAACGCCGTTTGGAACCGCCCGCATTAGCGCCGCGCAAAGGCAATGCGACGGCTGCGCGACCGCTGCCAGCGCAAAATCCGCCCGTCGCATTCGACAAATTACCGAGCTTGAACACTGTGGCAGAACCGCCGCCCGCACCCGTGGCGGTGCGCATCTCACAGGGCGTCAGCTTGGGGCAGGTGATTGAACGCGCGCTGCCCGTGTATCCCTTGCAGGCGCGTCAAAACAACGTCACGGGGGAAGTGCAAGTCGAAGTCAGCATTTCTGAACAAGGTCAGGTGCTGTTGGCGCGCGCGCTCAGCGGGCACGCGCTGTTACGTCCCGCCGCCGAAGCGGCGGCGCGCAAATGGATTTTTAAACCGTCGTTGTTAAATGGAATACCGGTGAAGGTGCAAGGCACGCTGATCTTTGTTTTTTCCCGGCCCTGACAACGCAACAAACGCAGAGACATGAAAGCGAAAGCAAAGATCAACAAACCGCCCGTCCTTTTTTCTGAGACGCAAAAACTGCTGGCCTCGCTGGAAAAGCGTATCGGTTCGCCGGTGATTGCGTATTGGGATGCGCCAAACGGCTCAGTCTGCCAGGACGACGTCGTCACGTTCTATGCCTTGTTGCGGCATATGGGGCCGCGTAAAAAGCTGGCAATCTTTTTGAAATCCGATGGCGGCACGGGCACGGCGTCATTGCGCATCGTGCATTTGCTGCGGCAATACTGTGAACACGTGACCGCGCTGGTTCCGCTCAACTGCGTTTCGGCGGCCACGATGATCGCGCTCGGCGCGGATGAAGTTCGTATGGGGCCGCTGGCCTATTTGTCGGCGGTGGATACTTCGCTCACGCACGATTTGTCACCGGTTGACGTCAACAACAACCGCGTGAGCGTCAGTCTGGACGAATTGACGCGCATTCTGAATTTGTGGCGCAAAGAAGGGAAAAGCGAAGGCGCCAATCCCTATGCGGCGATTTTCAACCACATTCATCCGCTGGTGATCGGCGCGGTGGATCGCAGCAGCTCGCTTTCGATTCGACTGTGTACGGAAATTTTGTCCTATCACATGCCGGACAAGAAGCGCGCCGAACGCATCAGCAAAAAGCTGAATTCCGATTACCCTTGGCACTCGTATCCGATCACGATCAAAGAAGCGCAGCGCGTCGGACTAAACGCCACCGAGTTGGATCAAACGACCAATGATCTGTTGCTGCAATTGCACGAACTCTATTCCGAGATGGGGCAGCGCGCGCTGACCGATTACGACGAAAGCAATTATCACGACAACGAAATTTTGAACATCATCGAAGGCCAGGGGCTGCAACTGTTCTACCAGTCAGACAAAGACTGGCACTATCGCAACGAAGAGCGGCGCTGGATTTCGCTCAATGACAACAGTTCCTGGCGGCGCGTCGAACGCAAAGGCGGCCAGATTGTGCAGAGCGTGTTCCACTTACGCTAAACGCAAAAGGCAGCCATCAGCAGGGCACCATGAAGAAGTTTTTCGGGTTGATTGTATTCCTCGGTATCGCCTTGAGCGGTTGGGCGCAGCGTCGTCCGGCAACGGCAACCACGACGGTGGATTTGCTGATCAAGGGCGGCGCAGTCGTGACCATGGATGATGAGCGCCGTGTGTTTGATAACGGATTTGTCGCCATTCGTGGAGCGCAGATCGTCGCCGTCGGTGATGCGGCGGCGTTGGCGGCTAATCCGTACCGCGCCAAACAAACGATAGATGCGCGCGGCAAAGTCGTCTTGCCCGGCCTGATCAATACGCACACGCACTTGCCGATGGTGCTGTTTCGCGGCATTGCCGACGATCTGGATTTGCAGGACTGGCTGGTCAAATACATCTTTCCGGCTGAAGCCAAAAACGTTACGCGGGAATTTGTCGTTGCGGGCACACAACTCGGTCTGGTGGAATTGATTCGCGGCGGCACAACGACCTATGCGGACATGTATTACTTCGAAGACGCCATCGCCGAAGAAACCAAAAAGGCTGGTGTGCGCGGTTTGTTGGGCGAAACGGTGATTGACTTTCCCGTAGCCGACAACAAAACCTGGACCGAAGCGCTCAAATACAGCGAAACATTCATTCAGCGTTGGAAAAATGATCCGCTGATTACGGCGGCGATTGCGCCGCACGCGCCTTACACGGTCAGCACGGAACATTTGCAAGAAGTCAAAGCGCTGGCCGACCGGTTGAATGCGCCGATTTTGACGCATCTGGCTGAAGCGCCGACTGAGACAAAAACGATTGCCGAACGCTATCGCACGCGCCCGGCCTTGTACCTGGAAAAAATCGGGTTTCTGTCGGCGCGCTTGCTGGCTGCCCACGTCGTCCACGTGAACGATGAAGAGATCGCCCTGCTGAAACAACGAGACGTCGGCGTTGCACATTGCCCGCAGTCAAATATGAAGCTGAGTTCGGGGACTGCGCCGGTGCCGCAAATGCTCAAAGCCGATTTGCGATTGGGCTTGGGCACAGATGGCGCGGCGTCAAACCACGATTTGAGCTTGTGGGAAGAGATTGATACTGCCGCCAAATTGCACAAACTGATTTCTATGAATCCGACGGTTGTCACGGCACAACAGGCGCTGGAAATGGCGACCATCGGTGGTGCGCGCGCCTTGCATAAAGAACGCGAAATCGGCTCTTTGACCGTAGGAAAGCGAGCCGACGTGATTTTGCTCGATCTGAATGCCGCGCATCTGACACCGCGTTATAATTTGTATTCGCATCTGGTCTATGCGGCCAAAGCCTCTGACGTGACTGATACCATCGTCAATGGCCGCGTGTTGATGCGGAATCGTACGTTGCTTACCCTTGCCGAAGAGAGGATCAAAACTGTGGCGCGCCGTTATCAACGACAGGTGAGCCAGAGTTTGGAAAACCGCCAGTAGTCTTATGAAAACAAAACATCTGCTTGCGCTGTGGTTTGCCGTGACATTGGCCGTTGTGGGAACGGTGCGCGGACAACAAACGGCGAAACCGTCAGTCGCGCAAACTTCCGCGACGCCGAAATCTACTGCTCAGAAACCTGCGGGAACGACCGCAACGAAGCCTGCGGTGGCGCCCGCGAAAAAATCTGATGCCAATGCTTCCACGGCCGCGCCGATTGCGACCGCAGCCAGTCAAACCGATGCCAGTCCGACAGAGCTGATCTCCCAGGGAAAACAGCTTTATCGCACGGCAAAATTCAAACCGGCGCTGGCCAAATTCGAAGCCGCACTCAAACTCGAACCTGACAATGACGAGGCGTTGGGGTTGGCGGCAGTCACAGCCTTTCGCCTGGATAATCAGGCGACCTCGCGCGAATACTTCACGCGTCGCGCCGAGCTGCCGGGCCAGAAAGATTCGGTCAAAGCCTATAGCTATTACCGCGTCGCGCTGACCTATTGGCGCGAAGCGCACGATCTGGTGGCCCAATACGGCGAAATCAGTGATGACCGTGTGCATTACAAACTGCCGGAAGATGGTTTGTCGCAAGCCAAAGACATGATCCAGAACGGCTTGGAGGCTGCGGAGCGTGCTTTGGCGTTGACGGCAAATTTCCCAGAGGCTTACAACGTGCAAAATCTGTTGCACGCTGAAGCCTCCCTGGCCGAAACCAGTGAAAAGCGCGCGGCGGAACATCGCACCGAAGCCTGGCAAAGTTTGCGCCGTGCGCAAGCGTTGGCCAAACCCGCGCCCGAAGGCAAAGCGGCAGAAACGGCCGATTTCAGTTTTCCCACTGCCCGCATCAGCGAATTTGCCCGGACGGACGAAGAAGAGGCGACGTTGCGCGACCCGTTATGCGATTTGCTGATTGGCGGCAAGCCGATCAAACGTGTGGCGGCAAAATTTCCCAGCACGCGTCCGGCAAAACCGACCGGGAATCCGAATGATCCTTCCGGTAAAGGTGTTACGGCTGACGGCAGTGCGGTTTCGTTGGGCACGGGACGCGGAGCGCTGACGGCGGCTTATGCGCCCGGCATCGTCAAAGTGGAAGTGTTGATTTCAACCGAAGGCAAGGTCGTGTTTGCTCATGTGGTGGATGGTCGGTCGGATTTGAATGGGGCGGCGATTCTGGCTGCGCGCGGTTGGACGTTTGAACCGGCAAAATTTGAAGATCGCCCGGTGCAAATCAGCGGTGTGATCACGTTTGATATGAAACCGCCCGGACGTGCGGCAACAAAACCCTAGACGGGGGGCTTGCCTGTCTTGAGACCTTGGCCGACGCGCGCGACACAGCATCGCGCGCGTCAGTTGCTGAGCATCCGGTCTGGTTTTTCGGCTATCCCTTGACGACGCCGATATAGGGCAGGTTGCGATACCGTTCGGCGTAATCCAGGCCGTAACCGACGACGAACTTGTCTGGAATATCGAACCCGACATAATCGGGAGAAACTTCGACCTTGCGCCGTTCGGGTTTGTTGAGTAAGGTTGCGATCTTGACCGAGGTTGCCCCACGGGCGCGAAAACTTTTGACCAGATAACTAAGCGTCAATCCCGTATCCAGGATGTCTTCGACCAGAATGATGTCGCGTCCTTCGAGCGGTTCATCCAGGTCCTTGACGATCTTGACCTCACCTGTCGAATTCATGCCTTTGCCGTAGCTGGAAACGGCGATGAAATCAATAGACAGATTCAGATCAATGGCGCGCATCAGGTCACTCATGAACATGACCGCGCCTTTCAACACGCAGATCAATTCCGGGCGGCGGCCTGCATAATCGCGGGCGATTTCAACACCCATTTCCCGTATACGCGCCTGCAATTGGTCGGTGGGAATCAACACTTCCAGGCTCGGATTGTTGAATTCCGACACCTGATCAGAGGCAAAGAGATTAGCTGACATACACGACGGCTCCTGATAAAAAAGATACGGCAGGCACAAGGGCTTGCCCTGAACAAGAAAAACGTCAAACGGAGCCGATCACAAACCAGGCGATTAAAAACAGCTTCGCGCTCCGCTTACGCTGACCGATAAATTATTGAGAAAGTTGTGGGAAGCGGCACTATATTGGCCGCTGTCAGGGGTGTCAATTCGACGCTCTCGAAACGCAAGATTCAGGTTTGAAATTCTCAGATGACGGATTGAGTTATGGATTACAGATTTCCTTTGATCGAAAAACTTCCACCGTATGTTTTTGCGGTGACCAACCAATTGAAGATGGAAGCGCGCCGCCGGGGCGAAGACATCATTGACCTGGGCATGGGCAATCCCGATTTGGCCACGCCCGATCCCATCGTGGACAAGCTGTGCGATGCCGCGCGCAACCCGCGCAATCATCGCTATTCGGCCTCGAAAGGGATTCCGAATTTGCGGCTGGAAATTTCCCGCTGGTATGCACGCCGTTACGGCGTCGAAATTGATCCCGAAACCGAAGCCATCGCCACCATCGGCGCCAAAGAGGGCTTTTCGCATTTGATTCTTGCGCTGGTTGAGCCGGGCGACAAGGTGATCGTGCCCGATCCCAGCTATCCGATTCACTCGTTTGCCGCGACCATCGCCGGGTGCGAATTGATCAAATTGCCGATCAACGAAGGCCCGGAAACGACCATGGACGCGTTGCGCAAGCTGGAATTTCCGCGTTCACAACAACCCAAGTTGCTGGTGCTTTCTTTCCCGCACAATCCGACCACGGCTTGTGTGGACTTGTCCTTCTTTGAAGAAGCTGTCGCGATTGCCCGTGACCGGGGATATCTGATCATTCACGATCTGGCTTATGCCGATTTGTGTTTTGACGGTTATCAAGCGCCCAGCATTTTGCAGGTCAAAGGGGCAAAAGACGTGGCGGTCGAGATGTTTTCCATGTCCAAGAGCTATTCGATGGCGGGTTGGCGCATGGGCTTTTGCGTTGGCAACAAACAAGCCGTCTATGCGCTGACGCGGCTGAAAAGCTATCTGGATTACGGCATGTTTCAGCCCATTCAGATTGCGGGCATTATCGCCTTGCGCGATTGCGACGCGTATGTGCCGGAAATCGTAGAGGTTTATCGCAAGCGGCGCGATGTGCTGATCAAAGGATTGCACGCTGCCGGTTGGCAGGTGCCTTCGCCCAAAGGCACGATGTTCGTTTGGGCGAAAATCCCTGAGCATTTTGCACAGATGGGCTCGCTGGAATTTGCCAAGCAGTTGATCCTGAAAGCGGGCGTCGCTGTCTCGCCGGGCAATGGCTTTGGCGAAAGCGGCGAAGGCTATGTGCGGTTTGCCCTGGTCGAAAACGAACAGCGCATTGCGCAGGCGATGCGCGGCATCAAGTCCTTTCTCAACGATTAACGCGTCCGGTTCGGGCCCAAGTTTCAAAGGTGCATTTGTGGCGTCTCCCCGTCCGTTTCTCATCGCGGCCATTTTCCTGCTCGCGGCCGGTTTGCTGCTCGGTTTTGCTGCCAAAGGGGCCGGGCCTTTGCCGGGCGATTTGGCCGTTACGCGTGGGTTGCAAAGCGTGTTGCCATACGGCGATCACGTCAGCCGTTTGTGGCAATCGTTAGGCAACGCGTTGCCGCTGTGGCCATTTATTGCGGTGCTGGTTACTTTGGTGGTGCGGCAATGGAATCTGGCGGCGCTTTTTGCGGCGTCGGCGTTTCCGATAATGGTTTACGGCGAGACATTGCTCAAGCCGTTGTACGGTCGGCCACGTCCCTCGGCAGACCTCGTTACCATCTACAAGGCGTCTTCGGGGCTGAGCTATCCCAGCGGAACGGCGATGAGTTCGCTGGCGGTGTTCGGCGTTGTGTTTTATCTGGTATGGCGGCTCAGTCGCGCCACACCGTTGCGCATCAGCAATTGGATTGGCGTCGGATTGGTGGCACTCTTTTTTCTGCTCACCAATCTGGCGCGCATTCATGTCGGCGCACACTGGCTGTCAGACATTCTGGGCGGATGGTGTTTTGGTGGCGCCTGGTTGGCAGTTTGCCTGGCAGTACACGAATTCTGGTTGCAGCGGAAACAGGCGACGCCAGTTCCCACCCCGTAAGCAGAGCAGAAGGAGGCATCGTGAGTCAGGAACGGGATGACATCCGACAATTGGTACGTGAAGCCTTGCAACAGCAAATTGGTGGTGTTGTGAGTGCGACGACTCCGCCTGCGCCGCAAACTGCCCAGGCGGAAACCGTCATTGACGAATCGGTCAAGGATGTCATTACGGAAGCTGACGTGCGCGATGTGCCTGTCGGAGCCAAACTGCTGATCCGC
>JAEUQO010000222.1 GCA_016789605.1 Acidobacteriota bacterium
TTATGGGTGAGTGCGCTCAGATTGCCACGGGAGCTTCGCGTCCGCGCGCAGTCACGCGTTCGACGCCGGTGATCTTGCCGTTTTCGACCAATAATGCGTAATCGAAATTGTTTACCGTCGGGCAAACATGGCGCGGCACCAGATACAAATATTCGCCAACAGCAGGCAACGTTGCGCCCGCAGGAACGTCAATCGGCAAATGCTCTTCGCTGGGTTTGTGAGGTTGTAATTCGGAATGCCCCAAGACAGAGCAGGTCGGGATGCCAGCGTCGGCAGACACCGCCTTGTGCCCCGCGTCGCAGGTTACGCGCTGTGCCGCAGGGTGGCTGACAACGGCTGACACCACCACTGCCGCAGGTTGAAATCCGTAATCTTCCGGCAATTGCCCCAAACTGGTGGCGTCGCCATAAACCATCGTGCCCGGCGAAGCGCGATGCACAAACGGCGCGTCGGCAAATGGCCGATACGAAATCGCGCACGGAAACGCGGGCGTGCCAGAAGTAATCACTTCTTCGACCAATAACCCGGCGCTATTGAGCGCTGCGACCAGTTGCATCAGTTGATCGTACCCCTGATGCGCCATGACCTCGCGCGTGGCCAGGTCTTGATACTTGCTCATATGACCGTCGTAATAGTGCAAGCCGCGAAAGACCAGCCCGGCGGCTTCGATCTGCTGTGCCAGCGCTACCACTTCCGCGCTGCGCTCCTGTTCCAAGCCGGTGCGATCCATACCGCCATTGAGATCAATGAACAAACTGATGTTGCTGCCTTCCCAGGCTTTCACTTGCGCGGCATTTTCGACCAAAGCCGAAATGCGTTTGTCAGGCATCGCCGCCGCCAGTTCGCGCACACGCCGCACATTTGCGCCGACCATCGGATAGGCCACCAGAATGTCTGTGGCGCCTGCAGCCGCTGCGGTTTGCAATTCCAGCGTCGTGGCGCATTTGACGTTCACCACGCCCTGTTCCGTCAGTTTGCGCATGACGAAACCGAGCTTTGACGTTTTGACGTGCGGACGCCAACGATTCGGATCGCCGCCCAATACGCGAATCGTCGCGGCGATGTTGGCTTCGACAATTTTGGGATAAATAACCAGCGCAGGCGTCATCACCGACTCGATGTCCGTGATGCGGTACGCGTCCAGCGGCGCAAGCGCCTGTTTTGGTGCAGTCATGACTCTCCTCTGTGTATCTGGTTTTAGATCAGATTTCATTTTGGCGTACGGGTTTTGCCACAGAGGCACAGAGCCGTAGAGGTTTCCAAGCCTTTCTCTGAGACTCTGTGACTCCGTGGCCAATCCGTAAAGCGAATTGAAAAACGATCTAGTTGATCAGTTTGGGCGTATCCAAATCATCCAGGTCATCCAGGCCGTCCAGCGCCAGCAAGGGGTCTTCTTCGTCTACGCTCCAAATCTCCAGCAAGGCTTTGGGGACTTCGGTAATGAATCGCGACGGACGATGCAATACCGTTTGGCGCGCGCGGTCGCTTTCGATCAAGGGGAAGCAAACATACAGCTCGTCTTGCGCGCGCGTGAGCGCCACGTAAAACAACCGCCGCTCTTCCTCTTCGCCTTCGGCGTCGCGCAGGCTTTTCGCAGACGGAAACCGCCCATCCGCCGCCCAGATCAAAAAGACGACGCGCCATTCCAAGCCTTTCGCCTGATGAACCGAAGACAACGCCAGGCGTTCATCTTCATCACCACCCATCACGACATCTTCGCCCACGGTCGGGCCGGGCGCGGCAAATCGTTCTGAATTGAGCAAGGCCAGTTCGCTCAAAAACGCTTCGGTTGTGTCATACCGCAAAGCGAAATTGGCCAGTTGCCGCAAATCCTCTTCACGTGCGTCGGCGTTTTCGTAATTGGCTTGCAGGTATTCCAGATAACCGCGATTCAGAATCAATTCGATCTGTTTGGCCGGCGCGTTCCGCGTTTCGGGCGCAGTCAATTCGTTGATCAGCGCTGCAAATTCCTGCCAACCGAGGGCAGCGCCTTTGGGCAAGGCTTTGGCAAATTCATCCGTGCGAATCAGCGCCAGCGGTTCTGCGGCGTATGCCAACCGTTCCCAGACGCGCGCCGCCGTCGCATTGCCAATTTTCGGAATCAGTTTGAGCACGCGCTTCCACGCCAGTTCGTCACGCGGATTCACGAGCAAACGCAAATATGACGTCACGTCCTTGATGTGCGCCTGTTCAAAGAACCGCACGCCGGAACGAATTTCATAGGGGATGCCGCGTCGCGTCAGTTCCAGTTGCATTTCCAGCGACTGAAAATGCGCGCGGTACAAGATGGCCATGTCTTCGAGCGGCACGCCTTCGTCGCGCAATTCCAAAATGCGTGACGCGACAAACGCCGCTTGCTGTTCGACGTCACGCGCCGGAATCAGCGCAGGCGTCAAACCGCGGCTGGGGCGCACCGCGTGCAAATTCTTGGGAAACTGTTTGCGGTTATGACCGATTGACGCGTTGGCCAGCATCACGATTTCTGGCGTCGAGCGGTAATTCGCTTCCAGCCGGAAAATTTGCGCGTCAGGATAGCGGTCCTTGAATTTCAGAATGTTGTCGAAATTGGCGCCGCGCCAGGCAAAGATGCTTTGCGCGTCATCGCCCACGACCATCAGGTTGCGCTGCTTTTCCGCCACCAGGTCAACAATCTCTGCCTGTAGCATGTTGGTGTCCTGGTATTCGTCCACCAACACGTGCTGAAACTGCTCTTGATAAATGGCGGCGATGTCCGGCTTTTCGCTCAGCAAACGCTTCCAGTTCACGAGCAAATCGTCGTAATCCATCGCGTTGCGTTCGCGTTTGCGCGCCTGATACAGCTCGTCTACGCGTTTGATCTGATTGGTGAGCGGCTCGAAATACGGATATTTGGCGGCGATGATTTGATCGAGCGGCGTGTCGGTATTGGTGGCAAAGCTGAACATCTCGCGCAAGACTTCGCCTTTGGGAAAGCGCCGCGCTTTGGTGTCAATCGCGGCTTCTTCGATACAGGCGTCAACCATGTCCTTGGCGTCTTCGGCGTCGAGAATCGAATAGTTGCTCTCGTATCCCAAACTGGCGGCATGGCGTCGCAAGATACGATTGCCGATGGAATGAAACGTGCCGCCCCAGACGCGCCGTACGTCTGCGCCTAACAGCCCTTCCACGCGCGACAGCATTTCGCGCGCGGCGCGATTGGTAAACGTCACCAGCAAAATGCGCGCTGGCGCCACGCCCGCTTCGATCAACCGCGCCACACGATACGTCACCGTACGCGTTTTGCCCGAACCAGCGCCCGCAATCACCAACAGCGGCCCTTTGCCCGCACCAACCACGGCAAGCTGCTCTTCGTTCAGCTCTGCGCGATAGTTGATGCGCGTCGGACGCGCCGTGTCGGATTTGATGACGTACTTTTTCATTGTCGGGTGAGCAAGTGTCTTGCGCGGCAAACTCGTCTGCCGATTCAGTCGCGCAATTTGATGATCGCGGAATGTCTGATCTGTACCAGCGGGCGGTCGTTTTCGCCAAACAACGCCAAATCGGCGGTGATGATTTCGTGCCCGCGTCGTTGCGCCAATTCAGCCACGCGCCCGCGCAACGAAAGCCGTTCGCCGTCACGCGCCAAAGCCAGATGTTGCGTTTCGCTGGCGGTATGAATCCACGGCCCAAGCGCGATGTTTTGCATCAGCAATTCATTGGCCTGAGCGATCCAATATGCCGGGTGGCAAACGTGGTGATAGCGCGGCGCAGTTTCGACCATATTTTCTAAAAATCGCGCGCCTTCATGTTGCAGGTCCAAGGTGAAAGACAACGAGCCGAGCGCTACGTCGACCTGAAACGACGAAATACTGGCCGCACGTCGCTGTTCAGACGGCGGCAACGGATAAGCGGGATACGCCTGCACATCAAGCATCGGCAACGCATCTGGCAAGCCGGCCGTACCGACAGCGCAGATTTCGTTGGCCGGGTTGACCAGTTCCAGCGACAACTCGATGGGCGCAACGTTGACGACTTGCGCGCGCGCTTGCACAAGTTCGCGGTCATAGATCGGCTTGATGAATTTGGCCGACATCGTGCCGCGTGCCAACCAATTCTCTCCCCAAAGATCAACCACTGGCCGCGTCAAATACGCATACAGCGCCACGCCCGGCACCAACGCACCGGCAAACCCGAATTTGGCCGCGCCTTCGTCACTGTGGATTTTGTTTTCGTGATCAGCGCCGTAATTTTTTGCGACGATGTTGTGTGGTGACAAAACGTCGCCGCTTGCCCATTCAGCCACGCGTAGCCTCCGGTTTGTTAAATCAGAATACGCGACATTGGTACACGACAAAGCCAGGAAGCCAAGATTCATCGGAATGTTTAAGCGTCACGTGTTCTGATGACGGCTGTTACGATTTAGATTGCCTTGTCTTCGGGAGCGTAAAAGAGCGCGAGTTGTCCGCCCGTGTGCCAGAAAAGCACGTTGTCTTGCGCCGTCAGTTTGCCCTGGCGAATCCAGTCGAGTAGTCCCGCCATCGCCTTGGCCGTATAGACCGGATCAAGCACGATGCCTTCTGTGCGCGCCAACAGCGCGGTGGCTTGCTCGCCTGCGGGCGAAGGAATGCCGTATCCAGCACCGGTGTATTCATCAAGCACGGTAACGGTGTCTGTCAGGCTGACGCCGAGCAATTCACCAACACCGCGCGTGATCTGGGCGACTTCGGCGGAAATCGCAGCCGAAGGATCGTCCGGGCTGACGCCGATGATCTGTTTGGCAACGCTGAACAATTGATTGCCCGCAACCAGTCCGGCTTGTGTGCCGCCTGACGAAGTGCAATGAAAGAGGTAATCAAGCGAGACGCCCAACGTGTCGAGTTGCGCTTTTGCCTCTTGCGCGGCGCGCACAAATCCCAGCGCCCCCAATGGGATCGAAGCGCCTAAGGGAATGACCGTCACGTTTTTGCCTGCGGCGCGCAATTCAGCAGCGACAGCATCAACCGTCGTTCTCCGTTCATCGCGGTTGGCGACGCGAATGATCTCAGCGCCATACAATTCGTCCAGGGAAAAACTGGCGGGCTTCCAATCCTGATAGGACACAGCGGCATTGTTGAGCACCAAGATGCAACGCAGTCCCAACCGTGCACACAGCGCCGCCGTCACACGCGCGTGGTTCGATTTCACACCACCACAAGTGATGACAACGTTTGTGCCGTCGGTCTGTGCTTGCGCCAGCACGTATTCCAGCTTGCGCACTTTGTTCCCGCCCAGCCCCGCGCCGGTGTAATCATCACGTTTGATAAACAAACGCGGACAGGTTCCCAGATCGTCTGTGATGGCGGCGCGTAAGCGCGGCAACTCTTCGATGGGCGTGGGATAGTGACCGTATGATAGGCGCGGAAATTCCTGCAACCGTGCGAGGGCGTGGGAAAAAGGTGAAGAGTTCATGCGTTAGGTAATGTCCAAATCGTTTGCGCTCAAACAGCCGACCAGCATGCCATCCTGGTCAATCACCGCCAGAAAGCCCAGGCTGTTGATGCGCAATTTGTGTTCAGCATGTGAGATTGATGCGCGCACGGTGATGAACAAATCTTCGCTGATCGGTTCCATTACTTCGCTGACGGCAAGGCGCTCCCAGTGTTCGCGCGGAACCTGACGCAAGCGCGTCAACGTCAGGATGCCATGCAAACGGCCTTCGCGAGCAACGGGAAAACTGGTTTGCCGGTTTTCTGCCAGAATATCGTCTATGAAATCACTGACGCGCAATTCCGGCACGACGCTCATCGCAGGCGAACGCATCACCGCGCCAACCGTGCCGCTGACATTCCATTGCGCACGTTTTTGCGCCAGCTCTTGCTCTTCGTGCTGCTGACTGGCGCGTTGTTGCGCGCGAAAGCGGTAATCGCCTTCGGCGGCGTTTTTCAAAAAGATGCCGACAACCAGCAACCAGACAGCCACCAGAAAATCTTGCCACAACCTGCCGCGCACCATCCCGAAGCCAAGCAAAAACAAACCGTAGGAAATCAGCATGTAAGCAATGCCGACGCCAAGTTTGGCCGTGGTGCGCGTCGCCGACAGAATGTCTTTGCGCCGATGCCACAAGATCGCCCGCAAAGCGCGCCCGCCATCCAGCGGCAAGCCCGGCAACAAATTGAACATCGCCAGCAGCATATTGGCCGATGCCAGATACAACAATCCGGCCACGACGGCGCGCGCGTGTTGTCCGCCAGCGCTAAAAAGCTGCACCAGATACAAACAAAACCAAAACAACACCGACAACAAAAACGAACTGACCGGCCCCGCCACGGCCACGCGAAATTCCGCCAGCGCCGTGCGTGGTTCGCCCACCAGTCGCGCCCAACCGCCAAAAATATGCAGTTGAATATCGTGAATGCGGATGCCTTCGAGGCGCGCAATGAACGCGTGCGCCAGTTCGTGCGTCAGCACAGACGCGAAAAACAACCCCGTCACCAGGATTGCCAGCAACAGGTTTTCTGCCAACGGCAACGACGGTTTGACCTGACTGGGCAACCAGAATTGCGCCACCAACCAGATATGCAACAGCGCCATCGGCGGCCAACTGTAATCAATGATCAGCGGAATGCCGAACAGCCGGGCAATCTGAAATTGGCGTGAAAGCAAACGCATGATCGAGCCTTGCAAAGCGAAACCGTTGGTGGTCGTCAGGCCGCAAATTCTCTGATGGCGGTCATCAGTTCATTGGCCTGATCATCAAAAAAATGGCCAGCATTGGCAATGCGCACCAACTGATAATTCGTCGTGGCTGGCAACTGTTGGAGAATGTCTTCGAGCGGAGCCAGCGGCGCAATCTCATCCAGTTCGCCGTGCACAAAGAGTTTGGGTTTGGTGCAAGCCTGTAAAAACTCCAGCGTGCTCAACCGGGCCGGTGCGCCAATGGCAATCAGTCGCTGTACGCGTTCATCCGCGCAACCGACGCGCAACCCGACAACCGAGCCAAACGAAAATCCGGCAAGCAGCACTTCGCGCGCGTGCGGTTGCACTGACAACAAATAATCCAGCGCCACGCGCGCGTCGTCACATTCCCCCTTGCCTTCGTCATATTCACCGGTGCTCGCGCCAACGCCGCGAAAGTTAAAGCGCAAGGTTTCAAAGCCAACTTCGCCCAGGGCCTTGGCCGCGCGAAACACAACCTTGTTGTGCATCGTTCCGCCGTGCATCGGGTGCGGATGTAACACCAATGCCACGCGTTCGGCCTGCTCGGACTTGGGCCGATAAATTGCCTCCAAACGTCCGTGCGGCGCGGGAATGAACAGGTTTCCTGCTGGATACATAAACTCCTGAATTAAGCCGTCAGTAAGATTTTGAGCGTTCCCGGCTGGCGCGCCGCTGTCATTGCGGCAACGCCATCCGTCAATTTGTATTCGGCGGCGATCAGCGGTTCGAGGTCAATTTTTCCGGACGCCAACAACGCCAGCGCGGTCGCAAACCGCCCGCAGCGCGAGCCGAGCAAGGTGATTTCGTCCACCACGATGCGCGTGGAATTCAATTCGACCGCGCCGTGAAAGGTGGATTTGAGCACAATCGTGCCGCGTGCGCGAACCAGCTCTAACGCCAGATTCAATCCGCTGGCCGAGCCGCTGGCTTCGACCACGACCTCAAATCGGCGCGCGGGATCAAGCTCAAGTTCTGACAAGACTTTGGTTTTGATGCCGGAAGCCGCCGCAAGTTCCAGCTTGTCTGAATGTTTGCCGATCAAAAGCAAATTACAGCCTGTCGTCGCCAGCACGCGCGCAATCAATTGTCCCAGTTTGCCGTCGCCAATCACGGCCACGCGCATTTCCGGCGTGAGTTTCACTTGCGTCAGAATTTCGCATGCCGCCGCCAGCGGTTCGGTGAAAACAGCCTGACGGTTGCTGATTTCATCGGGCACGCGCAACAGGTTTTCCGGCGGCAGGTTGAGATATTCGGCAAACGCTCCGTCGCGTCCGTGTATGCCCAGAGCCGTGCGTTGCAAACAATGTCGCGCATCGCCCGCCCAGCACCAGTCGCAAGCGCCACAACCGACGTTGATCTCGCCCACGACGCGCTGACCGATTTGCGCACGGTCTGGCGAATCTTCAACCACGCCGACAAATTCGTGCCCGAGCGTGCCCTGAAATCCGGCATAGCCGCGCACGATCTCCAAATCCGTATTGCAGACGCCAGCCAATTGCACACGCACCAGCGCTTCGCCGCCGCGATGCGGGGTGGCGACATCCGCCAATTTCAATTCTCCCTCGCTAAATCGTAATGCCTTCATCCTGAACGTAGATAAAGTAATCGCCCAGCGTTTTCAAGCCTTGTGCCAAACACGCGCTGAACAAACGCCTCGCTGGCATTTTATCCGCCCGTATGCGATGCTGCGGCCAGATGTAGTTTTCGTCAATTTGGTCCCAACGAAAGGAAATTCAGATGTCTATAGTCAAACTTGGCGACGCCGTAAAAGTGCATTACACAGGCAAATTCGATTCGGGCGAAGTCTTTGATACATCAGAAGGCAGCGAGCCGCTCGGCTTCCAGGTCGGCGGCGGGCAGGTCATCCCCGGCTTTGAACAGGCCTTGATCGGAATGAGCGTCGGCGAAACCAAGGAAATCGTCATCCCGCCCGCGCAAGCGTATGGCGAACGGATGCAAGAACTGGTGCAAACCATTCAGCGCGACCAATTCAGCCTTGGCGAGATGGAACCGGAAGTCGGGCTCGCAATTGAAATGCACACGCCGCAAGGCAACATCCCGCTGGTCATCACCGAATTGACCGATACCACAGTGACGCTCGATGCCAATCACCCGCTCGCAGGCGAGCACCTGCATTTTGCGCTGACGCTGGTAGAAATTGCGGCCTAACCGATTAGGCGTTCAACTGCTTTATGCCCGCGAATCTACACGATTGGAATCTGCCTGCCAGTGACGCCATTGCCGTACAACAACGATTGCGCGAACTGGTACGGATAGAACCGCCGAAAACCCCGATTCACACCATTGCCGGCGCAGACGTTTCGTTCAATAAGTTCTCCGAAACGATCTATGCCGGCATTGTCGTGTTAGAACTCGCCTCGTTGCGCACCATCGAATCTGTGGGTGTGCGCACGACCACCAAATTCCCTTACATTCCCGGTCTGCTCAGTTTTCGCGAAATCCCCGCCTTGCTCGAAGTCTGGGAGCGGTTGCAAACCAAACCGGACGCGCTGATGTTGGATGGTCAGGGATTGGCGCATCCGCGTCGTTTTGGCCTGGCCTGCCATATCGGTGTATGGCTGGATTTACCAACCTTGGGCTGCGCCAAAAGTTTGTATGTGGGCAAACACGACGAACTGCCCCTCGCAGCGGGCAGCCAGGCTCCCTTGCTGGATCGCGGTGAACAGGTAGGCGTGGCCTTACGCACCAAACGGAAAGTCGCGCCGGTGTACGTTTCCGTCGGACATTTGCTCGATCTGCCCACGGCTATCGCCCTGACGCTGCAAACCGCTCCCAAATACCGCCAGCCAGAACCTACGCGTCAGGCGCATTTACTCGTCAACCGTTTGAGAACCGCGGACCAATAAGCCCATATAACAAAGAGTGCGCGCCAATCGGTGTGATTGGCGCGCACTCTTTGTTGGTTGTTCAGCGCATTAGCGCCGAACCGTTTCAGCCCGGTCCACGCGAATCAGGGAAACCTTTCCGCCCGGAATAAATAGCTTCTGTTCCCAAGCCGGTTTGCCCGCGCACATCACTGAAATGTGATGAACGCCCGCGCGCAAACGAATCGTGCGCGGCGCCCAGCCACTGTAAGAATCGTCAATATAAATGCGGGCTTGCGCATCGGAACACTCAATCGTCAGTTCCCCAACGTTAGCATCCAGCGACGGCAAATCGCGCGCGCCGGGCACAACCGGCACACTCTGCGCTTCGGCAGCAACATCACTGACTTGGCTTGCCATAAGGGGCGCAGGCGCAAGCGCAGCCCGTGGTTCAGTCAGCGCAACATCCGCGCTTGGACTTCCGGCAGGAGCCAGCGCCGCAACATCCAACGCAGATGTCAGCCAGCGATTCACGCTTTCGATGGTGTAATCGCGGTTGGTCAATTCGCGCGAAAAGCGCAAATTGATGCGCGGTTGCCGACGAACGGCGAAAGGATTGAACGAGCTTTTCGGCTTTTCGCCGCTTTTGCTGAAAATCAGTTCAATGCCACGATCACTGGCCTTGAAACTTTTGATGGTCAGCTCTTCTCCCGGCTGGGCTGCGTTTGTGTCAGCAGCCGTTTCGGGTTGCCGCCACGCGCCATCCATCATTTCCAGTCCACGCCGAGTCGCGGGAATGGCTAATTTTGCACGCACGGTTTTGCCAACGTAATGTCGGGTCAGCGCCCGTTTGGCATCTCCATACCAATCTTCCTCCGGTAAACGCCGCTCTTGCGCAAAAGAGACCAAGCTCAACACAGCGGCAGACAGAATTGCCACGAACATCGCGGTACGAGGAGAGAATCTTTTCATAATGAAACCTCAAGTAGCTGTTGCGGTCAGATCGGGGCAGTCATAATGCCCGCGCGGGAGATTGTTAGTGGTGACGCGGGCCGGAGGGGGAAAACTGGGGAGTCGAAGGTTTAGGAGGAAGGGTTGTGAGTGACCGGATGGCAACTCACAACCCGTTTTGTCTTTGCAGTGCTATTTGACCTGGAAGGTGTCTTTATCAGTGGTGACCATCGTGCCAGCCACGTTGTCTTTAATCGTCACCTGCACATCGTAAAAGCCCGGTTCGAAGTTCTTGAGCGGGATCAAACGCGCCAACGTGATTTGCTGGCTGTTGATCGTGCTCAGACTGCTCTTGCCGTCTTCCTTAATGCGCATCACTTCCTTGTCTTTACGCGAAACGACATATTCGATGTCCACGCTGGGCCGCAACGTCGCCTGGTCAATCGCCACGTTGTAAACCTGCATGTAAACGCCCATCGTTTGATCTTTCTTGAATTCGCCAGTCGCATTCGGCACGACTTTCAGCGACCCAAGCACAAATTGGCCGCTTGGCAAACGCCCGGCCAACGGTTCGATCTTCGAAGCCAGGATCATCGTCGAAGTCGCCAATTTTCCTTCTTCAAATTTGGGCACCACGAAACCTTGTTTGATGACGCCCGTCTTGCCACTGTTCACGTCGCGCACCACCAGGTCAATTTTGTAGTTGCCCGGCGCAAGCACAACGTTTTTCTGATAGGCAGACTTTTGCTGCATACCAATTTCCAGCGCTTCCGGCGTGTAGCTGGAAGTCACCACGTCTTCAAATTGACCGGCGCGTCGGCCAGCCACATTGGTGATTTTGGCGTAAATGTTGATCGCGGCTTGCGGCAATCCGCCGGATTCTTTGTAGACAAGATCGTTGTTTTCCAACTGGACGGTGAAGGAAGTCAGGACGGCCGTTTCTGTCACGCGCAGCAGGTTGATGTTCAACCCAGCGCTGAGCACGTCAAAACTCGCTTTCGGCAATTCAGATTCGCTGGCGAGCGCAGCCAGGTCATTGAATTTGACTTTGGGCGGACGCTGCAAACGCGCCAACAAATCGAGTTTTTCAAACGGCTGGTCTTTGGCGCGCATGCCAAACATCTGACCGTTTTGCCCTTGTCCGTTATTGCCAAACATACCGTTGCCGATACGGTCGGCTTTGCTCGACAAACCGAGCTGTTCTGCCAGGGTCAAACCGGCGTTCGGCGTATAGAGCAAGGCGTCTTTTTCGTTCGGGTTGCGCGCAATACGATATTCGCCGGAACCAGTCGGGTCTACGAATTCGATTTCAACGTCAGACCCAACGCCTTCGATGTAACGATACCACCAGATTTCAAACGGATAGGTCGAAGTCGAACCGCCGCCTTCCCAAACCGGGCGATCATAGCTGCCGCCTGACGGGTGCGATTCGATTTGGTCAGGCTTGCCGAACATGATGTACATACGCCCACGATCCGTTTTCCAGCCAGGGATACCGCTGGTGTAATGCTCGTTGGCATAGGCAATGCGCTGATAATACTCTTCGCGATATTCGTTGCCGTCCGTGTCAGGATCGGGATCGCGGCGCAGCCAGAATTGTTCGATGAACTGCTCGCGCTCGTCGTCGGTTTTCAACGAATTGAAGGTCTTGCGCTCTTCATCGGTGATGATCCACGCCACGTCTTCGTTGACCCAGCGCTTATACACGCTGCTGACGCCTTCTTTGGAAGGCTTATCTTTTTTCTTCTTCTGCTCTTTCCCCTCCTGGGCAAAAACAGAAACCGAAGAAAACACGAGGCTAAGAATCAGAGAAAGCGCAGTCGAACGCGCCAACGTACCTGTAAACATACGATCTTGCATAGGGTTTCTCTCCTCTCGGTAATGGCTGCCTGATCCGCATCCGGTAAAAAGGCATGCTCAGAACGGAGTTGGCGCAACTGTTTGCCACCTTTTTCTCCATTACGCACAACGTCAGGCCTGCCGGTCAAATTGCTCAAGCTCGCGTACGTGCCAGTCTTAAGTGTCTGATCCGTAAACCGAGTTGGAAGGTTTATCGCAGTGGGCAGTGTACGCGAGCCGCGCAAAGTGCGTCAAGCCAAGCCTTTTGTTGCGTAAAACAGTCCGTGGCAAGGGCTGGCCCGCTGTCCAGAACACCAAAGTTTGACATCCCCCAGACCTTCTGTTAGTTTCCCGGCTTTGTCTGGCGCTGCCTGGATTTATAAGATGCTTTATTATGATGCCTTTGGGCGAGCACATTACCCCGTATGGTTCAAGTAACGCGTTTCTGGCAGGAGAATGTCTCACGTTGGCGTGCCAGCCTCATCGCAATCGTCGTTGGGCTGGCCTTCTTCAATGCTGGCTGCGCCAGCTTGGTAAAGGTGCGGGACAATTCCATCCCTAAACTGCTCACGCCGGTAACCGACGCCAAATTCAACGATTTGCTCAGTCAGTTACAACCTTTCACTGATTTGCAGGCCCTGCGCGCCTCTCAGGTTTACATCCAATTCATTGACGCAGAATCGTCGGAAAAATTCCGCTATGAAGCGGACTCGATTCTGTTGCTCAACCGTCCGGACAAAATCCGCCTGCTCATTCAAGCGCCGGGGATCAAGACCAAAATCTCTGACATGGTTTCAGAGTCGAACCAGTTCAAGGTCGGCATCTATTATCCCAGCGAATACCGCCGCTTTTTGTTAGGCACCAATGATGCCGATTACAGCATGTGGCGCGCCCGGTTGGCCGAAAAAGAACGCCGCAGCGGATTGACGTCGGCACGCCCCTTTCACTTTACCGAAGCGCTGATGATGCGTCCGGTGCAATTGCGCGATGCGCGGTTCGCGTATGCGCTGGAAGAATCCTTGCAAGAAGAAGCCGATACGCGTCCCGGAGCCAAAAAAGGCGCGCGCGTGTTGCGTAGCTTTTACGTGATTTCGGAAGTTGAGCTGGGCAATGGCGAGCAAGGTCCGGCGCTCGTACGTCGTCGTTTCTGGTTTGACCGTACCAATGGCGCAAAGTTTGCCCGCCAGCAAATTTT
The DNA here is from genome assembly GCA_016789605.1 of Acidobacteriota bacterium. Lineage (GTDB taxonomy): Bacteria > Acidobacteriota > Blastocatellia > RBC074 > RBC074 > RBC074. Next base: position 13,465 of record JAEUQO010000222.1, read on the forward strand.
CGACGCGCAAGGAAATCTGACATCAGAGGTCACCTATTCCGACTTCAAAAAGCTGCGCGCTGATAGCCCGGAGTTGTGGCCTGGCGTCGTGCTCGTTCATCGTCCTCACGACGGTTATTCTGCGCGTCTGACGTTCACAGAAGAAAAGTTCGAATTAAATCCGACATTGCCGCCCAACGCATTTGTACTCGCGAACACAGACAATTTACCGGAAACAGATTTAGATAAGGATAAACCGGTGAAACCGTAAGCAGCACAACAACTGGTGAACGCAGCGGTATCATCGCTGTTGACGCCCGTGGTGGTTGCTGAGCGCAACGGTCTGGTGCGAAATCTGTCACCACGCCAACGCGGGCAAAACCTGAATCGAACGGATCGTTTTTATGGATAGTTTGGTCATCTCAAGTCTTCGCCAACGCCCGACGCGCACCTTGATCAGCGTGCTCGGCGTCGCGCTGGGAGTCATCCTGGTCGCTCTTAATACCGGCTTGGTTGAAGGTATGCTGAATGACCGGTTGCGGCGCGAACAAGGCGTAGGCGCGGAAATCGAATTTGCCCGGCAAAGCAGCGGCGGATGGTCACCGTCATCGGTAATGTCGCTTGATACACGCTATGACGACCCCTTGAAACAGATTGCGGGCGTAAAAACCGTCAGCCCGGTTGGACGTCACGTGCAAAGCGGTAATAGCGGGTTGGGTTTTGAAGTCGTCGAAGGCATTGATTTCCCCAGCTATGCGGAAATGAGCGGTTTGCAGATCATTGAAGGTCGTGTTTTTCAAGCTGATGACGAAGTGATCATTGACCAGTTCAAAGCGCAGCACAACAAGCTTTCGGTCGGCAGCGAAATTCAGGTTTTCGGCAAAACGCTCAAGGTTGCAGGCATTTACGCGCCGGAAATCGGCTCACGCATCAAACTTTCACTCGATGCGCTACAAAACTACCTGGCCGCGCCGAACAAATGCTCCACGATCCTGATCAAAGTAGACGATCCCGCGCGACAAGAAGAAATTCAGCAGCAAATCGCCGCCAAATTACCGGGCAACCACGTCATCCTGCGTCGCAACCTGAACCTGGGAATGAGCAACAGCATTCCCGGCATTAAAGGATTTGTCAGGGCTGTCCTTGGGCTTTCGGTCGTGGTCAGTACGCTGGTCATCTTGCTGGCAATGTATACGACCATCACCGAACGCACACGCGAAATCGGCATTATGAAATCGCTGGGTGCGCCCAAAAGCTACATCATCGGCGTAATTGAACGTGAAGCGCTGGCGATTAGCGCCATTGGAGTGGTGTTGGGATTCGTTGTCTCTCTGCTGGCGGCCTGGGCAATTGAGCGCGCGACAACCTTGCAATTGGAATTTCAATGGTCGTGGCTGTTGACGGCTGCACTCTTGGGATTGGCAGGAGGCGCGCTCGGCGCGTTGTATCCGGCAATCCGCGCTGCCAACCAGGACCCAGTAAAGGCACTGGCTTACGAATAAACCTATGAACGCAATTCTGAAAACAGAAGACCTGCGAATGACTTACCGCATCGGCAAGGTGGATGTGAATGCCTTGCGCGGAGTGAATTTGGCAGTGCCGCCCGGCGAATTTATTTCCATCATGGGGCCGTCCGGTTGTGGCAAATCCACGCTCCTACACATTCTGGGCGGATTGTTACAACCGAGCGCCGGACGCGTGCTGGTGGACGGCGAAGACCTGGCCGCGATGGGGGATGCTGCGCGCACAGATATGCGCCGCCGCAAAATCGGGTTTGTGTTTCAGCGCTTCAACCTCTTTCCGGCGCTGACAGCAGAAGGCAATCTGAATGTAGCCGAACGCATCCACGGTGATGGGGCGCAAAAGATGACCAGCGAGGAGCGGCGCGAAGTCTTGCGCTTATTAAAGCTGGAAAATAAAATGCACCATAAACCTTTAGAGCTTTCAGGTGGTGAACAACAGCGAGTTGCCATCGCACGCGCGATCGTCAATCGTCCAGCGATCATTTTGGCGGACGAGCCGACCGGCAACCTCGACTCAGAGAATTCAGCAATCGTGCTGGAAATGCTGCAAAAGCTCAATCAGGAGTTCAAACAGACCATTGTCATGATCACGCATAACCCCGAAGCGGCAGCTATTGCCAATCGGACCGTGGAAATGCGCGATGGGATGATTATCAACCAAGGGTCGCGCGCCTAGACAACACCAGGTGCGGCGACAGCCAGAAGTGCTATGAAGTCATTACTCAGTGGGATCAAAAACGTTTTACTTTGGTCGTATGAGCGCGGCACCTGGCAATATGACATTCTTTGTCTGCTCATTATCGCGATGGTCTTTTTAGTTCCTAGCCGATATTTTGGTGACCGGGACAGGGTTCTGCCCCTCTTACCGTCGTCGTCTCAGGCAAAGACCGGGGTGCCATCAGCATCTAATGTTTCGGCACAGATGGCTGAGGCCAAGATTCGGTTTATTGAAACAAAGGAATTGGAAGCGTTTTTGCAGCAGCAAAATAAGCTGGAGTTGCTGAACTCTCCGGGTCAAGCTATCGTTCTGTATCTGCGCGCTGAACTGAAGCGCGAGGTTGTAGTTCTAAAACAAGAGCCGTTTATGCAAGAAGGACGGCCGGGTTATCAAGTGACGTTTCAGTAAGAGGAGTCCAAACGGTTATAACCCCAAGCCATACTGGAAGATGGAGAAGGTTCGAATGAAAAAAATGATGATTCTGGTTGCGCTCGTTGGCCTGTTGCTCCTGCCGGGAGTCGGGTCTTTTGCGACAGCCAGCACACAGCCCCAATTATTGACTGGCATTCTCAACAAAATGGAGAAAGCCAATCAGGACTTGAAAAGCCTGAAAGCTGAGATGGTTTTGCAAAAAACCAACTCCCAACTGGGCATCACCGACACCGAATACGGACAGGTGATGTTCAAACCGACACAAGGCAAAACCAAACAGAAACTGCGGATTGATTACACCAAACCCAGCAAAGACATCATTGCGGTGGATGGCGACGATTTCACCTTCTACCAACCGCGCATCAATCGCGCAATCAAAGGTTTGGCGTCCAAGGTTGGCAAAGGCAAACAAGACGGGTTTGCTCAGTTTATTACCATTGCGCTGAGCGGATCGCTCAGGTCATCCAACGGTAAATACAGCGTCAGCTTTGTGAAAGACGAATCTGTGAATGGCGTGCTGGCCAGCGTGTTGCGGTTGACGCCCAAAGGCGCTGATTCGTTCAGCACCATGGACATCTGGGTCAATCAGCAAAACTGGTTGCCGGTACAACTGAAAGGCGTGGAACGCAACGGTGATTACACGGTTGTCACCTTCAAGAACATTCAGTTGAATTCCAACCTTGCGGATTCCGCTTTTGCGGTGAATCTGCCGAGCGGAACCAAAATTGACAAGCTGTAAGCAGTAACTGCTGAAACGCCGCCCCAGCGTTTCGACCAGACATATTCAATCTCACAACGGTTGCCAGAGGGACGAGTCATTCCTGCTCGTCCCTCTTCGTTAAGTACAAAACAAAAAAAGACAGCTTCTTGCAGACGAAGCATCAGGAGGAGCGGGACCTCGCCCGTCCCCGAAAAACTGCCCTATGACACAAGACTTAAGCAGCAGCAAATCAAGCCGTATGTTGCGCGAAGCCAAATTGGTCGCCAAAGGTCTGGCTTCGACCAAACATCCGATCCTGGCGCATGTGATTCCGATGCGCCGCTGCAATCTGGCTTGCGGCTATTGCAACGAATACGACAAAGTCTCTGATCCGGTGCCGTTTGCCGAAATGCAACGGCGACTGGATAAGCTGGCGTCGTTCGGCACGTCTACGATCACCATCAGCGGCGGCGAGCCGATGCTGCATCCGCAAATTTTTGACATCATCTCCTATATCCGTTCGCACGGAATGATCGCTGGGCTGATCAGCAACGGCTATTACATGACACGGGAAAATATCGAGAAATTGAACCGTGCCGGATTGGAATACCTGCAAATCAGCATTGATAACGTCAAACCCGACAAAGTCTCGCAAAAAAGCCTGAAGGTGATTGACCGCTATTTGGGCTATTTGTCGGAACACGCCAAATTCCATATCAACATCAATTCCGTGATCGGCGGCGGCATCAAAAACCCCGAAGATGCCTTGGTTGTGGCGCAACGCGCCGTGGAACTCGGCTTTGGCTCGACGCTGGGCGTGATTCACGATGGCGACGGTCAGTTGAAACCGCTGAGCGGCGTGGAAGAGCAGGTGTACAAACAATTGCGCCGCTATGGCAAAAAGAAGTTTGGCTGGTTGAATCAATTCCAGGATGATTTGGCATATGGTCGCCCGCACAACTGGCGCTGCCGCGCAGGCGCGCGTTACCTGTATATCTGCGAAGATGGCTTGGTGCATTATTGCTCCCAGCAACGCGGCTATCCTGGCATCCCGCTGGCGGAATACACGCGCGAACATCTGGAGCACGAATTCAACACGGAAAAGCCCTGCGCGAAATTCTGCACCATCGCCTGTGTGCAACAAGTAGCGATGCTCGACAATTGGCGCAAACCGCAACAGCCGTTTGACCTGCCCATCGAAGCGTTTCCCAAACACGCTGCCAAGGAAGACGTCGCCGAAGATGTGATCAGAGCCGAATCCTGATCTAACAATGCGCGAAAATAGAAAGAGCACGAATCTCGTTTACCCGACAAGATTCGTGCTCTTTACATTTTTCGGCGTGGCCTTAGTTCTTGGCTTCGATCTCTCCCAGACGGTGCAGTTTCATGATCGAGGACAAACTCGGTTGATCGGGAATGCGTCCCGCCATGGCCACGATCATTTCCCCGCGTTTGGCCAACCCAGAACTCACCATCATTTCATCCGCACGCGCAAGGATCCCCCGGCTGCCGCCGCTGAAATCGAGCAAGTGCGGTTCAAGTCCCCACACCGCCGCCAATGCATTGTAGGATTTGGGATTGGGCGTAAATGCAATGACGCGTTGCGCAGGCCGCAAGGCAGCCAAATGTCGCGCCATCGTGCCTGATTTGCTAAAGACGATGATGAATCTGGTGCGCAATTCCTGCGCGGCATAAATCGCCGCTTCAGCAATGGCACGGCCTTCGGTTCCCTTCTGATGGCCGTGAATCAGATCGCGTGAACGGTCGCCATACGCACAATTCTCTTCCGTATAGCTGATGATGCGTGACATCGTTTCGACTGTTTGCACGGGGTATTCGCCCACGGCCGTTTCCGCCGAAAGCATCACGGCGTCGGTGCCATCCAAAATCGCATTGGCGACGTCAGAGGCTTCGGCGCGTGTGGGACGCGGTTCGTGCGTCATGGATTCGAGCATCTGCGTCGCGGTAATGACCAGCTTTTCCGCGGCATTCGCTTTCGTGACAATTTGCTTTTGGTGAAATGGCACGCTTTCAACAGCGGTTTCGACGCCCAGATCACCGCGCGCCACCATCACGCCGTCGCAAACGTCAATGATGTTATCCAAATCGTTGAGGGCTTCGCGCTTTTCGATTTTGGCAATAAGCGGCGTATCCGCTCCCAGGTACTCGATCAACGTCTTTGCGCCGATGCAATCGCGCGCGCTGCGCACAAAAGAGAGCGCGACGTAATCCACTTTCTGCTGCAAGCCAAAGCTCAAATCCGTACGGTCTTTTTCGGTCAGGGAAGGGGCTGACAGTTTCACGCCCGGTAAATTGATGCCTTTGTTTTCGCCCAGCAAACCGCCATTGATGACACGACAAACCACGTCGGTTTTACCCACTTGTTCGACGCGCAATTCGATCAATCCATCGGCGAACAAGATGCGGTCGCCCGGATTCACGTCTTGGGGCAAATTGGCATAACTGGTGGAAACAATGCTGGCATCACCGATCAGGTCACGCGTGGTGATGGTGAGTTCCTGCTCAGCTTCGAGTTTGACCGGCTGGTGATCGTGTAATTGCCCGGTGCGAATTTTGGGGCCACACAAATCCAGCAAAATTGCCAGCGGGCGATTGAGTTCGGCGGCAACGGTGCGCAGGTTACGAATCGTTTCGGCGTGGCTGTCGTGTGAGCCGTGTGACATATTCACACGCGCCACATCCACACCAGCCAGCATCAAGTCGCGCAAACGTTCGACTGAACGTGACGCAGGTCCGATGGTCGCAACAATTTTGGCTTTTCTCACTACTTCTCCAACTCGCGTTTGACGGTTGCCGTCAATTCCGTGTCCACAGTGGCATCGTGGCCCGCGAAATGAGCAACCAGCTTGCCATCGCGCCCATAGATCAACGTTTGCGGCACTGACACATCACGCGATTCCACAAAACGGGCAAACACTTCGTCTTTGACCAGACCGACCGGATAAGCGATCTTCATCTGCTGGATGAATTCTTCGACGCGTGTGCGCGTGGTGTCGGCGTCTTCTGCCGCCAAACCGATGATCTGCAAACCGCGCTGTTTTTCCGCTTCGCCAAAGCGCGTCATGGTGGGAATGTGCTGTTTGGAGTGTCCGCACCAAACAGCAAAAAAGTCCAACACGACGACTTTTCCGCGCAAATCCTGCAAGTTGAACATTTGCCCATCCAACGTGCGCATCGGTTGGCGCGCCACAGAGTCTTTGGGCAATTTGCCGATTTTCGCTTTGGCCTCGCCTACCCCATCAGCGAGTGAAACCAGCATGATCAAGCTCAAACTGGCCAACGACAACAACCGAAAACAGGAACGATACACGGAAGCAAATGCGATAGTTTGCATTGGGCACCTCTGACAAAAAATGAAGGAAAAGCCTGCCGCGACAGCACACGGGTTCAAAACGCGTCACTGCCGCCGACAGACTCACGACTTTTTGGCTTTGGGGGATGCTGGTTTGGCCTGATTGGTGGACTTACTGGCGGGCGCTTTGGCCAATTGCGCATCAATTGCCTGACGCAATTCCTTGCCGCGCGCCTCATCCCAACCGATGATGCGTTTCACCAGTTTGCCATCTGCGCCGAATAAGACCATCTGCGGCACGCCGCGATCTTTGGGGTCAGCATACAGATTAACGACTTCACTGGTAATGAATCCGATTGGGTAATTGACTTTGGTTTTGGTAATGAACGATTTCACGCTGGCGACATCATCAGGGTTGTCGCTGCGATCGGTCGCCAGACCTAGTACGTTCACGCCGCGTTGCCGATATTGGTTATACAACTCAGCGATGTGCGGCGCATGCTCTTCGCAATGCGGACATCTGGACCAGAACAGATCGAGCAACGTCACGCGTCCGCGCAAACTCGAAAGCATCAGATGTTTGGAACGGCTGGCCGCAGGCCCCATCTTCACGGGAACCAATTCGATCATGATGTCTGGGATGTCGCCTGCGCCATTAGCTTTGGGCAACTCGGTCACGTCAGCCAACCCAAGCGGTTTGGCCCAGGTAACCGTCAGCAACACAAAACTGGCCGCGACCAAGCGCAACCAGAATCCGGCGCGAAAAATTTGTCTGCGATGAGCGTAGGAGTGATTCATAACGGGTATCTCAAGCGAGCGGGGCATAACCCGAGGTTGGTTATTTCGTTTTGCGCGGCGCGACTTTGGCACCGGCTTTATTCACAGGAACAGCCGGTTTGGCCGGTGCAGCCGGTGGCATCTTTGCCAATTGCGCTTCGATGGCATCACGGATCGGCTTTTCCATGCGCGCATTCCAGCCGATGTCGCGTTTGACCATTTTGCCGTCCGGCCCAAACAGCACCATCTGCGGCACGCCGTGATTTTTGTTGTCAGCGAAGTAGGCAACAACCTGATTAGTGACAAACCCGACGGTGTAATTGATTTTGGCGCGGGTCATAAAGCCCTTCACGTTGGCAACCGTGTCTTTCTTGCTACGGTCATCTGTCGCCAAACCAAGCACGACAAAACCGCGCTGCCGATACTCGTTGTAAAGCTGCACCATGTGCGGCGCGTGTTCTTTGCAATGCTCACACCACGACGCGAACATATCTATCAGGACGACTTTGCCGCGCAATTGCGAGAGCTTGAGTGTGCGTTGCGGCTTGCCATTCGGGCCCAGGCTTCCTGGCATCAAGTCCACGGTTAATTCGGGAGTTTCGCCAGAACCGTCGGCCTTGGGCAATTCGGGTATGTCTTCGCGGCCCATTCGCGCCACGGCCACAGTGCTCAGCAGCGCGACAATGCCACACAGCAATAACAGTTGCCGCAACAAACCGCGAAACTTAGGCTGAACCTGCATACTGCTTGTCATCGGTCTTAGCCTCGCTGAATTTTCTGTTTGCTGGGTTTGGCGCTGGCTTTGCTGCCGGGTTTGACCGTCGGCAATTTTGCCAATTGAGCTTCGATAGCGGCGCGCATTTCTTTTTCGATCTTGTCAGTCCAGCCGATTTCGCGCTTGACCATCTTGCCGTCCGGCCCAAAGAGCACCATCTGCGGCACGCCGTGGTTTTTGCTGTCAGCGTAATAGGCCACGATTTCGTTGGTGATGTAACCAACCTGATAAGGAATCTTGGCTTTAGCGATAAAAGCCTTGACGCTCGTAACAGCGTCTTTGTCGTCTTTGCTATCGGTTGCCAGCCCCAGCACTTTGAATCCGCGTGAGCGATATTCGGAATAAATCTGCACGATGTGCGGCGCGTGCTCTTCGCAATGCGGACATTTCGACCAGAAAAAATCCAGCAGCACGACGCTGCCGCGCAAGCTGGAAAGTTTCATCTGATTTTTGCCAGGAACAGCGCTGCCTGGCTGTGGCACCAAATCAACGAACATTTCGGGCGTATCGCCAGAACCATCGGGCATTGGCAATTCGGGAATGTCCTGCGTGCCCAAAGTTGGCGCTGCAACGGCCACCATCAAAAACAGGCTACCCAGAATTGCAGCCCGCATCACCGTCCCCACCAATCCCGGCTTGATTGCATTTCGAACCATCTCTTTTCGCTCCTTACCGACGTAAAAGCTAATGTAAAAGCAGAAATCACCTCGCCCGCGTGTTTATCGCGAGGCGCTGGCCAATTGTTCGTTGACAACTTTTTCCAAGGCTTCCAAACCGCCGGGACGCTCACCGATCAAATGTTCGACCACGCGTCCGTCACGCGAAATCACAAACAGTTGCGGAATCGGCGGCGAACCGGTCGCGTCTTCTGTCCCTTTCAGAAACGCGGTAGAAAGCCAGTTGTTGTCATAACCGATGGTGTAATTGATGCCGACTTTTTTGATGAACTCTTCGACTTTCGGCTGATCGCTTTTTTCGTCAGAGGTCAATCCGACAACCGCCAACCCACGATCGCGATACCGCTCATTGAGCTTGGCCAGGGCAGGCGCTTGCTTGACGCACGGCGGGCAATAGGTCGCCCAAAAATCCAGGACCAGCACTTTGCCCTGAAAATCTGCCAGCTTGAATGTGCCGCCATCCAGGCGCGCAATAGGAACGTCGAACGCATCTTTGATTGCACGTTCGTTGACGTCGGACGGTTTGCTGTCGGCAGATGCTGCCGCCATGGATTCGCTCATCGGTTGCGGAGGCGCAGCCGTCGAACACGCCTGCAAAAGCGCAACCAGCGCGCTCAAGACAATCGGCAAAGCCGTCTGTTTCACACTATGAGTTTGCTTGCTCATCAATACTCGTTTCGCGGTCAAGCTCGTGGCTCAAATCAGCGAGCAATCCTTCCGGCGTCTCCATGAGGGGCACGCGATACTCTTCGGTCGCCCAACGCCCCAGATCAATCATCTGACAACGTTCAGAACAGAACGGTCGCCAGGGATTATCTTCCCAATTCGTTTCATTGCGGCACAAAGGACATCGCCGAGCCATGAACTCCTCGCAAATTAACAATGACAGGTTTTGGAAAATCGGTTTTCGCGCAATGCCGGATGTCGTCATCCGTACGCGCGCAATCGCTTACATGAAAGGCGCGCCAATAATACAAAAAATCCCCCGAAAGTCGAAAGGGGCAGTCTCAGCCTCAGCCTCAGGCAGTCAGCAATCCCAACGGACCCGCCAGCGAGCGATAACCGCTGCTATGCCAGGCATCAAGTTCTTTGGCGCGCAAAATCGGAAATGGGTGCGTGCGATAGGCTGTGATCAGCGCTTTGTAGGCCTTGTTAAGCGTCGAAACATCGGCGTCTTCATAGGCGCGAATCTGCTTGATAAATTCTTGCTTGTCCATTTCGGCATACAGTTGCCGCGCTCCACCAGCCAACTTCATGAATGTGCGAATGCATGGATCAAGATCTTGCACGCACAACAATCCGGCGCGATCAGCAGTGAGTTCGGCTTTGCGATACCAATCGTGCAGCGCAATCACCAGCCCTTGTCCGAGCAGCGTTCCCAAACCAAAAGACGCTTGTCCGATCATCGCCACGATCTCGGCGATGTTACGCGCAATCACGGTGTAAAGGACGTGCCCGGCTTTGATATGACCGAGTTCGTGCGAGATGACAAAGAAACGTTCTTCATCATCGAGCATGTCTATCAGCCCGGACGTCAGCACGATAAACGGACGCGTATGCCCATACGTGAAGGCATTGGGCGTCGGGTCCAGCGCCACATAGAGTTCCGGTTCTTCGACGCCGATAATCTTGCAGCCCCAGCCTAAGGCGCGATGCAAGCGGCTGAATTGCCGCGCGGTAACCCGCACATTGGCCGCGGTATTCTGCAAATAAAAAATGCGCTCAAGTCCGTACTCCATAATCTTGGCCACGAGTTGATCCAGGCCGGGTACGGATTTGAGCGCATCGGTCGCTTTGGCATCCCAGGGATGCTGGAACGCTGCGGCTTCAATATCAGGAAACGTGCGCAACCGTTTCTTTTTTGTTTCACTCATCGGCTGACCTCCGCTGATTCATCAGGCGCGGTAAGGTAGCACGAGCGAAAGCTGAAAAACAGCGACGGCGGCGGCGAACTACCGCTGTTTTTCCTTGGCGCGCAGTTCTGAATCAAAACTGCCCGAACGCGAAGAACTGATCACACGAAACGCCGGAGCGGAGTCAGTGCCTGACGGCGCAAGCACTTCGGTGCTCGGCTGCAACAACACCTCAGTTGCAGTCGGCGGTTCGATTTCCACCTGAGAAGACGTGGCGACTTCGAGTTGGCCACTTGGCGCTTTGCGCGCCCCCCCATTGAAACGAAAATCAAAGAGGTCTGGCCGATTGAAATGCCCTGTCACATCAAGCGTCATACTTTCTTCGCGAATGCGTTCGAGGTTGATGCGCGCCAGAATAATGACTTCTGAACCGAATGCCGGACCGGCGACATATTGTCCATCAGGTCCAATCACAGCGCTGCCGCCATCCAGAATGAATTCGCTGTCGCCATTGGCAACATTGGCAGCCAATTCCAAATCTGCCGGCAAATCACTGCGCCGCATAATGCCGCCTGCGGCCACGACAAAACAGCGGCCTTCGAACGCGTAATGACGGCTGGCGACCTGATACATTTCCTTGACCGACGGCCAGAGCGCCACGTGAATGTCTTCGCCGCCCAGATGCAGGGTCTGGCGCGCCATCGGCATCCAGTGTTCCCAACAAATCAATCCACCAATCCGCCCAACCGGCGTTTCCACCACACGCAATCCTGCTCCGTCTCCCTGCCCCCAAATCAGCCGCTCATTAAATGTCGGCACCAGTTTGCGATGTACATTCAACAATTCCCCTGTCGGTCCAAACGTCAGAATGGAGTTGTAGAGCGTATTTCGCCCCGCTCCCTCCATCACACGTTCGTGAACGCCCATCACCAAAGTCAGATGATGCTTGCGTGCAGCCTCGCCCAAGGCCTCAGTCACGCGACTGGGAACAACTACGCTGTTCTCAAGCAATTGCGCATACAGCCTTTTCATGGGCTGATTATCCCAAAGCGCAACATCGCGGCAGTTATCCAACCAGGCCGGATAGCCCGGCAACCAGGATTCCGGGAAAACAACCAATTGCGCGCGCCGTTTGGCAGCTTCGGCGATCAGTTCCAACGCACGATTCAGACTGCGTTCGAGATTTAAGTAAATTGGTGCGGCCTGGACTGCGGCAACGACCGCAATAGACGATGTGGAGGATGGTGGCATATGATTTTCCTTCTTTGCAGACGATGTCAGTGAACCCTGCTGCACAGAGGCGTTCCGGCAACGTCATCCTTGGGGCACGTTTCCGATAGAAGATCGCTGGGAGAAGGAAGCTGGCAATTGCAGAATTGCGCTCGTTAGGAGAGCCAGCTGGGGTCAAGCGGTCGGACAGGGCCAATAATCAATATCACTCTGGCCCAAATTACGCAAGAATTAAATTTGCGCTGTCCGAAGCCTGCCAGTCAGTAGATGCGGCCTGGAGGGCCAGCGTCGGCAAGATAGATTGGCTCTGACGCAGGCTAGGCTTGACAATTCCGCCGCCAGACCGCTATTTTTGCGCTTTCCTCACTGGCCCCTATTTCTTCCGAAGGAGTTCACAACATTGGCTAAAGGGCGAGTTTCCGCACAGGAATTGAAGCGCGACCCATTGATGGATCAATACGTAAAGACCTCAGGCTGGGTCAAAGATCGTTCGCGCCCGATTCTCACTTACATCACCGTGGCCGCCGCCGCGATCGCCATCGTGGCGATCATCTGGTTGGTTTTCTCACGCCGCGCAACCAACGCTGCCGAAGCGATGGCGGAAGGCTTCCGCTGGAACGATGCGATTGTGGCTAATCCGATCCCCGCTAACCCGGGCGGATATGCCGCCACCACCGAAGAAGAAAAGCATCGCAAAGCATTTGAAGCATTCGATCGCGCGGCTCGTGAATATCCTTCCTATAATGGCGAGCTGGGACGTTATTACGCAGCCACCCATCAATTGTATTTCGAACCCGAAAAAGCCGAAGCGACGCTAAAAGAACTGGCGCAAAAAGATTCCGATCTTGGCGCACAGTCACGTATGGCATTGGCCCAACGCTATGAGGCTGTCGGCAAAAACGACGATGCAATTGCTGAGTATCAAAAGCTGAAAGCCAAGCCCGGCAACGTGCCTGCGCCAGTGATTGAGATGAGTTTGGCGCGCACCTATGAAGCAATGGGCAAAAACAAAGAAGCGGCTGACCTCTATTTCGCGATCGCCAGCAACAAAGACCTGCGGAATACGGCGCTAGGTAACACGGCGGTGGGCCGTTTGACGGTGCTCGCACCGGAAAAAGTTGACCAGTTGCCGCCGGCTGAACCCGCCAGCCCGTTGGGTGGTTTTGGTGGCGGTATGCCAATCTCAGTGCGGTAATTTCCACTACGATTCACAATTTATGACGAGTGGCACATTGGTTGTCACTCGTCTTCGTTTTTATGGATCAGCCCTTCGACACCAGAAATAAGCGACGCGCCGAAACGATTTCTGCGTTGCTCGTCACGCTTGTCGCATTTGCGCTTTTGTTTGGCGGTTGTCGCCGGACAAGCGGGCCGCCGATTCAGCCAGCCAACGGGCAAGCGACTTCGACGCAAGCCAAAGCACGAGCCACAAACGACGCGCCTGCGCTGCGACAAGACATTGGTTTCGCCTCGCTGCGCAAGCTGCAAGAGCATTACGAAAAACACGGTCACGAATTCGGCTCTCCCGGCCAGGACGAGTATTTACGTCAGGCCCAGGTGCTGCGTGATCGTCCTGCTGGAGAAAATGTCCTGGAAGTTACGCGCGCTGACGGCGTGATCACCCGGTTTGAAAAAAGAACCGGCGCGTTTCTGGCCTTCAACTCCGACCGCACCATTCGCACGTATTTCAAGCCGAACGATGGCGAGGCGTATTTCTGGCGGCAAAGCAAACGACCTGGGAGGTAAATTCTTATGAGTACGATAGACCCCGTGCGCGCATATCTGCACGAAACTGGCTGTGGCGATCACGTCATCAGAAAAGGATTGCCGGGTTTGGTTGAAAGCTGGGAAAAAACGGTGCAGGCCGTCGAAGCCGGTTATCAACAAGGTCTGGACGATTATCTAAATGATCTGGATGCGCGCCAGTTGTTGGCCGAAGCTCTGACCGTCGCCACCGACGAACAACGCGAAGAAGTCGAAGAACGCATTCAACAGGCTGATGAAGCCATGCAAAACCTGACAACCATCACCGATATTTGTTTGTGGGGGGATGAAGTTGCCGCTGAAGAAGGTTGGACAGCCAAACAAAACTGGTGGTATTTCGCCCGCCCGCAAAAAGCCAACCCTGACCTGCTGGCAGAAATTGACGAAGTTGTCGGCGGCCTGTAATCCGCCGACAACCTCGCGACGACAGATATCAGTCACCGCCAGCCTCTCGCCTCTTACTCTTCCGTTTCTGAACCAATCAATTCGGATAGCTTTCGCCCGGCTTCACCACGCGAATCATATGATCCGTAAATTCAAAATGTGAGCCGGGGATTTCGTATCTTGGCATGTGACACGAAGCGCAGTTTGCCTTGCCGGTTTTGCAGGCTTTGGCTTTGGTTGAAGCCGCATTGGTTACGGCGCCTGTGGTTTGATGACAAGCCAGGCATTTTGCGTCGTAGCTGGCGACATCGTGCGACAACGGTTGATGAGGATTGTGGCAGGCAGTGCAACTGATGCGCCGGTCTTCCGGGTCATAACACGGGCTGTACGTAATGCGGTATGGCTGAAACCGCACATTCCCGATTCCGCGCAATCCCATCAAGGAAACCTGCTCCCAACTGCGGTGACATGCGCCGCAATATTGCTGCGACAAATCATACGCGCTCAAACTGTCTGGATTGAAGATCTGCCGATCCGCAGCAGTTTTGAGTTTCCCCGTTTTGGCCAGCGCAACGTGATCAGCGCCTGGTCCATGACAGGCTTCGCAGGTGATGCCCGGCGTCATTTTATCCAGTTGCAATTTGGCTTCGCTGACGGCGGCGGTCGCGTGACAGCCAAAACAATCCTTTGTGTCGACGGATTGCATCACCCGCCCCAGAGCTTCTTCAATCGTGCGCGGTTCGGTTCCCGCAGGCACGCCCATCGTCAAATCCAATCCTTTGATTGACTGATAAAAACTCACGCGGCTTTCGTAAAACTGCCCTTGATGACGCAACACAAAAGTCTGGCCCATCTTGCTGGCGCCGAACGCCCAAGCCACCGGCACAGAAATCGTTTGCTGACCATCCGTCACGGAATAAATGCTTTCGTTGCCTTTGCGCTCGACGGTATAGCGGTATTTGCCGCGCTTCAGGCTGAGCGACGGATATTGACGTAGCACACCGTATTCGGGCGGCAGTTCCAATGCCAAGGTCATGGCGTTGGCGTTATGCCCGGCGGCTTGTTGTTCGTGACAGTTGGCACAGGTTTTCGAGCCGACGTAACGGGCATTGGGCGGCGCCTGCGTGGGAGAAAACAATTTGTTCTGTGAACGAGCAGATTCCGCGCTGGGATCGCGCGCCAACATAGGCAAGAGCAACAGCGCCGCCGCCAGCAGCGACAATTGCAACATTCGTTTTCCCGACTTTGCCTCTTGCATCATTTCTGGATGGTTACTTCGTTTGCGTCTCGCCAATCGTGAAAAACGCGTGCTCTTCTACCGCTTGCTGGTTCTGCTGAATGACGGCACGCACTTCGTAACGGCCAGCCTTGAACGTTTCCATCGGCACGGTAGCGATATAGGAAATGCGACCTTGTGCGTCAGGCTCGCTGAGTTCCGGCGTTGCGCGTGCAAGAACTTCGCCGTCCAACAAAAATTCCAATGTCAGTTTTGGTTTGTCGCTCACGTCGCGCGCCGGGTAAACCACGAAATACAACGAAACCTTTGTGCCCGGCGCAGGCAAAATGGGATCGCCCAAATTGGGAATGATGCGCCCGGCGGAAAACAGCAAAGGGCTTTCTGAATCCTTGATATTCGGATCGGGTGGATTGGTGCGTTTGATGACGACGATGCTGCTCATCGCCACGCTTTGTCGCGGCGGAGGCACAATCAACACGGCGCGGCGCGCGCTGATGCGTCCGCCCTGGCGGTCTTGCGCGACGGTTTCGAGCGTGTACCGGCCCGGCGTCAACCAGAAATTGTTTTCAAACAGATAGCTGCGCGTTTGCAAAGCAGAAAGCTGATCGAGCGCGCCTTCGAGCGGTTGATCCTTGCTGAACTTTTGCACGACCTGCCCCTCTGCGGTTTTGAGCAACGCCAACAAAGCGAAATGTGTGCGATACACTTTCTTTTCCGCATCTGACTGAAACGTCAAATTCCCCAACGGAACTTCGAGCACCAGCGTGTGATGCGTGCTGGGCGCGTTGGATTCAAAGCGCATGGTGGCCGTTCGATATTCAAACTCGCGCGGCAGTTTGGTGGTTGAAAGCGCCGCCAGCAACGGCATCTCGAAACCGGCCACGGGCGCGCCGCCGCTTTCGCCTGGCGGCAACGCAAAATAGCCATTGCGCGTTTGCAAAACCACCTCCGAACGCGATGTTTGCACTTTGATCGTGCGGAATTTGCCATCGTATTCGCGCGCCACCGGAGCGTAAGAGAGTTCGTAATAGCTGGCCAGTTCTGACGCAATGCGCCGCATCGGCGCGCGCAAATCGTTCGTGTTGGCGATCAGAAAACCGCCGGTGCTTTCGGCAATGGTCGCCAGATTTTGTTGCGCGTCTTTCAGCACGGAAGATTCCGCCGTATCCATCGCCTTGATCTGTTCGGGCGTGACGGGTTGATTGCCGCGCGAACGCATTTGCTGTTCGTTGGCTTTGACGGCGGCGGCCAACGATTCACGCGCCGCGTCACTGGTGCGCGCAGTTTGCAATCCGCGCGCATCCACCGAATAGAAACTGACATTGGCGCGGTTGGCGTTGCTGATGGTCATTTGCAAGCGGTCTTTGAGCGCCGGGGTCACCACCAGACCTTCAGAAAAATACAGCACCGTTTTGCGGCCAATCAGCCGCTGCTGTTCTTTGATCAGGGCCATCAACGAATACAGCGACGAAGTCCCTTGCTGTTGCCGCTGTGAATCGTCGGTCATGCGCAAAATATCAATGGTCATTTGCGCCAGCTTGGCGTCAACTGCGGCTTGCCCGATGCCCGCTGCGCCGCCGTTTTGCGCGTTTGCCGACGCTGATTCCAAATTCGCCTGGGCCGACGTCAGCCGCTCCAATTCGCGGCGAATGGATTCTGATTGATCGGCAAATTGCGAAGCCGCCATGCCCGCCGCACGTTCCACCGCCGCTTTGAGTTTTTCGCGGTCGTTGGTGAATTGCTGCAACACGTTCAATCGCTGGTCGAGCGTGAACACCGCGACCATCACGTTTTGCCCCAGTTCGGCGCGAATGAATTCCAGCGCGGCATTGCGCGCCAACACGCGCGACTCGTTATTGAGCCGTTCAAACACCAGCGTCACCAAATTGATCTGACGCAGCGGATCAACACTGGCATTATTCGCGGTTGCGCGCGCGCCGTTGCCGGCGGTTTTGTTTTCGCTCGCAATGGTTTCAACGCTGCGCCGCCGAAAAGAGGTGACCTGCTGTTTCACCCCATCCTCAAACACTTCCAGCTCTTCGGCTTTGAGGTCGTTGACCGGACGCCCGCGTTTGTCACGCACAACGACATCAAGCAGCACTTCTTCTGAACCAATGCGCAACGTGGCTTCCTGGCCGGCGGGCTTCTGTGACGTAGCCGTTTTGGTCGGCTCCTGCGCGGCCAGGCCACGCACGATCCACAGAGTGCAGACGGCAAACATGATGAACAACGCAACGCGCGTACTAGAGCGTGACATTCAGGGCCTCCGAAAAATAGGCGGTTAAGTGTCTGGGAAATTAAGGTTGTGGTTTGGCATCTGACGCGATGCCTTCGCGTTCAGCGCGGCGAATTTTGTCCAGCCGCGCAAATTCGGCGCGGGCGCGGGCGGCATCCTGCGTACGCCCGGCACGGGCATAAGCGCGTGCCAACGCGAAATACATCTCCGGGCTGGTCGGCGCTAATTTCGCGCCTGTTTCCAGCTCTTTGATCGCGCGGTCAACGTCGCCGAGTTCCAGCAAGATACGGCCCAGCGCGTTGTGCGTGGCAAACAGTTCTGGCGCTAACCGAACGGCTTCTTCCGCATACGGTTTGCCTTCGGCATGTGCGCCGCGCTTGATGTACTCAAAAGCAATTTGCAGCCGCGCTGCCACGTGTTGGGGCGCAAGTTCCAGTTCGCGTCTGAATTCAGCCAGCGCGTCATCGGGCGTTCCGCGCAACAAAAACACACCATAGGCATAATGCACACCCGGTTCGTTGACATACGCCGCCACCAGACCGCGGTATTCTGCGGCAGCTTCGTTGGTGCGATTGGTCGCCGCCAAATACGCCGCACGTCCTGCTTTGAATGTCATTTCGCGTTTGTCAGAAGGCACTTCAACAGGCAAATACGGCATCCGCAACATTGTCAAACCTAGCGCCAAGAGCAAATCCGGCGCGGGGTTATCAATACCGATGACCTTGATCAATGCGTCATAGGCAAGTTCGTGTTGGGCAAAGCGGTTGTGCAAAATGGCTTCGTGATAACGCGCGACTAACCGCAATTCCTGATTGTCGCCTAACCCGAGCGCGTTGCCGCGCTGCAAATGATCCAGCGCCAATTCGTATTGTTTCAACTGAAATTCGCACAGGCCTAGCAAAGACAGCGCAGGGCCAAACTTGCTGTCGATGGCAACGAAATTGCGGAACGCATCACGCCCCTCTACATAACGATCACCTTCATAAAAAATCGTGCCGACATACCACCAGCCTTCTTTCCATTTCGGTTGTAAGCGCAGCGCCTGCAAGTACAACGACACGGCTTCGTCCAGGTTTTCTGCCGCACGCGCCGCGTCAGCACGCTGCGTCAATTGCTCAAACTGGGCAGAAGGCCTGGCAGAAGGCGCGGCGGTGTTTTTGGTTTTGGCAGGGCGTTTGGTTTGGGCAAGCGCAGCAAACTCAAAAGGCAAAAGGCAAACGGCAAAAAGCAAAAGGCAGCGCCGCAGCGCACAAAAGCGCAGCGCGTATCTGGCACCCAAGGATTGCGGCATAAGCCAATGCATCGTATTCAGCAAATTTGGTTGTGTGGCGCTCAAGGCTTCGCGCCGGGTTGTTTTGCCTGTCGTTCGGCATTCAATTGATTGACGATTGCCTGTTCGCGGTCGCCGTCGGCTTTGCGCTTCAACCGATAATAGACGGTTGCCAGCATCACGTGCGCTTCGACAAAATCGGGCGCATCTTTGATCAACGCCTCAAGCACGGGCAGCGCTTGCGCGATCTTTCCCAGGCCGACATCCACGCTGGCCAGATAAAACCGGGCGTTGGGTTCGTTGGGACGCACGGTCAGCGCGCGTTGAAAAAAGTCGCGCGCTTCATCCAGCTTTTGCTCTTGTTTGAGCAAGATGCCCATCTGCAAACAGGAAATGAAATCGTTGGGATTGTTGGCCAGTTCGCGACGAAAGGCGATTTGCGCGTCATCGGTGTTGCCCAAACGCACCAGCGTTTGTCCTAAAAATGAAAACACCGTCGGCAATTGCGGGTTCAATTCCGTCGCGCGTTGAAATTCCTTGCGCGCCTGTTCATTTTCGCCGATCAGCAAATGCGTGGTGCCAATCATTAGATGGGCTTCGGCAGAATCGCCATCGCGCAAAATGCGATCCAACAAGCGCTGCCCTTTTTCCATCTGCTTTTCGTTGAGATAGGCCAGCCCCAACATATAAGCCAGCGCGCGATCATTCGGATTGGCCGCTTCAAAGGGCGCGAGCGATTCAATCACCTTGGTATATTCACCGGTGCGCAAATAACAGTCAGAGAGCAAATAACGCGCATTTTTGTTGTCGGGCTGTTCAGCCACGACGATCGTCAGTTCCTTGGCCGCCGACACAAAGCGCGCAATCTTGTAAAACGCGACTGCCAGATTGAACCGTATCCCCTGATTGCCGCCATCAAGACTGAGCGCACGTTGGTACTGTTCGATGGCGTCGGCAAATCGCCCCAACCGCGCATAAACCACGCCCAGATTCGAGCGGGCATCCACACGTTCAGGACGTAACGCCAAAAACGCCTGATATTCGCGCAACGCGCCTTCCAGATCGCCAGCCTGATGCAATTGCACGGCACGCGCAAAAATCTGTTCCGGCTTTTCGGTGGCGCGGGCAGGGGCTTGGGCCGCTGCCGCCGACAAAAGCAACAGCGACAGACCGAGCGCCAAGACACAATGACAGACCAGATGACGCATGCGAGAAAACTTCTGTTGATAAAAATGGGGGCGCTGCCAAATCGGACAGCGCCCCCAGCTTACCACACGGTTAGAGCCGCGTTCTAGAAGGTGAACTTGGCGCCGAGCGTGATGATGCGGCGACCAAACTTGTTATCCGTGTACCGTCCGAAGTTGGCCTTCGTGAAGTCGTTCGGAACCAGTTTGGGCGTAGCCGAATCCGGGTTGTCGGTGACGTACTGCAAGTTCAGGTTGTTTTCCACCAACGACTTCAACGGATGGTTCAGGAAGTTGTTGGCCGAAATGCGGAACTGCAGCCGTTTGCCTTCGGAAATGGCGAAGACTTTCGACAACGTCAAGTCTTGCGAGTTGTATCCCGGACCTTTCATGTACGGGAAGATATACGTGCCTGATTGGCCTTGCGCGGGTGGCGCAAAGCAGTTCAGGTTGGCGTATTGATTCTCGCCCAGACCTTTGCGCGGATCGCAGGTCAGGATCGGTTGCGCCGAGGTATTCGGCGTGCCGAGCACTGACGCAACGTTGCCCGGGTTGTAGATCGTCACGCGATCGGTGTCGGCACGACCTGCGCAAAGCGCCGCCGTGGCCGGGTTATTTTTGGCAAAGCGGCAGGTTTGTTCCAACGAACCGCTCAGGCGGAAGTTAACGCTGTTGGCTTGCAACGGATAACCGCTGGCGAATTGTGTAATACCGGACACCAGCCAGCCATCGAGCACGCCGCGCGCGAACTTGTTGTCCGCCTTCAAATAGTCTTTGGCGAAGTTGGGCAGTTCGACCGTGTACGCCACGTTGAACACGTGCGTGCGGTCATAGCCCAAAATGCCGTAGTTGTGACCGCGCAAGTCGAGCACGTCGGCCTGCGAGCCTTGGTTGCCACCGTTGCGAATGCCCAACGCCTTCGAGAAGGTGTAGGACGCCAGGAAGTTCACGCGACCGGTTTGGCGCGTCAACGTCGTTTGCAACGAGTTGTAATTCTGGTAGGCGATGTGACGGACAACGTTGACCGCGCCGTATCCTTGGAAAGGACGGAACGCATCGCAGTTTTGTCCGGCTTGCGCTGCGGCACGGCATCCGGCCGTATTCAGCGGAACGAGGTTTTGGTCAGCGGTGAACAATTGATCGCGGCTGCGGTTACCGACGTAGGCGGTTTCCAACGTCAAGGCAAACGGCAGACGCTGTTGCAAGGTGAAGCTGTAGCTATCCACGAACGGCTGTTTGTCGTCCGTCGGATCGAGCGCTTCGAACGTATTGACCAGGTCGCCCGTGGTCGTACGCGCATCAATCGCCGCGAAACTGGTGTTCCCCGTGCTGCCCACGCGACGCAACCCAGCAGCAATGTCCAAACCGCTGGTCAACTGCGCATCGTGGTAGTACGAACGGCCAAAGCCGCCACGCAACACCGTTTTGCCCGTGCCGAACAAATCCAGGGCGAAACCGACACGCGGCGCAGCATAAAGCGGACGCGTCGGTGCACCGGAAAGGGGCACACTGCTGTCTTTGGCATTCCACGACACCCCCGGCAATTTGCCCGCCCGAGCATCCGCCAGGTTGTATTTCGAGGCGTCAAACACGGCGAAACCATTGCCCTGGCGGTCATACCATTTGCCAAGGTGATAGAAACGCGCGCCCAGATCAACCGTCAGTTTGCGGTTCACCTTCCAGCTATCCGAGGCATAAAACTCGAACGTGTTGAAAGCGATATTACGCAAAACGTTCTTGGTGGATTCCTGATAATCGTTCAACCGGCCCAGCAGGATGTCAGCGACGGCGTTGCCGCTGCTGTTGCTGCCCCAGTTGGCGAAAACCGCCAGACCGTTCGAATTGTCATTGCCCGGCTGGTTGTTGATCACGTGTTCGTAATAAGCGCCAAATTTCAGCGTATGCGTCCCCACGACTTTCGTCATGTTGTCCGCCACGTTGAACAGGTGCTTGGTCGCAAACAGAATGGGATCGAAACCGCCCGGATTGAGCAGCGTCGGCCCTTCGCCCCAGGTCGTGAGCGACGGGATTTGATCCAAACCGCTCTTGAACAACCCTTTGAACGGAATGTTCAGCGCCGATTTCGACACTTTCTTCGGGTCTTTGAACTGGTTCGGGAAGTCAATGAAGCTATAACCGAAAACGACTTCATTGGTCAGCGTCGGCGTGAAAACGTGCGTCAAACTGGCGCTGACGGAGTCCGAACGGTTAGGTGCTTCGACCGGCGTCGGATAAGGCACCTGCCCCGCATTGCGCCACCACAACCCGACCGGGAATTGTTGCAATTCGGTCTGGACGTTGTAGCGCGCATAGAATTTGGTCTTTTCGCTGATGTTGTAATCAATACGCGTCAGCGTCTGCTTCATGTTCTGATCGAGCGAAATCGCCTGGTTATAGTTGTAACCAAACGAATTGGTGCCCGGATCAGTGTTCGGCAGCGGCAGCAGGTTGATCAACGCACGGCCCGTCGGATCAATCAGGTTGGCCGGAATGCGGCCATTGACGATGCCGGTCAAGCCATTGTTGGCGTTGCCCGCAGGCGCTGTATTGAGCTGCGACGATTGCAACTTGGCCAGATAAGCCGCGTCGCTGAAATCGCCGTTGCGCATGGCTTCGGTTGGCACGCGCGAACGCAACAACCCCGTATCCAGACGTTGCCGGTACGCTTCAAAACCAACGAAGAAGAACAGCTTGTTGCGATCTTTGTTGAATTTGGTGCCAGGGATCAGCACTGGGCCGCCGAAGTTGCCGCCCGGGAAAAAGTAGCGATTTTCCGGACGCGGAACGATCTCTTTACCGGTGGTGCGGTCACGCCCCTGGGCGTTGTTGATCCAGTCGTTCGCATTCAGCCCGAAATGACGCGCATAGAGGTAGGCTGAACCGTGAAATTCGCGGCCACCGCCTTTGGAAATGGCGGTCAAGACCACGGGGCCTTTAGAAACGTCGGCGCCGAAATTCGAGGTCGAGACTTTGAACTCTTCGACCATTTCCGGGTTGATATTGATCGGGGTTGCACAGTTGCAGCCCGGATCGGAAACGTGTGCGCCGTCCGCCACGATGTCCAACGCGTCGGAACGCGTGCCGTTGGCCGAGAAATTTCCGATGGCGCTCTGTTGTCCGCCATCACCGTTACCGTTGATACCGATGGCTTCACCGTTGAAGTTCGGTTTGTTGCTCAACCCGGTAATCGGGGTGAATCCCGGCAAGGCTTTGATTAGTTCGGTCGCGTTGCGACCAACCAACGAAAGATTCTGAATCTGTTTGTTAGTCAGTGTCAGACTCTTTTCGCCGCTATCAGCCGGGGCCAATTGATCAGCCGTCGCCGTCACATCCACTGTGCCTGCGATAGCCGATGCACCTAGTTCGATATCGGAAATGGTACGGCGGTCACCGGCGCTGACGCGGATGCCCGTACGCTCCCATTTCCCAAAACCAGTTGCTTCGATCGTGATGGTGTATTCTCCTGTGGGTACAGCTGCAAAGGCGAACACACCCTCAGAGTTGCTCACCGTCCGCCGGGTATCTCCCGTCAGTTGGTTCTTGAGCGTAATGTTAGCGCCTGGAACGACGGCACCTGATTGATCGGCGACGACGCCGCTCAATTGCCCCGTCAGGTTCTGTCCCAAACCGGTAATGACCGATAAAGACACAACCAGCAGCGCCAACAGCAGCCCAGGGAGCCTCCTGGATGCTTGCATGAGTATTCCTCCTTGCGTTGCCAAAAGAAGAGATTGATGGAAGGTCTAACGAACCGATTGCCTTCCCTTAAGATCCGTGGATAGACATCAGGCTACATTAGCCAGTTTAGCTACTTAGACTCTCCAGCAAAGCGTAAATTGATTGATTGATTGATTTTGGTTGTTTTGGATGTCTTGTCTTCCAGCTTATAATGCGCGGGCAGGTGCCGCTGCGGGCACATCTTATTTATCTTAAAAGAATAGGTCAACATTCTTACCGCTAACTAACCGTTAGCACGGTCAACATCGGCGTCTAACGTTAAAAATTACAGGATATGGCTTGTAATTAGTATAGCGAAAACAAAAGGCCATCTTTTGTCGAGGACAGTTTGTGGCAGTCCGTGCGAATTCGGAACAACAAGTCCTACTCACCGCGAGCGAGGGAGACGTGCGCCAAGTCCTGGAGCGCGTCCTAAATAGCCGTCATTTCGTCCATGCGCCCAAAAAACAGATGTTCTTACGGTTAATCTGTGATTTTTACCTGAGCGGACGCGCCGGTGAGCTGAATGAATACCTGATTGGGCGTGAGGTTTTTGGCAAGAGCGAGGATTACAACCCGGCAGCCGATCCCATTGTTCGGGTCGGCGCGCACGAACTGCGTAAAAAACTTGAATTGTATTATCAACAAGATGGTGCGCAGGATGATTTACGATTGGATATCCCGGTCGGCAGTTACGAGCCGATCTTTATCCGTCAGTTTGCCCTCCCGCAGACACCCGCAGAACCAGAGCTGACAATAGAACCGGCCTCCGTGCCGGTGACACCGCCATCAGCGCAAGTGGGTGAGCTGACTCCATCCGTGACACAGACGCCTCCTGCCCCTGTAACTGAAGAGCCAGTCCCTCTCAAACTGCAAAAACGGTTACGACTGCTTTACGCCCTGATCGCTCTTTTGGCGGGAAGCCTCCTGGTGTTGGCACTTTTGTATGTCACGCAACCGACCGCAGCGCCCGTAGACGAGATGTTTTCTCCCAATGGCATTGCCAGACCGGTTTGGTCACCGTTTTTGCAGGAAGACAGCGGCCCGCTGCTGATTTTGAGCAGCCCTGCCGTTTACCGGCTGATGAATGCGGGAGACACCGAACAGGCGGTGAAAAACTCCGTCGAATTGCCGCCCGACAAAGCCACCATGTTAGGGCAAGCGCTCAAAGACAATTTTGCCGTGCGCAACAGTCCGGCGAGTCCGCGTCTGGTTTTATCCCTGGATACATATACCGGCTTAGGCGAAGCCATCGCTGCCCACCGTGTCACAGATTTGCTGCGGGCTGCCAATCGCGACGTTACGCTAAAACGCAGTCGCACGGTCAGCGCCGAAGACCTGAAGGATCACAACGTCATTTTGCTGGGCAGTGTGTGGTCGAACGAATGGGCGGGCAAGCTGCCGTCGCTGGAAGATTTCGTTTATACCGGACAAGCCACCATCGAAAACCGCCGCCCCCGTGACGGCGAAGCTGCTGAATATAGTTCGCGCTTTGATCCCGCAACGGGCAAATTGCTGGAAGATTACGCGCTGGTCACCGTCAAACCGAACATCTCTGGCGCGAATGTGGTGATGGTACTTGCCGGTTTGCGCAGCCCCGGCACCGAAGCCGCCGCCGAATACGTAACCAACAAAACGTACCTAAGCGAACTCAGTCAGCGTTTGCGGCTGCTCACCGGAAAATCCGGCCCGCCTCGTTATTTTCAGGCGCTGCTTAAAGTTGGCGTCGAAAATGGCATTCCTACCACCATCTCGCTGGTTGCGTTACACCCCCTGGCGACCGCTGAAAAGTAGCAAGAATGAAAACTTCCCGTCGGCAATTTTTGTGGCAATCAGCCTGTCTTCCCCTGGCAAGTCAATCCGCATTAGCGACCGCGTCTTCGCTCGTTGCGGCTGAAGCAAACGCCCAATCCGCGATTCAAGTCGGGTATCACGTCAGTACCTGGGGCGAAAACCTGGAACAAGCGCTGACTGATCTGGCGGCGTTGGGATTTCGCGGCGTGCAACTGGATGGCAACGCTTACCGCAAGTTTGCTGACCGCCCGGCAGCGTGTAAAGAATTGCTGGCCGCCAAAAATCTGACGTTGATTTCGCTGTCGGCAGATGGGTTAACCATTCGGAAAGAAACGGAAAAGCAGGAAATCGCCGAACGCATCGCGCTGGCCAAATGGGTCAAAGAGGTAGGCGGACAATACCTTCAGGTTGCGGATGCTGCGCGCGCGGAACGCGGCGCGAATGCCTCAGACGATTACCAAAAGCTGGGCAAGCGTCTGAGCGAAATCGGCAAACGAACGCTGAATGAACACGGCATCAAACTCGGTTATCACAACCAAATGGATTCGCTGGGCGAACGCGGCGACGAAGTCAGTCGCATTTTGGACGCCGCCGATGCCAAGTATGTCTGGGCCGTGCCGGACGTCGCGCAGATGTTTGTCGCTGGTGGCGACCCGGTGAAATTCGTGCGCGACTATGTGCTGCGAATGGCCTACCCGCATTTCAAGGATGCGCTGTTGCAACCGGTTTCAGCGTCGTTGGACGGCACGCGTCCGCGTCCGAAATACAGCTTTGTCGAATTGGGCCAGGGGAAAATCAATCTTTCAGGCGCGCTGCAAATCATGAAAGATTTTCGCTATCAGGGCTGGCTCATTCTCGAACTGGAACGCACACTGGCCGGACGTACACCGAAAGAAAGCGCGCAAATCAGCAAACAATATCTGACCGACCGGTTACGCCTGACACTGTAACAACTCAGCTCATTCAATCGCCTGGGCAGGTTTGAACCGTGGATCACCAAAGAGCAACGCCTGTAACGCGCGCCCGACATCACGTCGTTGCCCCAGCGGCGGACTCCAACGTTGCGCCTGCCCGGCAACATCAAGTTGCAATCCCCACAGCGGCAACAAACTTTCGACCTCTGCCGTGATGCGCATATCGCCATAACTTTGCGGCTCGCCTTCGATCGGCGCGATCAATCCGTCAGCAAACCAGCGGAAGATTTCAAACCGGCGACGTGTTTCGGCATTGGCCAACGCCGCCGCAGGCAAATCATCCATTGTGGTGACATCCGCCGAACCGCCCCGTGCCACCAACGGCGCACTAAACCACGGCACGCGAACGCCATCCACATACATTCGTCCGTTGGCGACATACACCGAACGCCACAACAACAACCACCCCGGCGCAGGCATAACACGCGCATGTTCAATCTGATGTCCGCGCTGCGCCGCCAATTGTCGTTGCACTTCGACGGCGCGGTGGTGCTGCCAACCGCCAAAACACAAATACAAACTCGACAACAACAACGCGATGCGCACAGGCCGCATTTGTACAGAACGCGCGGTCAGATAGACGCCAATGGCCAGAATGATCGTGTAAATCGGGTCTACGATGCCCACCCAATCCCAGGCAATGCGCACATTGCTAAACGGCAACAAAAACTGTGTGCCGTAACTGGTGAACATATCCAACGGCGCATGCGTCGCATAGCCGATGAGCGCCGCCAGAATCACAGCGGCGCGTTGATCCTTGAACCGCTTCAGCCACAAAAACGGCAGCGCCGCAATCAATCCACCAATGGGAATAAACGCCAGGCTGTGGGTGAAATGGCGATGATAAGTCCAGCCGACGGTCGGGTCATTGAACGAAAAGATAAAGACATCCAGATCAGCGACCATGCCGCCAATAGCGCCGATCCAGCCCGCGCCTTGCGGCAAGCGACGTTTCAGCACTGCTTGCGCGGCTGCCGCGCCCAATACGCCTTGCGTAATTGAATCCATGCAACTTGCTCCGCCAATTAAAGAGGGTTAGCTTACTGCGCGATGCGCGACAGTCTAGCCGGTTCACCCCAAAAGCGAAATCCAGCGATTTCCGTCATCACCACACAAAGCGTCGTCACCTTGGCGCACGAATTAGCCGCGCGCGACGCCGACCTGGCGCGTGTCGTGCAACAGTTCGGCGCGCCGCCGCTGTGGGCGCGACAGCCCGGATTTGCCACGCTGGTTCATATCATTCTCGAACAGCAGGTTTCGCTGGCCTCGGCCAAGGCCGCGTTTAATCGCCTGGGCGAAGCAATCGAAATTACGCCAACGGCCTTTCTGACGTTGGACGATGAGCAGTTAAAAACCATCGGATTCAGCCGCCAGAAAACCCGTTATTGTCGTTTGCTGGCCGAAGCCGTGTTGGATGGCACGCTGGATTTGCCCCGCTTACCAAAACTCGACGACGAGCAAGTACGCGCGGCGCTGACTTCGCTGACAGGCATTGGTGACTGGACGGCGGATATTTATTTGCTGATGGCATTGCGGCGCGCAGACATCTGGCCCAAAGGCGATTTGGCATTGTTGGTGGCGGCGCAACGGCTGAAGCAATTGCCATCACGCCCGACACACGAAGAATTTCTGGCGCTGGGAGAAAGCTGGCGACCGTATCGCGCCGTCGCCGCGCGTTTGCTGTGGCATTACTATCTGAGCGCGCCGCGCAAATGAGGTGCTGTTTTCAGTTTGCCAACAGCATTTCGCCACCGGCATAGCCGGTCATTTCCAACCATCCCCAACCGCGCACAGCACGCCCTTGCCGTGTGCCGCTGACTTCGACAAGACCGCTCCAAACCGTCAAGCCGGTGGTTTCGCCCGCACGCAATTCCTGCTCAGCCACAACTGCGCGGATGGTCAAATCAAGATTTTGGCCGGGCGATTGTGCACGCCACATCACCGGATATTGCGCGCCACTGGCGGGCGAATTCCACTGTGTCAGTGGCGTCAACGTGAATTCTTCAGCGGCAAGCGAGGTGTTGCCGCTGTCAGCAGTGAGCGTCGCAAATGATTCCAGGCCGTGCGGACTGTCATCATTGCGCGACTGATAGAGCAACAAATCCGTGCCGTCGTCCAATTGCAACGCCAGCTGATCCCAACCGCGCTGACCGTTTTCCAGAAACGTCGTGCCGAATTCATGATCCAGCCAGCTTGTGCCGCTGACTTCAAATTGTTGCTGATTGAATGTGATGGCGCCACGCGTCGGCAACCGCGTTTGCGAATAAAAATGCGTGGCATTGACGGGCAACACACCTTTTTGCACAACCCCGTCCGCGCCGTGCGAAATCGGTTCGCCCCCTGAAGCCAACGTCAATTCTAAACCGCAGTCATCAGCCAGCGCGCGCAACACCTGTTCGCCCGTCGCGTTCTCTGTCGCATCCCAATCTTCATTCCAAAGATGAAAGCGTTCTGCTTCCGCGCCAGCCCAACTGACACCGGCGCGATTGATTCGCTCGGCATGGCGAAACTGTTGCCCGTTCACATCCGTCACCGCCAGTTGCGTCACATACAAATCGCGCACGGCCCAACGCGAAGGATTCTCAGGTTTGAAATTGACACCGACGCGTATGAATTTCAGTTGATAGCCAAACGTGCGACCGTCTTTGGCCGTCAGGCGTCCGTGATAGCTCCACCACTCAACGCGATAGTCTGGATGACTGACGCGATCACGCACGGCTTCAAATGCATACGGCGGTTGTGCAACGCGCCATTCTTCATCCGCCGCGCGCGAAGACAACCGTGCGCCGCCCGCCAGCAAGACGGCCAGCAGCGCCACGGGCCAAAGCACGCGCCAAACGCGTCCGGACTGTACCTGCGGTATTCTCATTCTTCGACGACCTCTTCAGCGGTTTGCAACTGCGAAGCGCGCCGCGCCGGATACAATCCTGACAACGCCGTTGCGAGCAAAATCAACAACGACGATTGCGCCAGAAATCCCCAAGGCACGCGAAATTGAATCGTCCAGCCAAAGCTTTGCACGTTGATCACGTAAATCAGCACCAGCGAGAGCAACAGTCCGACGCCTGCGCCCACGCTTTGGCTGACGGCTCCCATCAAACCGGCTTCGATCACGACCATCTTGCGCACCTGACGACGATCCGCGCCCACCAACCGCAACACGGCGATTTCGCGTTTGCGTTCCAGAATCAAAGTCAGCAAGGTTGTCGCCACGCCCAGAATCGCGACAAAGATGGCAATCACTTCCAGCGCATATGTGATGGCAAACGTGCTGTCAAAAATGCGCAAGACTTCCTGTCGAATCGAGGCGTTGGTGTAAATCAACACGCGGTAATTGCTGCCGAACTGGCGCAACAGGTCTTCGCGTACGGCGTCGGCGTCAGCGCCGGGACGCAAATACACGGTCAGGCTGGTGGCTTGCGGTTCGCCGAAATACTTCGTGAAAGTGCCGCGATCCATCACGATGATGCCGCGGTCGCTGGAATAGTCGTAATACACCGCCGCGATGCGAAACGTGCGGTCGCCTTGCGGAGTTGTCAGCGAGATGACGTCGCCGACTTGCGTGGCGTATTTGAGCGCGAAACTTTCTGACACGATCACCGCATCTTGCCCGATGCAGGAACGAATCGCGGCTTTGCCCGCTTCGGCGCCGGTCGGCGCTTTGAAAAGCAAATGCCCGTGCGCTTCCTGCTTGGCAAATTCGCCCGTGCCCAACGTCACCAATCCGCCGCCATAAGCAATGTCGAAATTGCGAAAGCGATCTGCCGCCGCGACCGCCGGATGCGCGCTGACAATGCGCTCGACTTCGGGTGAAAAGACCGCGTCCGTCGCAACGTTGTGACGCGTCGCCGGTCGCAGATACAAATCGGCAACCAGCGTCTGGTTCACCCAATACACGACCGTTTCGCGAAAGCTGCCGATCATCACCGCAATCGCCGTCATCATCGAAAGGCTGACGGCCAGCGCGGCTACTGAAATGGAAATGCGCGGAATCGCTCCCGCCAGGTTGGCGTTGGCCAGACGGCCTTCGATTTTGAACAAACGAAACAGCGGTTTGTCGCCCAACCGGCCCAGGGCAAACAACACCGCAGGCACCAAAAACGCTGCGCCAAACACAATCGCCAGCGCTGACGCATAACCAAACGCAGGCAACCCATTCACCGCCGGTTGACGCGCAAACCACCACGCAGCCGCCAGCAAACACAACGGCAAAACCACATAGCGCGCGCGCAACCGAAAGCGCGAAATCAGATGATCGCTGCCGCGCATCGCAGCCGTCGGCGCGACGCGTGCGGCTTCGAGGGCGGGAACCGCCGCCGCCAATAACGACAACGGCAAACCTAATCCGAAGGCGATCCAGACGTGTTGCCAGGCGAGCGGTGGCGGTTCTGCCGCTGCCGCGATGTACAACGCGTTGACGGTCGTCGCGGTTAATTTCACCGCGCCAAACGACAACACGCGCCCAAACAACAACCCCAGCGAACAACCGATCACAGCCAGCGCCAGCGCTTCGGCCAGAAACAGCGCCAAGACGGTTCCACGCGTAGCGCCCAGCGCACGCAATGTGCCGATTTCAGCACGCCGCGTGATCACCGAAATCGAAACCGTGTTGTAAATCAAAAACAGCCCGACCAGCAGCGCGATGTATGACAACGCCGTCAGGTTGAAATGAAACGCCGCCAGCATTTTTTCGACCTGGCTGCCACGCCGCGCCGGACGTTGCACGCGCAAACCGGCGGGCAATCGTTCGGCAATGGCGCGCTCTGCGGCAGCGAGTTGCGCGGCGTCTTTTAACCGCACATCCAACCGATCAATGCGTCCCAACCGATGAAACGCCCATTGCGCCGACGCCAGATCAAGCAAAGCGAAATTGCCATCCATCGTGCGCGCCGGGCCTTCGTCCTTGAGCACGCCGCGAACCGTGTATGGCTCGGCTTTGTCGGCGAATGTCAGCTCTACCGTTTGGCCAATATTCAGCTTGTGTTTGCGGGTGAATTTTTCGGTGAGAATGACGCTGCGCGCGTCGCTGAGCAGTTGCAGAAACTGACGCGCACTGGCCGTTTGCGTTTCCGCATTGGCGCGCAATTGGTAATCGCGCAACGAACGGTCGCGCAAAATATCCACGCCCAAAACGCGCAAGGATTCGCTTCGTTTGTCGGCGAGCGTGATTTCCGCATCGCCTTCGATCACGGGGCTGACCTGGCCGTAGGTGCGCAACCAGCCCAGGTCTTTGATCAGCAACTCGTCAAAGCCCGCGCCCGCGCCGACAATTTCCAGCGAAGTCTTTCCGGCGACGGTTTCGATGGCTTTTTCAAATCCGCGCACGGAACTGGCGTTGGTCATTTGAATCGCCAGCACCACGGCCACGCCCAGCGCAATGCCCAGCACGGTTGCGCACGAACGCAGCTTTTCCTGCGCCAGATGCCGCCAGATGAATTGCCTAAACAAACGCACGCGGGGTTGGCTCCTCAATGGCGGACGTGGTTTCGACGCTCGCAATTTTGCCGTCGCGCATGCGAATGATGCGCTGTGCCGCTGCGGCAGTTTCCGCGCCGTGGGTTGCCAGCAGAATCGTCAGCTGCAATTCGCGATTCAGTTCGCCCAACAAATTCAGTACGCGCGCGCCGTTTTCCGAATCCAGATTGCCGGTCGGTTCATCGGCGATCAGCAATGCCGGTTCGTGAATGATCGCGCGCGCCATTGCCGCGCGTTGCATTTCGCCGCCCGAAAGCTGTTGCGGATAGTGGCGCAAGCGATGCGTCAAACCGACGCGTTCTGCCAATTCGCCCGCGCGACGTTCAGCGGCGGTCACGTCTCCGCCTGCCAACAAAACCGGCAACGTGATGTTTTCGCGTACGGTCAACGTCGGCAACAAATTGAAAAACTGAAAGACAAATCCGATGCGTTCGCGCCGCAATTTGGTCAATTGATCGTCATTGAGCTGGGCAAGGTCGGCGGTTTCAATGCGCAATCGTCCGGCAGTCGGGCGATCCATTGCGCCGCACAAATGCAACAACGAGGATTTGCCACAACCGGATGGCCCCATCAGAGCCACAAAATCTCCTGCCGCCAGCGAAAGCGAAACGCCGCGCACGGCTTCGACCGGCGTTTCTCCGCCCACATAGGTTTTGCGCACATCCTCAACGGACAGAATGATCACGATTGTGTTGCCTTCCCAGGTGTCGCCTTCTCAAAATGCTGCAAGACGACCTGATGTCGGTAATCAAACATCTTTTGCAATTTCGCGCGCGTGAATGCGCCGCCCACCAATTCCCCCAACCATCCCAACGGCAATTCATATTCGACGTCATCAATCATCAGCGTAGTGCCGCGCTCAGTCGGCTCAAACCGATGACGATGCAACCAATAAGCGAACGGACCTTGCCGCTGTTGGTCGGCAAATAGCCGCGGCGGATCGTATGCGACGTGTTCTGCAACCCACAACTGGCTGATCGGTCCTGTGAACACACGAAAGATGACTTGTGTGCCCACCTGCAAGCTTTCGCCCCGTTTGACCATTTGGACTTTTTCCCAGGGCGGCGTCAGTCTCTCGACCGCGCCCGGCTCTTCATGCCAGGCAAAAACCTCTGCCGGTGCAGCATTTACCTCTGATTCCTTGCGAAACGTTTGCCGTTCCATTGCTCTGTATTTCCTCCTTATCGAAATGTCATCCTAGAGTCCTGTCCAGGTATCGTCAACGAGCAAGACAACCTGCCACGCAATTGCCAGGCTTTTGACAAGGTTTCGTCAAAGTCAAACCTTGACGAAACCAGACAAGCCTCGTATCTTCACAAACGTCAGCGAGAGAGGCCTGTGAAGCCCGCGTTCGACTTGGAGGGAGGACGTTTTGCTCTTGCGATCGTGCTGTAAAGCAGCAGCACTAACAAACAATAAATCCATCTTTAGGAGGAAGGTACAGTGAATTTGAAAGCGAAATTTGTAGCTTTGTTTATGGCGGTCGCCCTGCTGGCATTGCCAGTTTCCGCCAACGTCAATGCAGATAAAGACATTGTTGACACTGCCGTTGCAGCGGGCAGCTTCAACACTCTGGTGACTGCCGTCAAAGCGGCTGGCCTGGTCGAAACCTTGAAGGGCAAAGGTCCTTTCACCGTTTTTGCGCCGACCGATGAAGCCTTTGCCAAATTGCCCAAAGGCACTGTGGAAGGTTTGTTGAAAGACCCGGAAAAGCTCAAAGGCATCCTGCTCTATCACGTCGTCAGCGGTAACGTGATGGCCAAAGACGTGGTCAAACTCAACGGCAAATCGGCCAAGACCGTGCAAGGTTCCTCGGTGAAAATCACCGTCAAAGGCGACAAGGTGATGGTTGATAACGCGAATGTCGTCAAAACCGATATTGCTTGCAGCAATGGCACGATTCACGTGATTGACACGGTGATTTTGCCCAAGAAGTAAATTTGTCGGCGACAGCAGTAGAACAGCTTCTTACCATTGATTTCTGCGGCTGTGGCGACAGGTCACAGCCGCAATTTTTGTGTACGAAGACCTTATCTCCACTGACTCTCTCTTTTCGGCCTGCATCGCCGGTCACGTTGTGCCTTGCCTGAAAAACCGCGAGAAAAAATTTCTTGCTCACAACAAAGCTACGTCGTTTTTGTGACCGAAATGTGATTGGCAACTGTGGTAGTATGAAAGTCTGGTAGCCCCACGAAGTAACAAACTCAATAAAATTAATCACCAAAAGGAGAAAAGGAGAAGGCCCTCATGAAAATTTCTGAGCAAACCTTGCGTATGATCAACCAGTTGCCCAAAGACACGCGCACCAAAGTTGATCAAGTGATTCGTACTCACGTTGCTGCCTGCGTCAAAAACGGCAGCCCTATCGAAAGCCTCGAACGCCTTTTTATCGAAGCCGTTGAAATCGTCAAACTGGAAGAACGGAATCCCGATATGCGCTTTGAATACTCATCCGAATGGGAACCGTTTCGGCGTTACGACCAATACTCCAGCCCGCGCGATCTGTAGGCAATGCATTCCGCAACCGTTTCTGTCTGGCTGCTCGGAGATCAGCTCTTATTTGATCATCCGGCATTACTTGCCGCAGAACGCGAATGCTCACGCGATCAGGTGCGCGTGTTGTTGATCGAAAGCAATACGCGCACCCATCATCTTCCCTACCACCGCAAAAAACTCGTCCTGCTTTTCAGCGCAATGCGGCATTTTGCCGAAGCGTTGCGCGCACGCGGTTATCACGTCGAATACCGTCAGGCTGCCAATTACGCAACCGCGCTTTCCGCACATGTCCGCCAACATCGCCCGGCGCGCTTGCTAACGATGGCGGGCAGCGAATTCAGTGCGCGCCAGTTTCAGCAAAAGCGTCTGCCCAAGCTGCTCGATATTCCGGTCGAAATCCTGCCCAACACACAATTCCTCGTCGGACAATTCAATCCCTATCCGTCGCCACAACCGAACAAACGCTACGTGATGGAAAATTTCTATCGCGAGATGCGACGGCATTTCGGCGTGTTGTTGGAAGCTGACGGCGACCCAACGGGCGGACGCTGGAATTTTGACGAACAAAACCGGCAACCATTGCCCAAACAGATTCGCCTGCCTGAAGTCGCCGGGCATACGCCTGACGAAATCACGCGACAAGTCATGAACGAAGTCGAAGCCGCCGACCACGGCGTGGGCAGTGTCGTTGGGTTCAATTGGGCAGTGACCCACGAACAGGCCGCCGAAGCATTGCGCGAATTCCTGTCGGATCGTCTGGTCGAATTTGGCCCGTATGAAGACGCTATGACTTCGCGTTCGGCGACGGTGTTTCATTCGCTGTTGTCGGCGTATGTCAACATCGGATTGTTGACGCCGCTGGAAATGATCCGCGCGGCTGAGTCTGCCTATCGCCAGGGCAAAGCGCCGCTCAATTCCGTCGAAGGTTTCATACGGCAGATTCTCGGCTGGCGCGAATACATTTATTGGCAGTATTGGCAGCAAATGCCGGATTTGCGTACGGCCAATTCCTGGCAGGCGACACGCCCGATGCCGCAACTGTTTTGGGATGCCAAGACGGACCTCAATTGCCTGCGGCACGTCGCGGAACGCGTCAGTGCCGATGGCTATGCGCACCACATCGAACGGCTGATGCTGGTCTGTAACTTTTGTTTGCTGGCGGGCATCAATCCTGCCGAAGTCGCGGATTGGTTTTTGAGCTTCTATGTGGACGCATACGACTGGGTTGTCTTACCCAACGTCATCGGCATGGGCTTGAACGCGGACGGCGGCAAAACCGCCACCAAGCCGTATATTGCATCAGCCAATTACATCAACAAGATGAGCGATTATTGCGGCGCGTGCCGTTACCAGCCCAAACAACGCACCGGCGCAGACGCCTGCCCGTTTAACTTTTTGTACTGGAACTTTCTGCTCACACACGAAAAAACCTTGCGCGCCAATCCGCGATTGGGGCCGAGCGTGTTGGGCTTGAAGCACCTCGACGAAGCCGAACGCGTCGCCGTCAAACAGCAGGCCGCAGAGTTTTTGCGTGCATTGCCCTATTACCCGCCAGAAGACAGCAAATAGCGACCATATGCAGTTCCGGCATGCTGATCGCTCGGAACTTTGCGATACTATGACCGCATTTCCATTTCCGTCTTTTTCATTGCGAGGTCTGATATGAAACTTTCCCGGTTCGCAAAATACGCCTGGTTTGTGCTGGCGGTGAACCTGTTGGTTATCGTTTGGGGCGCATATGTGCGCGCCAGCGGTTCTGGCGCAGGCTGTGGCAGTCATTGGCCGCTTTGCAACGGCGAAGTCATTCCGCAATCGCCCACCATCAAAACGCTGGTCGAGTTTTCGCATCGGTTGACCAGCGGTGTGGCATTGCTGTTGGTGGTCGGTTTGTTCATCTGGGCGTGGCGCACGTTTGCGCGCGGACGGCACGAACGCCTGGGAGCATTGTTGACACTGGTTTTCATGCTGACTGAGGCCTTGGTTGGCGCAGGACTGGTACTGCTCGAATACGTCGCCGAAAACAAATCCATGTGGCGCGCAGTCTGGATGTCAGGACATTTGATCAACACCTTTGTGCTGGTCGCCATGCTGACTTTTACGGCGTGGGCGGCGACCACCGGCGCGCGCGTGCAATGGCGCGAACGCGGTCCCGTGGTCAAAGTCTTGCTGACCGCATTGCTGGCGACGTTGCTATTGGGCGTCAGCGGCGCAGTGTCCGCGTTGGGCGCAACGCTGTTTCCCGCCACTTCGCTGGCGGAAGGCTTGCAACAGGATTTTTCTCCGCTGGCGCATCAACTGACGCGGTTGCGCATTATCCATCCGGCCATTTCGCTGGTGGTTAGTGCGCTGTTGATTTACACGGCGCGCGCCGTCAGCGCCTGGCGGCAAAATCCGGTCACCAAACAAATCGCGCAAGGAGTCGTCACCTTGATCGGTGTGCAGTTGGTTGCGGGCGTGGTCAATCTGCTGTTGCACGCGCCCATCTGGTTGCAGCTTGTCCATTTGCTGTTGTCGGATTTGCTGTGGATCGCCCTGGTGCTTTTGGCGCTCAGCGCACTGGCGTTGCCGGTGAATGAAAACGCGCTGGATGCCGCAGAACCGGCGGCTGCCGCGTAACCCCGGACAAAAAACAACGCCGAAGACGAGTGCTGTTGTCAGCAAGTGTCTTCGGCGTTTTCAGCTTCGACAAGCAAACGGCACTTCTTGTGAGTGCTATTTCTTGCGCGCCAGTTCGGCTTCTGCCGCGATAAACCCAAACGCAGGCCAATATTTGCCGCTCACAATCTTGCGAAAGAGCTCTTCGGCTTGCGCCGGACGCCCGTTGTACAAGTGCCAATTCCCCAGCCCATAACCAACCGTTGCAATCTCCAGATCAGTCGCCTTCTCGACGTTGACCAAATCCGTTTCCTGGCGCAGTCCTTTGTAAAGCAACAAGCGGTCGTAATACGACTTGTTTTCCTTGACCGACATTTGCGGCGTAATTTTCGCCAATACCTGTGCCGCCGCATCGTCTTTTTTCAACCGCCGGTAAGTCATATACAGCCAATCTGAAATGGCAATCACCGAATCATCGCGGCCTTCTTTGCCAGCTTCGGCTTGCGCGCGATTCTTTTCGGCGACGGCGTAACATTTTTCGTATGCGGCGGCAGCCTGCGCAAATTCTCCGCGCAGGTAATGCGCCAGCCCCAGGTGATACCAGATGTCGAAATCGTCAGTTTTCAATTGCGCCGCGCGTTTCAAATCGCTGACGGCCTTGGCAAATTGCCGCGTCGAAATGTACCGGTGTCCGCGATGGCGATAAAGCATGGCGTTGGTCGGCGCGAGTTTCAGCCCGCGCGTGTATGTCGCGATTGCATCTTGATAGCGCCAAACGTTGGCCTGTGCGCGCCCCAATGCGATAAGCAATTCGATATTTTTTGGCTCAGCCGCCAGCTTTTCCTGCGCCTTGGCAATTTCGCCTTTGTCATCGTTTTGCGCGAAGTATTTCACGCCCAACAAAGATGTGATTTCGGGTTTGCTCGCTGCCGGTTGTGCACTGGCAATAGCAGTCAGCAAACTTAAAAGACAAAGCGCCAAAAGACCTTTGCCACCAGCTTGCAACATAAAACGCCTCCGGGAAAATTATGGGGGTTGATCACGATTGGAAATGGGCACGAGCGTCAGATCGGCGGCGCTTGTCAACGACCTGCGCAAGCCTTAGCATACGCGCCCTCACCTTCATCTAAACGGGAGAAACCAGTTTGAACGCAGACTTACAGTTGATAGCGATTCGCGGCATTCCTGAAATCCGTCCGGGCGATGACCTGGGCTGGATGATTGCGCGCGCCGCCGAAAGCAGCATCACCCCGTTAAAAAGTGGCGATGTCGTGGTGGTCGCGCAAAAAATCGTCTCGAAAGCCGAAGGCCGATTGATCAATCTGGAAGCGGTCAAAGCATCGGAGTTCGCCCAGGAAATCGCCGCCAAGCAAGGGCGCGATCCGCGCTTGCTCGAAGTCATCCTGAACGAAACCGCCAACATTGTGCGCATGGACGGTCACGTCATGATCACTGAAACCAAACACGGATTCATTTGCGCAAACGCTGGTGTAGATCGTTCGAATGTCAGCGGCAAGGACTGGGTGTCGCTGTTGCCCGTTGCGCCCGACGATTCGGCGTTGTTGCTCAAAACGCGCTTGGCCGAATTGCTCAACCTGAACGTCGCCGTCATCATCACCGACACGTTTGGCCGCGCCTGGCGCGAAGGCCTGACAAATGTCGCCATCGGCGTCGCAGGCCTGCACCCGTTGCAGGATTTACGCGGGCAAACCGATGACCACGGCAAAGAGCTGTCCGCCACGATTTTCGCCGTGGCCGATGAACTGGCCGCTGCCACCGGGTTGCTAATGAAAAAGACTGCGCGCTTGCCGGTCGTGGTCGTGCGCGGATACAAATTTGAACGCGGCGAAGGTTCCGCCAAAGAACTCATCCGCGCCAAAGAACGCGACCTGTTCCGCTAGAACAATTGCGCCCGCATCATTACCACCCGGGCAGCCAGACTAGCGGCACAATTCCTGCCAAAATGCTTTGTAATAGCGCATCAAGCGAATCGGGTCTGCCGTTTCGGGAATTTCGGCCAAACAATACCGGTTGTATCCGGCGGCTTTCATCAAGCCGAACAATTCTCGCCAGGGATATTCCGCTTTCCACAATTCGTTGATGTGAGCGTTGCGCAACCACGGTTTGAGCAAGGCAAAGCTTTCTTTGACCGAACCGTTGGCGACGTCTTCCGGGTTTGAATTCCAACAAATGCCCACATGCGAGTGATTGGCGGCGCGCATCATTCCGGCCATACGCGCCGGTTGGCTGGAATCCCGTCCATGCACTTCGACCCAGACTTCCACGTTGGCGGGCTTGGCAAATTCGCCGCATTCGCGCAACGCGGCGCCGATTTGCGCGATGGTTTGCGCTTCGGGCACTTCTTTGGGAATGCCGTTGGGCCGCACTTTGACGCCGAGCGCGCCGATGTCATGCGCCAATTCGATGAAGCGTTTGCACTCATCTACGTTCTTGCGCACCACGGCCTGATCGGTCGCGTGAAATTCGCACACCGTGCCCAAACTCAACAACCGCACTTTGGCATTGGCAAAGCGCGCTTTGACTTCGGCGCGCTGATCTTTGGTCAGTGCAGGTTCAACGCCGTGGCGATGCGTTGTGCGCAATTCAACGGCTTCAAAACCGGTCAGTTCGCAATTTTTGATGATCGTGACCAGGTCCCAATCTTTGGCCAGATTGTAGGTCACGGTGCCAAGTTTGAAATTTCCGCCGCCCAGTGCCGGATTGTTTTGTGCGGCCAAGCCCTCTGTGCCCAACAGCGGCAACGCTGCGGACGCCGCCAGACCCGCCTGCAAAAATTCGCGTCGAGAGTTGCTGTGCATATCAATTCCTATGGAGTGAGATGGATGTTGCTTGCGCGGGCATTCTGCGCGCAAGGCGGCGCAGGGTCAATGCGTCAAATTGCGGGCAAGGCGGTCAGGTGATACTTTGCGCGGCATAAGATCAACGAAAGGAACTGTTTTTCATTTGCACATCTCCTTGATTGCAGCGCTGGACAACCGACGCGGCATCGGACGCGACAATCAATTGCCCTGGCGTTTGTCTGCCGACCTGAAGCGATTTCGCGAACTGACGATGGGGCATCATCTCATCGTCGGTCGCAAAACGTACGAATCTATCGGCAAACCATTGCCTGGGCGGCAAATGATCGTCATCAGCCGCAATGCCGAATTCTCAGCGCCGGGCTGTCTGGTTGTGTCTTCACTAAAAGACGCTCTAACGCTGGCAGAAACGCGCGGCGAAACGGAGGTTTTTGTGATTGGCGGCGCGCAGATTTATGAACAGGCGTTGCCGCTGGCGACGCGGTTGTATCTGACGCGCGTTGCTGCTGAGGTCGCGGCAGATACGTATTTCCCGCCAGTTGAGGAAAGCCTTTGGGAAAAACAAAGCGAAGCGCAACAACCAGCCGACGACAAGAACGAGTATCCCTTCACCTTTCAGTTATTCGTCAAACCACAGCGCTAATCTTCCCCAAAAACAAAATCGGCTGGGAACGTAGCGGTTGCCACGTCCCCAGCCTTTTGAGCCATTGAGTTCTATTTTTTCTAGGAGACTAGAACTCGTAGCGCAAAGCGAATTGCATCACGCGCGGGTTGGTCAACGCCGTCGAGTATTTGCCGAAGTTGCCGCGACCTGAACCCAGGTCAAGCGTCAACGAGTTGACGTCGAAACGAACCGTGTTCGTGATGTTGAAAGCTTCCCAACGGAATTGCAGCGTGTGGCCTTCAAACGGCATCTTCCAGGTCTTGCCCAGTCCCAAATCAACACCGAAGAAGCCATCACCACGCAGGCCGTTACGTTCGCCGGATTCACCCACTTGCGTGTAATCGTAGGATTTGAGCGCATCAGCCGGGCTGGCGAAGATATTCGGACCAGGCGTTCCGCCAGAAGCAGCAGCCGGAGCATTCTTGGTTGTACGCTGCGTCGGCAATTGGCCGGTACGCGAAGCAAAACCGGTGATGTTCCAGTTCGTCGGCCAGAAACGACCGTTGCCGACACCGATCGGAAGACCAGACGTCCAGCGATAAATACCGCTCAACTGCCAGCCGCCGATGATGGCATCGCCCACTTTGTTGATGTTGTTACCGATGGCGCGGCCTTTGCCAAGCGGCAATTCCCACACGTAGTTGGCGTTGATCGAATGGCGCATATCGAAATCCGACACCGCACGACGCTGGCCTGGGTTCCAGGAATTCACGATAAAACCGCCACCGAATGAACCGCTGCGTTCAGCGCCTGATGACCAGTCAAACGATTTTGACAGGGTGTAGTTGAAATCGAACTGCAAGCCCTGGCTGAACCGTTTGCGGAAGATGACCTGCGCGCTGTTGTAGCTGGACGGGGCGATGGAACGCCACGCCGCCAAGGCGGAAAACTGACGATTGTAAAACGCATACTTGCCAAACTTGCTGCCAAAGCCCAGATCAAGGTCGTAGAGGGCGCTGGTATAGTCAGGCGTGTAATATTGCGTATAGAGGAAGTAGGCAATTTGCGTCGGCGACAGAATCGTGGTCGGAGAAAGACCCGGGTTGTCGCTGAGCAGCGTGCCGTCACCATAATAGATGTCGTCAAGATCAGCTGCCGTGATGCCACCCAGGGTCGAACCGAAGATATTTTCCCAGAAGGCGATCTTCGGAATCTGAGCCATGCTGCGGCCACCGAGGGCAAGCAACTGCTTGGCAGCGTCATAGTAGAAAGTCTGCGATTGCGTATCAAGCAAATTGACCGGCTGCGCCAGATCTCCCTGGATCAAAAGCTTGCGGCCAAAGCGTCCGATGTAAGCGACTTCCAACGACATGTCCTTGCCGAGCTCGCGCTGAACCGAGAGGTTCGCGGACATCGAATACGGCGTGCGAATGTTGTCGTCCAAACCGAAAGTGATCGCGAAGGCGTTCGGGAACGTCTTCGGGAAGCTGTTTGATGCAGGAGGCGCAGGCAGAACGCTCGCCGGAATCGAGGTGAAGCCGGTGAAGCGCGGCGCAGTTCTTTCTGTCAGGCTGCTTGAGGGATTTGTCAGCGCGGTCGAAAGACCAAACGAACCCGCCTGGTCAAACGTCACCGCCAACCCACCGCCGATGCGGTCATAAGCGAGGCTGAATCCGCCGCGAATCGCTGATTTGCCGTCACCGCCAAAAATCGTTTTCAACACGCTGTTGTTGTATTTCGGCGACCAGGCAAAGGCAAAACGCGGCGCAAAGTTGTTGTAATCCCAATCATAGAATCCGCGCTTGCCGTTGGCCGGCCCAGCCAGATCGAAACTGATCACCGGCGCGGCATTCGAAGGAATGCCTTTGTTGCCGTTGAGGCCGCGTTCATTGAACCAGTCGCCCAAACGAACGTTGGGGGCAACTTGATTGCCCTGGGTTTCAAACGGCGGCGAATACAAGCCATAGCGCAAACCGACGGTCAGCGTCAGATTGGAACGCGCACGCCAGGTATCTTGCCCATAAAACTCATACTCATCAGCACCAAATTCACGGCGGACAGCTTCACCGACCCCCAGGACTTTACCGGTTTTGTCAAAGTTGTATTGCGCGTTGCCCTGCGAAATGATGCCGAGCAACCCCATCATCGCATCGGTGAAGGCCACTGCGCCGCCGCCGATGTCAGGTGGGCGCAAGTTGCGGCCCGTGCCCAACAGCCAGGAGACGTTGGCCACCGCCGACGGGAAGGAGTTTGCAAAGTTGAAACGCGCGTTACGAATAAAGCGCAGGTTCGCGCCAAAGCCCATTGAGTGCGAACCTTTGATCCAGGTCACATCATCAATGATGTTGTGCACAGGGGTGATACGGCCGTTGCTGCGCGCATCCGTCGCCTGAATCGGCGTCAAGTTGCGGAACGTCACATAGCTGAGCCCGGACACGCCAGAGGCTTCCAATCCTTGCCGCGTGTAACCGTAACGGAGAACGTTGGTCAGTGAAGACGTGAGCTGTGACGTGTAACCGACTGCCAAGCCCTTGCTGTTGGCCAAGTTGGTGAATCGCGCCGGCTGGCCCGGGAACTGCGGCAAACTGGTATCGCTGTCATTCTGCAAGTTGCCGCGGGCAAAAATCAGGTGTTTTTCAGAAATGTTGTAATCGAAACGCGCGATATACGTGTTCCAATCCAACTTGATCGGCGCTTTGAAACGGAAACCGCGATAGTTCAACCCGTCACCGACCGTGTCATCATTCGGCAGCGGATACTGATTGAAGAGGGCCAAAGAAGCCTGGTTGACGCCAATTGCCGCCGGATCAAGCGCTTTGACCTGATCGGGAGTC
Source organism: Acidobacteriota bacterium (assembly GCA_016789605.1). GTDB lineage: Bacteria > Acidobacteriota > Blastocatellia > RBC074 > RBC074 > RBC074. Next base: position 56,825 of record JAEUQO010000222.1, read on the forward strand.
AGGCTTTTCACACCGCCTGCCGTCGAATTGTATTTGATGATGCCTTTGCGCAAATCTTCCGAAGGAACCACACGCGCCACGCTGTCTTCGCGACGGTCGCGACGGCCTTCGTAATTCAGGAAGAAGAGGAACTTGTCTTTGATAATCGGGCCGCCGATGGTGGCACCAAACACGTTACGGATCAGTTTGGGACGCGGCACACGATCATCACCGGCTTTGGCTCTACCAGCGATCACTTGCGGATCGGTGGCCTTAAAACTGCCGGCAGCGTTGTTGAACCAATCGTTCGCCGTGGTAATCGTGTTGCGATGAAATTCATACAGCGAGCCATGGAATTGGTTCGAACCGCTCTTGGTCACCAACGAAACCTGCGCGCCGGACGAACGGCCCTGATCGGCATTCGGGTTCGTGGTCGTCACGCGGAACTCCTGCACCGCATCCAGCGTCACACGCAGCACACTGTTGAACGCAAACCCGTTCTGTTGGTCGTTCACGTCCACGCCGTCGAGCGTCACATTGGCCTGGTCGCTTTTGCCACCGTTGACCGAACCGTTACGTTGGTCGGTCGTACCACCTGACGCATCCGTGTTGCCAATGAAAACCACACCGGGTTGGGCGGCCAGCAAACTGGCGACGTTACGGCCTTCGAGCGGCAACTGACGAATCTGGCGCTCGTTGAAGTTGTTCCCAACTGTCGCATCCGAAGTATTGATGATGGATTCCCCACCTTGCACCGTCACGGTGTCACTCACGGCACCAACTTCTTTGAACGAAATATTGAGTGTGACCGCGAGGCTCACGGCCAGGCGTACATCCTCCTGGACAATCGCTTTGAAGCCCTGGGCTTCAGCGCGAACGGTGTACACACCTGGGGCGAGTTGTGGAATCTGATAGGCTCCATCCTTGGAACTGATCGCGGTACGAGAGGCAGCCGTTGCCACGTTCGTGGCAATCACGGTTGCGCCCGCGATGGCATTGCCCTGCGGATCAAGGACAGTACCTGAAAGCGAAGAAGCTTGTCCCAATGCTACGCTCGTGCCCAGCAATAACACGGTCAGCAGCAAACAGCTTCTCCAGAAACTTCGTGTATGCGACATATGCCCTCCTGGTAGGTTTTGTGTTGCAGCCGGGGAGCGGCCACAGTTTGTAATTCCCAGATCGTAGGAACTATCGGCTTGCCTTAGTGTATGACTGCACTGAAAGCAACTATGCAAGTCTGGTGCTCGTGCTGATGGAAACTTACATCTTGTGAACTGTTCGAAATCATACGCAGGCCTCTGAGGCCTTGAACAGTTCTTTTAGTCAATGAGTCAGGTGCGTTCTTATATCGTTTGCTTCTGCTTTTTTGAATTGAAGAGATAAAGCCAATTCATTCAAGGCAAAACATATGCCGATTCAGTGGATACTTGCCTGCTCAGCAACCGCCCATCCAGCTATCCAGTTAAAGTAATTGTACACTTGCGCTTAGAGAAAGCTAAAGGAGTGAATCAAAATAGAAAATCCTAGACCAGAGACTGATCTAGGATTCAAATTTTCGGATTTAGTACAAAATTTTCAACCCCGCCAGACAAACAAGGTTAGACGCCAAGCAGAAATATCCGGTTTCAGTTTATCTGCATACTGAAACAAGCCTTACAGGCCTAACATTGGTTCAAAAATCGGGGACGTTCGTTATTTGGGCTTGTTTTCGGTGATGTATTGTTGAATTTTCTCCTTTTCGGGAGAATCTGGGCGCTTCGCAAGAAATTGTTCAAATTCGGCGACGGCCTTCTCTTTTAACCCAGCCCCACGATACAACATCCCCAAGCGTAAATGTGCATCAGCCATGCCAATGGGGTCCAGTTTGATAGCTTCGTTCAGATATCCCACCGCCTTAGACCCTTTTTTAATTTGCAGGTAGGACTCGCCCAATAAATAGTTCGCTTCTGCTGATTTCGGATCGGCTTCTACGGCTTTGGTCAGCGTTTCAATGGCGAGGTCAAAACTCTTTTGCGCCATTTGCGCTTTTCCCAAATTGAGCAGAGCCGGTTTGAAATCTCCTTTTGCAGTCAACGCGCTGCGAAAAGCTTTCTCCGCATCACCATGTTTTTCCTGCACAAAATACAGCAGCCCCAACGTCACCCAAGCCTGATAATCCTGTGCGTCAGCATTGACGATTTGCCCAAGCAAGGTGACGGCTTGTTTTTGATCTTTTTTGGCGATGGAATCTTGCGCTTTCTCAAACAGTTTTTGGTTTGCGCTAGAGCGCGCATACGCGTCTGCGGCAGAAACAATTCCGGTATTGGCCTTGGCTGTGACGGCATTCTCGCGCCATTCCAATTCAACGTCGTGCTTGAATTCGTTGCGGTAAATCGAAAAAACGCGCACCGGCTGGCGAGAGATTTCCGCGCCTTCCATTTCGATCACAAGCTGATATTCGCCGTTATTGATGTTGTTAAAGAAATACCGTCCGTTAGGCGTGATGCTCTGTCGCCCAAAAGGCTGTCCTTGCTGGTTGTAAAGCACCACCTGAAAAGTCGTGCTTTTACTGCCGCTGGCTTTGCTGCTATCAACCTTGAAATCGCCGTAAAGCGTGTGTTGCGCCGTTCCCAAATCCAGATCGCGTTTCATGCCCTCAAGCCCTCCGCGCTGTTGCGCCCAGGCAAAGTTTGCACACGCGATCACCAACACAACGATCAGCAAGAACAAGGATCTTGGGCGGTACATGTTCGGCCTCCTGATTGACAGAGAAATTTTGGTTTGCAGTGACTACGAAATTTTGCGGCGGGCGAAGCATAGCGCAGTCAGAACAAACCTCGCCAGAAAATTTCTCGCTTGCTGATTTGGTAGAGTTGAATGACTTGTCCGGTAAGCGAATACGTGCGGTATGAATAGGCTGATGAATCGAGTGTCGGCAGCAAAAAGAAACGCCGCGTGGTCAAACGCTGAAAGAAATCTTTCAGCCCCCTTTACATTCAACCACGCGGCGTTGATTCCCGGAACAACCTGCGAGCGGCTGGCGGGAAAATTACGGACGCGCATCAGAGACTTCCAAAGACACGCAGACAGCCTGCGGCTCCGAAATACCCCCTTGCTCCCCTCAGCGCGCCGAACTCAAAGAACTTGTTACTCCTCCCTCGACTTCTCCTGCTGGGTCTCTTTTCATTCGTTGTCCCCAGCCTTTTTCCTCGTCTTCTGCGAGGACGCACATATGCATAACAAGCTTTGTGCCACGGTCGCAGTCACGCGCGCAGACAGCGCTAAAACAAGCAAATAGTAGGGTTTTAGTTTTTGCGAAAACGGTGAGGCGAGCTCAATTGGCCGAAAACGACCATCCGCTCATACCAATCGGTGAGGAGCGATTGACGATTTGGTGCGGCGCAAACAGAAAAAGGTAAGAAGTCTTTTAGACGGGCCTTTTCAGCACAATAAATGTGGCCAGAGTTTTGGCAACCAGGCGTCCAGCAACAGTGTTGATCTCTGCTTCGACAACTACGCTGGTGCGTCCTTTGTGTATGACGCGAGCAACGGCAAGGCAATCTTCGTCATGCACAGCAGCGATGTAATTGATCTTCATTTCGAGCGTCGCGCAACGCTCGTCTTCAGCCAAGGTCGAATAGGCAGCCCAGCCCGAGGCGTGATCCGCCAAGCTAAACAGCACCCCGCCGTGTACTCGTCCCAAAGATTGCAGCAGCTTTTCGGAAAACGGCAATCGCAGTTGCACTTCGCCGGGTGCGGCAGCAATTGGTTCAAATCCGAGAACGGACGCAAACGGAGAATCTGCGACGCGTTCGCGCAGAGAAGGAAATTCGGTTTCGTCAGGTGTTTGTCGCAAGGCAAGTCTCTTGGATGTAGTAGAAGCAGAACGGCGCAAACGCGCGGCCAATCAGTCTTTGGGCGCGCGATAGCCAGGACGCGTGCGTGCCACCAATCCGGGTTGTTTCACCTCTACGCGCACTGTCCGCCATTTGCCATCGTGTTTTTCGTTGGAAGGGTAATAGGCCAGCGAATATTGTGAACGCAATTCCGCAGCGATTTGCGCATAGGCCGGATCGAGTTGTTGTAGCTGTTTAACCGGATACACGTGGCCGCCCGTTTGTTCGGCCAGCTGTCGCAATTCGCGCCGCGCTGCTTCATACAATCGGCGATTGATTTGCATTCGCTCCATGCGCGACAGCAAACAGTGTCTCTCAACAAAAGGGCCGTCGCCGCCTCGCACAAATTCCTTTTGATACTTTTTGAGCTGCTTCACCGAAAATTCGAAATGATTATCGTCCAGACAATCGCGCATCATCTTGCCTTCGGTAAACGCCTCTGTGTCCAACTCCAGAAAGTAACCGCTCGCGTTATTTCGTTCGAGCGCAGGCAAAATGCGCTCATACGTCGTCGGCCCGTACGAATCCACCCCATCAGTCAGCGCAATAATCGCCTTGCGCCCAACGGCTTGTTTAAAGACTTCGTCGAGAGAAAGTTGCAACGCATCGTAGAAAGAAGTGCCCGTGCCGGGCTTGAGCAAATCCAAGGCCGCTTCTAGTTTCGTGCGGTCTTCGGTCAAGTCTTCAAGCAGTTCGACCTGCCGATTGAACTGGATGATGGCGATGCGATCGCGTGGGCGCAATTCATCAAAAAACCGCCGCGCTGCATTGCGCATCAGTGCCAGGTCGTCGCGCGTGCTGCCCGAAGTATCCAACAACAACACGACGTTGAACGGCATGTTGGTGGCGGAAAAGCTGGTGATCTTTTGCCGCACCCCATTCTCATAAACGACGAAATCTTCTGCCCGTAACGTTTGTGTGCTGCGTTGTCCCGTGCGATCTGAGACAGAAACATCCAGGGAAACCAAATCTGTGTCTACGCGCAAGATCAAACCCGGGTCCTGCTTCTCTTGTTTCTCAGGGTCCTGGCCAAACAAGGGAGCCGCGCTCGGCCACAAACCGAGCAGCAACACGAGCAACAAACTGGCAAATTGAGTGCGCGAAAAGGAATGACGGCGATACAGCATGAAAGGGCTTCCTTGTGCAGCGGGATTGGGGTAGCAAACGCACGCGAGTATAGCCCATCAGAAATTTCACGCAAAGCTATGCACCCGGTTGACACATAGGGGGGCGGTCTGTAAGATGTGCCCTCGCTCGCAAGGGTTCAGGCACGTACAGTCAATGGTAGACGGTCACCCTTACAAGGTGAAGGTTGTGGGTTCGAGCCCCACCGTGCCTATCACCGAAGAGAGCGACGTTTGAAAATGCGGAGTCGTAGTTCAGTTGGTTAGAACGCCGGCCTGTCACGTCGGAGGTCGCGGGTTCGAGTCCCGTCGGCTCCGCCATCATAAAAGCGCAGTAATAACTAAAATCTTTATTAGCCGCTCGTTTCCGCGAGCGGCTTTTCTGTCTTTAGGCACTCTCCTCTCCGATGACAATATGCTGCGGATCGAAGACGCACTCGCAATCATCCTGGCCAACATACCGCTGCTTGCTCAGACGGATATCTCTTTAACCGAAGCAATCGGACGCGCGCTGCGCGTTGACGCCGTTTCTGACTTGGACCTGCCGCCGTTTGATCGTGCTCGCATGGACGGTTATGCGCTCAAAGCGGCAGACACGGCGTATGCCAGCGAAACCCAGCCCATACGCTTACGCGACGTAGGCGAAGCCGCTGCCGGGTTTGCGTTTGCCGAAACGCTCGCGGGTGGCCAAGCCGTACGCATTATGACCGGCGCGCCCGTTCCCGCAGGCGCTGATGCCGTACAACAAATCGAAGTCATTCAGGTCAGCAACGACGGCTGGATCGAACTGCAAAAACCTGTTCAGCCGGGACAGTTCATCACGCCGCGCGGTATCGAAGCCCGCGCCGGAGATGTGATGGTTAATGCGGGCACGCGCATTACGCCCGCAGTCGCAGCCGTGCTGGCCAGTTTTGGTTATGCACGGCTCACCGTTTCGCAACGTCCGGCTGTTGCGTTGCTCTCAACCGGCAGCGAATTGGTCGCGGTTGAAACCACGCCCGGCCCGGCGCAAATCCGGAACTCCAATACGTATTCGCTGGCCGGATATGCGCAAGCAGCGGGCGCTGAAATCATTCACAGCGGCATTGTGCCTGATGATTTTGCCGCAACCTGTGAAGCAATCGCTGCGGGATTGCAACGAGCTGACCTCGTAATGCTGTCTGGCGGGGTCTCGATGGGAGATTACGATCTGGTCAAACCTGCGCTCAAGGAACTTGGCGCGGAGGTACTTGTCGAAAAAGTCGCTATGCATCCGGGTAAACCCACCGTGTTTGCCAAACACGGTGAAAAAATCATTTTTGGCCTGCCGGGCAATCCGGTTTCGGTCGCCGTGTCCTTTCACTTGTTTGCGCGTCCGGCGCTGCTGCAAATGCAAGGCATCAAAGAATTGCACCTGCCGCGTGCTTACGCGCACGTCACCAAATCAGTCAAAGGCGCTCCGCCACGTCGCAGCCATCAACCCGGTCGCTTGAACATCAACAACGGGCGCGCTGAAGTCACGCCACTGAAATGGAGCGGGTCATCAGACCTGGTGGCTTTTATGAATGCGGATTGTTTGATCGTCGTGCCGGAAGAACGCGCCAATTTGGCGAAAGGCGAACTGGCGGAAATCATCTTGCTGCGTGACTGAAACGATCTGTTGTCTTCCTATATTTCAACTTAATCAAAGCGCAATGCCTGAACCTGTAACGCCACAACTTTCACACCTGGACGAAGAAGGACGCATCAAGATGGTGGATGTCGGCGCCAAGGCCGTCACCGGTCGCACGGCTGAAGCCAGCGGCTTTGTGCGCATGTCGCCAGAAACGGTCGCCGCCATTCGCGAACGTCGCACACCCAAAGGCGATCCCCTGGAAACTGCCCGGCTGGCTGGCATTATGGCCGCCAAACGAACCGCCGAATTGATTCCGCTTTGTCATTCGCTGGCGTTGTCACATGCCGATGTGCGAATCACGTTAACCGACGAAGGCGCGCAACTGTGGGCGACGGCTTCGACCAGCGCGCAAACCGGCGTCGAGATGGAAGCCTTGACGGCGGTCTCTGTCGCGGCCCTGACGCTCTACGATATGTGCAAGGCAGTTGATAAAGGAATGGTCATCGGCGACATCCGCCTGGAACGAAAACTCGGCGGAAAGTCTGGCGAGTGGAAACGGCAGGATTGAGCGTAGCGAATCAAAATCGTAACAGCCGTCATCAGAACACGCGACGCTTAAACATTCCGATGAATCTTGGCGTCCTGACTTTACCGTGTACCAATGTCGCGTGTTCTGATTAAGGTAAAGGCTGAACTGCGTACACAGATGTCGCTCAGCCTTTACCGCACTTGTTCTTACAAGTTGGGAAGTTTCAGCGTCTCCAACACCACATTCAGCGAACGTTCTGCCACGTCGCGCGTGCGTTCGCTCCAGCCCATCTGTTCGCGATTCTGTTCGTAATCGCGCCGCACACGTTCTTTCAACCGTTCAATGAATTCCGCCGGGTTGGGTGATTTGGCAATGGCGTGATCAATTTCGCGATATGCGTTGTGAATGGTCATCAACCATTCAGACGCCTGATATTCGGGAGTTCCGGGTTCAGATGTGAATTTTGCAGTCGGCATGGTGTCTTCAGCTCCGTCTCAGTTGGAATGTAGTGCTCAAGTTTCGGCCAACAGCGTCCGCGCCATTTGCGCGTAAGTGTCAACCGCATTCAATAAATCCTGTTTGCGAATGTATTCGTGCGCGGTATGCGCGTCGTGAATCGAACCAGGGCCGAAAAGCATCGGTGTCCCCCAGTTCGTCAGACAGGGGATGTCCGTGCCAAACCGCACGACGCTGGTCGGGATATCGATGCCCTTCACCGTATGCGTATGAATCGGCGGCAAAGAAAACCCGCGTTTGATTTCGGCGCGCCCGGCAACCAGTTCAACGATCATTTCGTAAAGTTCGTCCGGCTGGTTCACCGTACGAAACATCAATTCGCTGGCGGCAAAATCGGGCACGACATTCGCGCGGCGTCCGCCGCTGATGGTTCCGATGTTGTAAGTTGTCGCGCCCAGTTCCGCGCTCGCAGGCCAATTCGCCCGTCGCACATCAGCCAAAATGTCCAGCAGCTTTTCGATGGCCGAATCTCCCAGTTCGGGATAGGCCGAGTGCGCCGTTTTGCCGTGCGTTTCCAGCACAACGCGCAACGCGCCTTTGGTGGCGATGGCTTGCTGGCTTTCCGTCGGTTCGCCGTTGATCAAAAACTTGTTGCGATTGGCAATCTCGTTGGCGACGTTGGCTCCGTCGCTGCCGTCTTCTTCGCCAACGACGTACAACAATCCGATGTTGGTCTTCCCTTCGGCTTTCAATTGCTGCGCGGCAAACACCTGAGCCGCAATCACGCCTTTAGCATCGCAGGCACCGCGTCCATAGATGTTCTGTTCGTCATCGGTATAGCCGATAAACGGCGGCACCGTATCCATGTGTGATGAAAATGTCACCAGCGGATCACCCAGACTTGCGTATACGTTGACCCGGTCATCACTAACCGGCTGCGTCACGACGTCAAATCCGGCGTCCGCCAGATAATCGCGCAGCCAGCGGCCAGCCGCACCTTCGTTCCACGAGATGGACTCGATTTCCATCAATTCGCGAGTGAACTGAAAGATGTTCATAACGTAACTTTGCGTGCGAGCGAATCGTTGGGAAGTGAGCCGCGATTATACGCAGCAGCCCGCGAAAAAAACAAATTGTGCGTTCCGGCCGCAGGTTTTGCTATTCCTTGCCAGTACGAGTGGCACGCACCAAACCGCGTCCCGCCTGATTCGGTTTGAAGACATTTTCCGCCACGCGTTTCAAATCAGCCTTTTTCACGGCGCGAATGGCGTCGGGCTGCGTTTCAATGTCCGTCGGTTTGCGTCCGAAAATGACTGCGCGCGAATATTCCAACAACCGGGCCGGATGCGTCTGCAACCGGATGGCGTAACGACCAATGGCGGCGTTGCGACCAGCTTCAAATTCGTCATCAGTCGGCGGCGTCGAAATCAAACTTTGCCAACCGGCTTGCACGGCTTCGCGGCTGCGCGCGTCGTTTTCCGGCAACGACGCAAATTGCGCAAAAAAAGCTCCTGATGCCAGACGCGGCTCAAAGGTCAGCCGCACGTCTTCGGCCAGCGTTTGTTTGTCGCGCAGTTCTGCGCGCAATTTACTTGCCGCCGCCAAGGTGCCAAGCATGGTCAACACGTTGTAATCGTTGGCGTTGGCAAGCTGTTGTCCCAAAACGCGAAAGCCGGTTGTTTGCGTGGTCAATTGCCGACCGTGTGGTTCGGCCTGTTCCTGCGGCGGAATCGAAGACACGGGCAAATTCACCTTCAGCGATTTGTCCAGTTCGCCGCGTTTCAAACCTTCAGAAAAAATGCGCGACACCAGCGAAGAGCCGTCTGTGTCGCCGACCAGCACAACCAACGGATACTGACGCAATACGGTTTTGGCATGCCAGGCTTCCAGCTTTTCCACATCTATGGCTTTGACGGCATCAGCCAATCCGAAGCGCGGCAAACCGTATGGATGCCCGGGATAGAGCGACGTCCAAAACAATTCTTGTGAACGCGCTTGATCATCGTCATTTTGCTGAAACTGCCGCGCCAACAAAGCAGCACGTTCTTTGCCCAATTCGTCTTTGTCAAAAAACGGATTTTCGATCAGGTCGAGCAGCAATTTGACCGACGGTTCGGCGTTGCGCGACAGCACATCCAGCGTAAAGCCAAAAAAGTCCGGTTCATTGACCAGTTGCAATTCCCCGCCATAGCTTTCCAGTTCGAGCGCGATCAGATCTGCTTTGCGCGAGGTCGTGCTTTTCATCATCAACCGCAACATCAATTCGGTTGTGCCCGCAGTTGCCGGCTCTTCGATCAAACGACCGCCCTGGAAAAAGACGCCGACCGACAAAGTGCCGCGCGATTTGTCTTCGCGCACATAAGCGCGCGGTCCGCGCAATAACGAAAAATCCCGAATCGGCAACGGCGGTACCGAAACATTGATGTTTTGACCTTCGCTCACCGGGTTTCGCTCCGGACCTTGGGCAAAGGTTTTGAGCACAGCGGCGGGTTTGACGTCTTCGGGTTTGAGCGGCTGTGCCGTGCGGGCGTCAAACGTCACGATCAGTTCCGCAAACTTTTCCGGCGTGAAGGTGCGCTGGGTGGCGGTGCGGCCTTCCAATTCGCTGACGGTGACATTGGGCAGCGTCAGGTGTTTCGCTGCTGCTTGTTGGATGTCAGCGGCGGTGACTGCGCGCCAACGCGCAGGCGCGCTATCAAACAACCGGTAATCTCCGAGTCGCGCGTGGTACCAGGCCAGCGCATTCGCTTCGTCGCTTAGCTCTGCCAGAGCATTGAGTTGCTGTTTTTCGAGCATCGCACGTGCGCGCTGCAATTCGGCGTCGGCAATCAATTCGCGGCGAAACCGCTCGATTTCGCGAAAGAACTCAGCTTCGGCGCGGTCAATACGCAACGGATCAACCAACAAACGAGCCGTCAGCAATCCCGTCCCCGGCAAGGCTTGATACGCGGCCTCAACGCCAAAAACGACGCTGGTTTTGTCGCGCGAAGATTGCCCTTCGCGCAATCCCTGCCACAAACGCGAGCCATTGCCCAACCCAAGCGCGGCTCCCAGCATTTGCAAGGTCGCAGCTTCTTTCAGACTGTCTTTGTCGGCCTTGGGCGCAGGCACACGATAACCAATCGTCACCCAACTGTTGCCGATATCGGCGCGCGCGTGCCCGTAACGCAATTTGTCTTGCGCGGATTCTTCGGGATTTTGCGGCGAAAGGTTCAGCGCAGGCGCAGCGGGTTCGGCGACGGCAGTTGTCTCTGCGGATGGTTTTGCTGTTGGTGTTGCCGGGGTGGTTGCAGATGGGACTGACGGAGCCACCGATTTAGCATTGGCATTGGCATTGCCTTTGGCTTCGGCGACTGGCGTTGTAGCCGGACGCTGTGCTGCCGGGCGGGCTTCCGGTTTTGGTGCAACCGCCGCCGCAGCTTTTGCCTTGGTGTAATTGCCGAAATTCAGTTGCATCTGCCCGATGGCCGGAATCGTGAAAACATCGCCGACAATCGTCACCACCGTATTTTCGGGATGATAAAAGCTTTGATAGAACGCCTGGACTTGTTCGCGTGTGACGGATTGTAAAAACGATTCTGAAACGGCGCTGCCGCGTTTCAAACGGTTAGCGGTGAAGGCCGCCGAATAGAGTTTTTCCCTCGTCTGGGTTTCGGCGTCATCCTGGGCGCGTTTGCTGGCCAACATCACCAGTTGTGCGGCTTTTCGCAACTCGTCGGCTTGAAAAGCGGGGTTGACGATCAAATCGCCCAGCAGTTCTGCCATCGCCTGATAGCTTTCAGCCGGGGCGATCAGATTGAACGAAGTCAGATCGGCGCGCGTTTCGGCGTGAAACTCTCCGCCCTGGCGAGCGACTTCCTGTTCGATGGCTGCGCCTGCGCGTTTGGACGAACCGCGCAAAATCGCCTGTTGCACCAATCGCGCGATGCCTTCCTGCCCATCGGGTTCATTCACCGTGCCGACTTTGACACTGATATTTACGGCAACCAGTGGCAACGAATGCTTTTCGCGCAAAATGACCGTCATTCCATTGCGCAAAATAAAGCGCGAGGTCGTGCCATCTACGTCATGCCGCACCAGCTTGCCGCCTTCGGGAACGCCCAACACAGTCGTTTTCGGCAAATTGGGATTGGTGGTCGGCTTGGGCTGCGGAGGCGGTGTCGTTGGCTGGCGGCCACGTCCGCTCTGGGCAAAAGTCGCGACCGGCAGGCAAGAACTGACCGCCACAACAACTGCCAACACAAAACAAAACCATCTGGTACGGCGATGCATCTTCAAATTCCTCTTGGTTTTATGGGTTTCGCCCAAACTTTAGCACGAACCGATTGAATTACAACACAGCGACCAACAGCGCATGAACGTCTATGCCGACAGAAGTTGCTCGCCGCTGTCCAGGTCTTTTCCGCGTCTCAATCAGAGTGGCAACAATCGGTGCTGGCGACCATCTTTGTATGACCAAACAGCCACCTGGCAGTGCCAAGACGCGCGCAAATGCCCGTAAATTCTGGCATTTCAGACTTTGCAACTGTATGAGCTTTGTCTATAATCCGCGCTCTCGCAGTACCTGTCACGACATCAATTAAGCTGAAAAGGAATTCAATCGTTATGCTCCTTCTCGTTTTAGGCATCTGCCTTTTCGCGTCCCTCTGCCTGCAGAAGCGCGTACCGCAAATTATCAACCCAATCGTAAAGCTGGCGGCAGGCGTGTCTGTCGTCGCGGTTAGCGCGATGTCCGCCTTAGCCCAGGAACCGGCTCACAGACCGGGCGGCGAAGCCAACCTGAAACTGCCCGATCTGTCGCAGGTTTCGTTCATGGGCGGCACCAATGGCCGCACACTTTTGCTGGTCGGTATTGCCGTGTCCCTGCTGGGCATGGTCTTCGGGTTGTTGATCTATACCCAACTCAAAAAACTTGCCGTTCATAAATCCATGCTCGAAATCTCCGAGCTGATTTACGAAACCTGCAAAACCTATCTGGTCACGCAAGGCAAATTCATCCTTATCCTGGAAGCCTTTATCGCTGTCATCATCATTCTCTATTTCGGCTTTCTGGTCGGATTCCCGATTTACAAAGTCGCCATCATTCTGATTTTCAGCTTGATCGGTATCGGCGG
>JAEUQO010000237.1 GCA_016789605.1 Acidobacteriota bacterium
GTTGCCTTGCGCTGGCCGTGTGTCCGTCAAGCGAATTGGTTTCGAGAGCGGGTGATAGTACAAACCGCCCGCGCCCGGAGGCGCGAAATAACCGCTGACGTCTACGATCACGTCAATGGTGCGTTCGCCGAAGATGTTGAATTCGCCGTTGGCGCTGAGGCCCACGGTGAAGTTGTTGGCGAGAATCCCGTTCGGCCCGTAGATCATGTTGGCTGCCAGCGGTAGCGGAACGCCATTCGGGTACAGCGTCAGGAAGCCCGCTTGCGCTGATTGGTTGATGACGGTGATGTTGCCGACGATGGCCTGGGCCGCTGCCGGAATCGTAATTCCTTCGCAAGTCGTTCTGGCCAAAGTCGTGATCGAACCACCCGCCGCAATCGGCGCGTTCACGTTATCGCAATTGCCCTGGCCTGCGCGCGAATCGAGCAAGCGAATCGGTTTCGCCAGTGGATAGAACTGCAAGCCCGGATTGGCCGCGACCATCAGGGTATAAGCCTGCTCGCCAAAGCAGGAATTGATGTCGGTCGCTCGCACGGTGAAGTTGAACGTGCCGGACGTAGTGGGCGCGCCCGAAAGCAGCCCGTCCTCCGCGAGCGTCAAGCCCGCAGGCAGGTTGCCCGCGCTGATGCTGAACGCATAAGGTGACGCGCCACCGTCGGCTGTTAATAGCTGGCTTTGGAAAGTGAAGCTCGTGATCGTGGGCAATGACGTCGGCGTGATGGTGATGTTCGGGCAGGTGATATTTGTCAGATTAAATACGGCGCTGCCGGTTGCGCCATTCGCCGTCGCCGTCACTTGATATGCGCCAACTGTGGCATTCGCCGTGGCGGAGACGCCTGCCTGTCCTCCGGCGATGATTGCCGGATTGCCGTTGAGCGTGGCGCTTGCTCCCCCGCCCGGCGGCGTGAAGGTGATCAACCCTCCGTTGACCGGTTCGCTGGAATCGCTGCTGACCGCGACCGTCAGCGGATTGGCGAAGGTCGTATTGACGGCGGTGGATTGCGGACTGCCGCTGGCAATGGCCAGCGTGAAGCCGCGCGATTCGAACGCGCCGATGTCTGTCGTCCCGACACGCGCGATGCCGCGTTGATCGGTCGCGGGCGCGCCGCTATTCGTACCCGCGTTAATGGCCGGAGAGCCGGGCAGCAGCGCCTGCGTTGACGTCGTGCCGCCATTCGCGCCCAGTATGCCGATGACCGGGTTGAGCGGATTGGCGCCCGTACCCGTCTGGTCGCCTGTTTGATTGAACAGGCTGCCGAGTGCGCCGACGTTGCCGATCAGGTTGAAACCGTTCGAAGTGATTCCGGTGTCGCCGTTGGCAGTCACATCCGGTACGGTGGCGTTGTTCTGGTTGGCGGCGATGATGGTGTTGACGATGGTTGTGGTGTTGGCTGCGCGCCGCAATCCGCCCGCACTGTCCGTGCCCGTCGCTGCGTTGTTGGCGATGGTGCAATTGGTGATGGTCGTGTCATTGTTCGTCCACAGGCCGCCGCCGTTGAAACCGCCAGCGTTCGGTGCGCTGTTGCCGCTGAGTGTGGAGTTGAGCATCGTCAACAACGTGCCTGCGCTTTCGATCCCGCCGCCGGTGTTCGAGCCGTTGACTGTGTTGTTGGCGAGCGCGCATCCGGTCATCGTGAGCGTGCCCACGTTGAGAATGCCGCCGCCACGGCTGTTAGCCGTATTGCCGCTGACCTGGCAATTCGTCAAGGTCAGCGTGCTGGTATTGTAAATGCCGCCCCCGCCGCCGCCGCGGCTGTCGCTGACGACACAGTCCGTCATCGTCAACGTACCATCGTTGCGAACGCCGCCCCCGAAACCGAGGTTGTTATCGCCATTTGTGATCGTCATCCCGCTCAGGCTGGCGGTAATGGTGGTGAAGATGGTGAAGATGCGGTAATTGCCGCCCGTGGCGCGCCGTACCGTCAGCAACTGTGCGCCGGGGCCGGTAATCGTCACGTCTCCCTGGATGCCGGGCAGCGCGCTCGCCAGATTGATTGTGCCCGTGACGGTGAAGTTGATGGTGTCCGCCCCCGCCGACCCATTGGCATCAAGAATGGCCTGGCGCAACGAACCCGCGCCACTGTCGTCGGTGTTCGACACGGTGAAGGTTGTCGCCGGTGAGTTCGGCGCGGCGGATTGTGCCGCCGTTTGTGCTGGTTGCCGTGGCGGCGGAGTCGGTCGCGCCTGAGCCGCAGCGCTCGTGCCGCGTGCGTTCGGCCACAGCGCCCCGCCCGAAAACAAGACGACTGCTCCCAAACACAAAGCCAATGAGAAATTGCGACGAGTGAGACCAAAGTGTTTCATGAGTTTGTTTTTCATTTCAGTTGCCGCAAGCCTTTGCCGGTGACGACGGTCGAATTGACCATAAAATGGTCGGCACGATCGCAACGTCCGGCCGTCCGCAATCGTGCCGACATCCGTCCCCGCGTTGTCCGCGAAGTAAAGTTTCCATTGCCCGTTCCGATCGGTCAGGTTGGCGTGCAGCAGATTTGGAGCGCTACGATAAGTCGCCGCGCTCTAAATCCGCTGCACGTCCAACCGATTGATAACAAGCAGGTTTAATTTGTAGGGGGCCAAACCTAGCCCAGAAAAGGGGAAAAGGGAACTGGCAGGTTCATTGAGAGGAAAACGTAGAGAACCGTTTCAACGCAAAGGGACAGATCGGCAAAAGGTCAAATTTTCAGCTTTGCCGCCGGACGGGCCATGCCTATTGCTGTGTTCGGGGAAGAAGAAACTGACGGTTTGACAGTCTCCGCCGATGGCTGCTGGCCGGTGTGGTCCCAAATTGATCGCAACAAAAGCGATTCGTTGATGGTGGAAAGCTTTGGCTGAAAACGGCCGCCTGCGAGCGCCGGTCTGACGACGCTCGCAGGTCGCCACTCACCTTACGGCGCGAAATAGCCGGAGACGTCTACGATGGCGTCGAGCGTGCGTTCGGCGAAGATACGGTACTGGCCTGTGCCTGCGTTCAAACCGACCACAAACGCGTTCGACAGAACCTGACCCGGGAAGTAGATCATGTTCGCCGCGAGCGGTAACGTGACTCCGTCGGGATAGAGCGTCAGGAAGCCCGCTTGTGCCGTCTGGTTGATCACCGTCACGTTGCCGAGCACGGTTTGTGCCGTCGCCGGAATCGTCAG
>JAEUQO010000239.1 GCA_016789605.1 Acidobacteriota bacterium
CGAGGGCGATGAAGAACCCGTCGCACACGCCACCGTCACCTATTCAATTCCGCCAGTGAAAACCGCCTGAACGCGGTTGACGTGTTATTGATTGCGTTCGTAGGCGAGGATGAAAAACGGTTCGCGATTGAAATTCGCGCCCTGACGAACGTTTGATTCAAAGCGCGCCGTGACGTGGTAATGCTCTGTGATCCAGCGCATCAGCTCCTGGTTGTAATCTGCGCCAAACACACGGTCGCGAAATTCTGACGTGATTAGATTGGTGACGAGGATCAAGGGGACTTGTCGTGCGCGAATGCGTTCAATGGCTTCGATTTCTTTTTCGTCGGTCAGAAATCCTGGATGGACAATCTCTTCGCGTAAGGGGTAAGGCCGCGCCGCCATAAAATTGATGGTCGTGGCGACCGGCAAAGCCAGCACATATTCGCCGGGTTTGGTGTGCTGCTCGGCATAGCGAATGGCGGCGGACAACGGTTCGCCGATTTCCGGCAAGGTCAGAAAACTGCCGCGCGCCGAACTAACCGCGAAGGTATTCACGCTGCGAAAGCGCCGGGCGGAATTCGCCGCCATGCCCAGCACCAGCCCCCCCACCAGCACCATGGCGACTTTTTGCGCGACCGGACGTACGGCTTCCGGTTTGGCCAAAAATGCCAACGTCACGCGAAAGAGCAAATACAAATAGACAACGATCAACACCGGCAAGAAAAATGGCGTGTATGGTCCCGTCGTCGTGACATTCAGAAATGCGCGCAAGACAGAAAACAGACTGAAGACGGTCAGCAACAACAACACACGTTCGGTGAGAGGAACTTCCCGACCTTGTCGGCGGGTTTGCCACGCGCGCCAGACCAGCAAGCCGATCAGCAAAGGCAAGGCAAAAATGGCTGACGCAAACGGCGTGACGTCGGTGGGAACGTGCAGATAGCGAATCGCTGCTTCACGCGCACCGACGGCGATCAGCAATACCAATACGCTGATGCGCAATGCGTGCCAACATCCCTGGCCGGGTTTGCTGCGCGGAATCGCAATTACTGCGCCGATGACTGCGGCTGCGCCTGACCAAATGCCCAGCACGGCGATACCCGTCAAACTAAACCAGAACGATTCGGGCCATTTGGCCAGGCCGCTGACGTGCCGGTTGAAGTAAATCAACTGCGGCGGCATGTTGGAAAACAACACGTGATTGTCATTGAGGAGCACTTGCCAGGGCACACGCAACAGGATTAGCCCATAGGTCACGGCGACAATCGCCAACACGGGCAAGGCAAACCACAACGTTTCGCGCCAGAGCAATTTGCGGGTCAGAATACTTTCCCACAGTAACGCCACGCCGTTTGCCGCCAGCGCAGCCAGGGCGATTTCCGGTTTGGCAATGATGGCCAGGCCGGCGAGGGCTCCTGCATAGGCAAACCATTTGGTTTCGCGCCAACGCAAAAACTGTAACGTGCAAACCAGCGAGCCCAAGGCCGCCAGCAAGCCATACAGCGCTGCATAAGCGTAGGGGGAAATATAGTTGGCCGTGGATTTTATGGCACAGATGACCAGTACCAGGCCCGTGGTCAGGGCCGCTTCCCAGACGCTCATCAAGCGCCGCGCCAGCCAATAAATCAACAGCAGGATCAAGATCGCGCAAAGCGCTCCGCTCACGCGCAAGGTCGCCAAATGGACGCCGAAAACGCCATAGAGCAGCGCGTTCAAATACGGCGCAAGCGGCCCATAAAGAAACTGCACATCGCTGTAAAGCTGTTCGCCCGCCAGAATGCGGGTGGGCAGATTCATCTCGCGCCCGTGATCGAGCAGCGGTTGTGTCCAGCGCTGCCACGAAGCGGCGAGCATCACGACAAACAACGCCGCGAGCGCGTACAGGGCAACACGGTCTTCGCGCCCAAAAAAGCGGGTGGGGAGTTCTGCTTGCTGATTCATTGTTGATTTGATCTTTGCTTGACGGTCTACCGCCGGGAAAAGCGCGGCGATTATAGAAGCCCGCGCCAGATCGCGCAAAGCCCCGCCGCTGGCGACCGGCTCTTCGCCCAGACCGGAATTGACTTCACACAGCACAGCAGGCATTATCAGCAGCCTTAATCTTTGAGGCCCCAAGGCATTACATTCGTTATGGCACAAGAAAGCATGGCGCTGACGGCGACGCTGACTCAGCTTGCCGAACTCGATCAATACAATTACTGGCTGTTTGAGCAGATCGCAGGCGCGTTGGGCAACCGCGTGCTCGAAGTCGGTTCTGGCACAGGAAACATCACACAGTTTCTGTGCGCTGATGGCCGTCAGGTGCTGGCAACGGATGTCGTCCCGAATTATCGCAACCAATTGCAGCGTTTGTTTGGCGACAAACCCCACGTGCAGGTAGGCCAGTTCGATTTGACGTCGGCGGCGCCCGCGGAATTGCGCGCGCAACCTTTTGACACCGTGGTTTGCCTGAACGTGCTGGAACACATCGAAGACGATCATTTTGCCCTGACGCAAATGCGCGACGTGCTCGCGCCCGGCGGAACGCTGGCGTTGTTGGTGCCCGCGCATCAGTTTTTGTATGGCGAATTTGATCGCGCGGTCGGCCATTTTCGCCGCTATGAAAAACGCGCGCTGGCCAACCGGCTCGCCGCCGCAGGCTTTGTCGTCCGCGAAATGAAATTCTTCAGTTTGCTCGCCGCCTTGCCCTGGCTGATCAATGGCCGGATTCTCAAGCGCGGTTATCTGCCCGCCGGCCAGGCGAATCTGGCGAACAAACTCGTCCCGCTGCTCAAATTGGAAAAATTCATCGGCCCGCCATGTGGCCTCTCACTGATCGCAATCGCTCAAAAACACTGAAAGGAATCCCAAGAGGAATGCCGGAGTTGAGCGATGAGCGAAGCCCTTGCTTCATCGTTCAGCCTCCGGCATTCGTCGTCTAAACGTTATGCGTTGGTCAAATTACTTCATTCCCACTCTTCGCGAAGACCCTTCGGATGCCGAAGTCGTCAGCCATAAGTTGCTTTTGCGCGCCGGATTGGTACGCCAAATGGGCGCGGGCATTTACACCTATCTGCCGTTGGCGCAACGCTCGGTGCTGAAAATTTCCGAGATCATCCGCCAGGAAATGAATGCGATCGGCGGCCAGGAATTCTTTTTCCCGGCGTTGCATCCCGCCGAATTGTGGCAGGCGTCGGGCCGCTGGTCAGTGATGGGACCGAACATGTTCCGGCTGAAAGATCGCAAAGGCGGCGATTATTGTCTGGGCATGACGCACGAAGAAGCCTTCACGGACATCGCGCGCAATCACCTGCGTTCGTATAAGCAATTGCCGCAAGTCTGGTATCAGATTCAAACCAAATTTCGCGACGAACCCCGTCCGAAATCCGGCTTGTTGCGCGTGCGCCAGTTCACGATGAAAGACGCGTACACGTTCGACATTGATCAGGCCGGACTCGACAAGGCGTTTGACGATCAACGCGCCGCTTACTGCAAAGTCTATAGTCGCTGCGGATTGGATTTCGTGATTGTGGATGCCGACTCCGGTTCGATGGGCGGTTCGGCGTCGAACGAATTCATGGTTTACACCGACGCGGGCGAAGACCTGGTTGCCAGTTGTCCGAAATGCCGTTACGCCGCCAACACCGAAAAAGCGCAAGCGCGCATTCCCGCCGTTGATGATGGCGAAGTCGCGGGCGCGGTCGAAAAATTCCCGACCCCCGGCGTGCGCACGATTGACGATCTGGTGAATTTTGCCGGCGGCGCTGCGGCCAACAAACAAATCAAAACCCTGATTTACGTTTCTGTCGCGGCCAAAGGCGATAACGCCAAAAACACGTTGTTCCTGGCGTTGTTGCGCGGCGACCATCAGGTCAACGATGCCAAGCTGGCCAATGCCATCGCCAAGATCGTCAACAAAGACGGCTGGGAGCAAACGGCGGTTCGTCCGGCGCATCCGGAAGAAATTTTCGAATTGATGGGCGCGCACGCCGGAAGCCTGGGCGCTGTTGGCGTGACCAAAGTCCCGGTGATTGCCGACGAAGCCTTGCGCGGTCGCCAAAACATGACCACGGGCGCGAACGAAGACGATCATCATTTGCGCAATGTCAGCATTGAACGTGACATCAAGGTGACGACGTGGGCCGATTTGCGCACCGTCGTCGAAGGCGAAGGCTGCCCGAAATGCGATGGTGTTTTGCGCGTGGCCAAAGCCCTGGAAGTCGGCCACATCTTCAAACTCGGCACGAAATACAGCGTTTCGATGGGCGCTTCGGTGTTGAATGCCGAGGGCAAGGAAGTGCCGATTGTCATGGGCAGTTACGGCATCGGCGTGGAACGTATTCTGGCTGCCGCCATCGAATTGCATCATGACGACGCCGGCATCGTTTTTCCGATCACGATTGCGCCGTTCCAGATCGTCGTTTCGCCGCTCAATGTGAAAGACGCTGACGTCAAAGCGACGGGGGATCGCATCTATGACGAATTGGCCAGCGCAGGCGTTGACGTGCTGTATGACGACCGCGACGAACGCGCGGGCGTCAAACTGAACGATGCCGATCTGGTCGGCTTCCCCTTCCAAATCCGCATCGGCCCGAAAAAGCTCAAGGAAGGCAAGGTCGAATTTTATGACCGCGCCACCAAGACGTCAGAAGAAGTCGCTGCGGATCAGGCCGTCGCCATCGCGCGCCAGCGAATTCAAGCGGCGTTGCAGACGCTGAATGATGCGAAGTAACACGTCATCACGTGGCATAATCTCAGCCGAGCCAGCTAAAGAACTCGGCTGAGAGGCGGCAATGATGACAAAAGAAGAGGCGCTTCAATGCAAGGCACGCTGGGCAGAGGTTATGATTGAAGAGGAGCGCCGGAAAAGCTACGACCAGCGTTTGGCGGAATTGGGGGGCTATATCGCGCACGATATTGAATCTCGCGTAGACGTTGCGCGCATACGGTTCTGGGTCAGCCAGTTTGCCGAAGCCTTGGAAATGCCAGAACTGTCGGATGACCTGGAAAAACTCCTGCGCCGATAATTCCCCTGTCAAATTTTGATCACTGCCGCGCCGCGTATGGCGTCGTGTTTCAGGGCGTTCAGCGCCGTGTTGGTTTCTGTCAGCGAAAACACCTGTGTCTGTGTTTTGACAGGGATTTCTGCCGCGACGCGTAAGAAATCCAGCCCGTCCTGGCGCGTGTTGTTGGCGACGCTGCGCACGACGCGTTCGTGATACAGCCACTGATAATCCAGCGGCGGAATCTGGCTCATATGAATGCCGCCGAGCGTCAACGTTCCGCCTTTTTGCAACACCTGTAACGCGGCAGGCACCAATTCTCCGGCAGGCGCAAAGATGATGATGCTGTCGAGTTTGACCGGCGGTTGGTCAGTGCTGAAACCGGTCCAGATCGCGCCTAATCCCGCCGCCAATTCCTGATGGCGTGCGTCGCGCGTAAAGGCGTAGACGTCCATGCCCCAATGCCGTGCAATCTGAATGGCGATGTGCGCCGCTGCGCCAAACCCGTAAATGCCCAACCGTTTGCCCGGACTGTGTCCGGTCAGGCCAGACAGCCGCAACGAACGAAACCCGATGATGCCCGCGCAAAGCAATGGTGCGGCGTCTTCGTCGCGAAAGCGTTCCGGGATGGGATAGACAAACGCAGCTGGCGCAACCGTGTATTCGGCATAGCCGCCATTGACCAGCCAACCTGTAAACGTCGCGGCTTCGCAGAGATTTTCCTTGCCCGCGCGGCAGAACGCGCACACGCCACAGGTTTGATGCAGCCAGGGAATGCCGACGCGTTCGCCCAAACGCACTTCGCTCACGCCCGCGCCCAATTCCGTGACACGCCCGATGACTTGGTGGCCGGGAATGATGGGCAGTATCTGACGCGGCAATTCGCCTTCGATGACGTGCAAATCGGTGCGGCAAACGCCGCAGGCGCTGACTTGCACTTGCACCTGACCGGGTCCGGGGCGAGGCGCATCCATTTCGGTCAACGTCAGCGGATTGGTTTCGATGGGGGCAACGGCGTGTAACACACAGGCTTTCATCCGTCAGGCTCGCTTTCCTTACGAATTGGGGTCAATGCCGCTTGCTTCGTCTGCGGGCTTTTCCTTCGTGGGCGTCAAGCACCGAAAAATCCACCAGATGGCGATCCACGTTGACCTTGTCCACGCGCACGCGAATGCGGTCGCCCAGCCGAAATCGTCGTTTGGTGTGACGTCCGGTCAGTGCGTGCGTGCGTTCGTCAAACTGGTAGTAATCGTCAATCAACGTGCCGACGGGCACCATGCCTTCGATATAAAACTCGTCCAGTTCGACGTAAAAGCCAAAATCGCGCACGTTGATGATCAACCCGTCGAATTCCTCGCCGACACGTTCGCCCATAAAACGCGCTTTGCGCCATTCGTCTACTTCGTGTTCAGCGGCATCGGCGGCGCGTTCGCGCTCGCTGGATTCTTCGGCGATGAGTTCCAGTTCGGGCAAGGGAATCGGCACGCTGCGCGGAGCGTTTCGTGTTTCGGCGGATTGCGTGGTTAATTCGTGGCCTACGCCGGTGCTGAAACGGTCGCCTTTTTTCAGCAGTTCACGCAACACGCGGTGCACGATCAAATCGGGATAGCGGCGAATCGGCGAGGTGAAATGCGTATAGACCGGCGCAGCCAAGCCGAAATGGCCCAGGTTTTGCGCGGTGTAACGGGCGCGTTGCAACGAACGCAACATCGCATAGGACAACACGCGCTCTTCGGGTTTGCCAGAGATTTGCTGCGAAAGCTGTTGGTAAGCGTGCGAGGTGATTTGTTCGACCGGAAAGCGATAGCCGAACGCCGCCGCCAGTTCGGCAAATTCGATGGCGCGCTGCGGACTTGGTTCTTCGTGAATGCGGTACAGCGAAGGCACTTTCAAGCGCGCAAAATGCCCGGCCACAGTTTCGTTGGCCAGCAGCATGAATTCTTCGATGATGCGATGGGCGATGTTGCGCTCCGCTTTGAGCACACCAGCGATGCGGCCCTCGTCGTCAAAGGCAAAAACGGATTCTGGCAAGTTGAAATCAATCGCCCCGCGCCGTTCGCGCATGCGGATCAGGATGCGCGCCAGCTCTTCCATCGTTTTGAACAGACCAAGCAAGTCGGCGTAACGCATGGCCAAGGCAGGCTCAGCGTGCGTCAGCAGTTTGTTGACGTCCGTATAGGTCATCCGTTCGTTGCTGCGAATGACGGATTCGCGCAACTCATAACGCACGACCTTGCCGTGCCCGTCCACTTCCATCAGCGCTGACATCGTCAACCGATCCACCTGTGGATTCAGCGAACAAATCCCGTTGGACAAATGTTCAGGCAACATCGGAATGGCGCGTTCGGGAAAGTAGACTGACGTGCCGCGCAAACGCGCTTCGGCGTCGAGCGGCGTGTCTGCCCGTACGTAATAGCTGACATCCGCGATGTGAACGCCGAGCTGAAAATTGCCATGGTCGAGTTTTTTCAAACTGATGGCGTCGTCAAAATCGCGCGCCGTTTCGCCGTCAATGGTCACGGTCGGCACGTCGCGCAAATCCAGTCGCCCGGCCAGTTGCTCTTCGGTCACGACGGGCGAAACGGCGTTGGCTTCGGCCAGCACTTCGTCAGGGAAAACGTGCGGCAGATCGTGTTTGTGAATGACGATCTGAATGTCCAGGCCGAGTTCGTCGCTGCTGGCGCCCAGCGCCTCCAGAATTTTGCCGGTGGGATTGCGGTGATGCGGCAAGCCGCTGCGTTTGGTGGAACCGCTGGGATAACCGGTAATTTCGACCAGCACAATCCAGCCGTCGTCCAGTTCTGCGGCGCGGCGGCCTTCCAGTTCAATGTCGAAGGGGAATTTTTCGTCCAGCGATTCGACCCAGGATTCGCGAAAGCCGTGATGCAACCGTCCGATGATTTTCAGCGCGCCGCGTTGCAAGATCAGCTCGACTTTGGCGAGGCGTTCCCGGTCACGGCCTGTGCGCGCCAACGTGGCAATCACGCGGTCGCCGTCAAACGCGCCGTGCAAGTCTTCGGCGTCAATGCGAATGCGTCCGCGCACACGTTCTTGCAGATCGTCGGGAATGAAGCTGATGGTTTTGCGTCGCCGTTGGCGAATCGTGCCGATTTGCACGCGCGGCGAATGCACCCAGCGAAAGCTCTGACCATAACGGCGCAACAAACCGATGCCTTGCAATTGATTCAGCAATTGCGCGACGGCTTTCTGTTCGGCGCGCGTGAGGTCCAGCTCTTCGGCCAAATCAGGCGCGGTCAGCCCTTCCGGCGCTTCACGCAACGCCGCGAGCACGGCCTGCAAGTCATACGAAGCGGCTGTTTGATTGATCTGTTTTCGTTTGCTCATTGCGCTAAAGCATACGGAACAACCGCCTAGAAAGAAATGCGTGACGGTTTGTCGTCAAACCCGGTTCCGGCCTTCCCGGTGACATTCCGTCATTGTGCGGACGCTGTCTTCTCGCTTTGGCTTGTCAATTTCAGGGGCCTCCCTTTATAACTATTTCGCCCTGACCAGGCGTCATCAATCTGCAATTCACCAACGGAAACATTTATGACCAAGTGGATCAAGTTCGCCTTCTGCCTGGCCGCTTTGTGCGGTGCGGGCTATGTGCTATTTGGCAACACCGGCTGGCAATTTGCCGCCGCGCAAAACAACGCGGTGGAATTTCGCCGCGATGTCGAACCGATTTTGCGGGCCAATTGCTATCAGTGCCACGGGCCGCAAAAAGCCGCCGGGCAATTGCGGCTGGATGTCAAAGCGCTGGCGTTGAAAGGCGGCATCTCGGGGCCGGTCATCGTTCCGGGCAAAGCACAGGAATCGCGCTTGCTGAAACGCGTGCTCGGCGAAGGCGATGAAGCGCGCATGCCGATGGGCGGCGCTCCGCTCAAAGCGGAGCAAATCGCCGTGCTGCGCAATTGGATCAATGCCGGCGCGGTCTGGCCTGAAGATACGCAAAGCGCCAAACAGAATTCGGCGCTGCCTGCGCATTGGGCGTTTGTCGCGCCCCAGCGGCCCGCCTTGCCGAACGTCAAAAACAAGACCTGGGCGCGCACGCCGCTTGATCAGTTCATTCTGGCCGAAATCGAAAAAAACGGATTGCAGCCTTCTCCCGAAGCGAACAAGGAAGCCTTGATCCGCAGGCTCAGTCTGGATTTGATCGGCTTGCCGCCGACGTTGAAAGAGATTGACGATTTTCTCGCCGACAAATCGCCGAACGCCTACGAAAAACTGGTCGAACGTTTGCTGGCGTCGCCGCATTACGGTGAACGCTGGGGCCGTTGGTGGTTGGACGCTGCGCGCTATGCCGACACCAACGGATTTGAAAAAGACCTGCCGCGTTCGATTTGGCCTTACCGCGATTGGGTCATCAATGCGTTCAACCGCGATTTGCCGTTTGATCAATTCACCATCGAACAACTGGCGGGCGATTTGTTGCCCCACCCGACGCTTGAGCAACACGTCGCGACGGGCTTTTTGCGCAATTCGATGTTGAACCAGGAAGGCGGCGTAGACCCGGAACAGTTTCGCGTCGAAGGGCTGATTGACCGTGTGGATGCCGTGGGCAAAACCTTTTTGGGACTGACGATCAATTGCGCGCAATGCCACACGCACAAATTCGACCCGATCAAACACGACGAGTATTACAAGTTTTACGCCTTTCTCAACAGCGACGACGAACCCGAAATCGAGGTTCCCGATGCGGCGCTGGCCAATAAACGGCAGGAGATTTTGGCCAGGATCGGCAAGCTGGAAGATGAGTTGCGCGCGCAAACGCCTGATCTGGCGGCGCGTCTGGCCGCCTGGGAAGCGTCCGTGAAATATGACGAAAGTCAGTGGACGCCGCTGACCGATTCAGAGATTTTTGCTTCGTTCGGCGTGAAGTTCGACAAACTGGAAGACGGATCGTTCATCGCCAAAGGCGACAATTCGACCAGCAACAATTACAAAATCACGGCGCGCACCAAACTGAAAAACATCACGGGCTTTCGGCTGGAATTTTTGGCCGACCACAATTTGCCGCGTGGCGGGCCGGGACGTGCGCCAGACGGAAACTTTTTTGTCACGGAATTTGTCGCCGAAGCCGCGCCTGCCGACAAACCTGCGGCGCTGACAAAAGTCGGACTGACCAAGGCGACGGCGGATTTTGAGCGGCCCGAATTTCCTGTCAAAAATGTGATTGACGGCGATCCGAAAACGCACTGGAGCGGTGATGCTGGAGCCGGACGCCGCAACCAAAGCCGCAAGATGGTGTTTGCCACAACCCAACCGATGGGCTTTGACGGCGGCACGGTTCTCAGCATGCAGTTGGCGCAAAAATCCGACGAATCCATCAAGATCGGGAACGTCATGCCCAACATCGGGCGCTTTCGCATTTCGGTGACCACGGCGGAAAACCCGATTGCCGATCCGGTTCCGGTTGCCGTGCGCAAGATTTTGGCGATTGCGCCCGCGCAACGAACGCAGGAACAGCAGCGCACGGTTTTCAGTTTTTATCGCACGACGGTCAAAACCTGGGCCGACACCAACGCCAGGATTGATGAGTTGTGGAAGGAATGGCCGTATGGCCCGACAACGTTGGCGCTGGCGCCGCGCGAACAGTTGCGCGAAACACGCATTTTCCGGCGCGGCGATTGGAAACGTCCGGGCGAAGTCGTGACACCGGCCACGCCCGCAGTGTTGCACCCCTTTCCGGCGGGAGCGCCGCGCAACCGGCTGGGGCTGGCGCAATGGATCGTAGACAAAAACAATCCGCTGACGGCGCGCGTGACGGTCAATCGTATCTGGCAGCAATATTTCGGCGTGGGATTGGTCACCACACCCGAAGATTTCGGCGCGCGTTGCGAACGGCCTTCGCACCCGGAATTGCTCGACTGGCTGGCGCGCGAATTTCTCGAACGCGGCTGGAGCATCAAACACATTCACCGGCTGATCGTGAATTCGGCGACCTATCGCCAATCGTCCAGGATCACGCCTGCGGCGCAAGAAACCGATCCGACCAATCGCTGGTTGGCGCGTATGCCTCGTTTGCGCGTCGAATCTGAAACCGTGCGCGACATTGCGTTTGCCGCCAGCGGCCAGCTCAGTTTGAAAATCGGCGGCCCGTCGGTTTACCCGCCCATTCCCGATGGCGTGCTCAGTTTGGGCTATGGCGCGCAAATGCCCTGGCCGACTGCGACCGGCGACGACCGCTATCGCCGCGCGATGTATACCTTCTGGAAACGCAGCGTGCCCTATCCCAGCTTGCTGGTGTTTGATCAGCCGAACGGCGATTTTTCCTGCCCGCGGCGCATTCGTTCCAACACGCCGTTGCAAGCGCTGACCACGCTCAATGACCAGATGTTTCTGGAAGCGGCGCAAGGGTTCGCGCTGCGCATTTATCGCGAAGGCGGCGCGGACGATCGCGCAAAGATGATCTATGCCTTCCGACTTTGCACCGGACGCAAACCCGATGATTTCGAAATGCAAAACCTGCTGGGCTTGCTGTCGGATCAACAGGCGTATTTCAGCGGGCGCACGGCGGCGGCGGTGTATGTCAGTTCGCTGGATGTGACGAAGCTGCCCGAAGACGTGGATTTGCACAAAGTCGCGCCCTGGACGATGGTCGCGCGCGTTTTGCTGAATATGGACGAAACGATTACGCGGGAATGACGCGCGGGCGGCGGAAGGTGGGATTGTCTGGCGCTGAAATCCAGTGGCCAAGGTGGCGGCGTATCATCGGGCGAGGTGACATCTTAATCAGCACGAGGGATTCCAAACCATGACCCGAAGCATAAACCGCATTCGCACGCGCCATCGGTTGCTCTGGCTGTTGGCCTTGCTGCCGCTGGCGATCCTGGCCTGGGTCGGATTTGATCTGTATGGCCCGCGCTCGACCAAAATGCGCCAGTTCGATCCGAACGAAGTCGCTCGGATTGAAACGGCAATGTGGCGTTCGTATTACGCCAAAGATCGCGTCAAGCTGTTCCAGCAACTGACCGAACTGATGCGTTCGCAATATCAGATGCCATACGCCACTTCGAACGCCGTGGCGTATCAGGCGGCCAGGGCGGCGTTTGTCTTCAAGGAAGGCGAAACGCGCGCTGATTACGAAAAGGCGTTGCCGCATCTGGTCAAGTTTTATCAGGCGGTGCGCGATGGCAGCGACATTCCCTTTGACGTCGAAAAAGTCGCGAAATTGGAATTGGAATGGTGGATCGTCCATCGTCAGCGCGCGCGGCACCAAACGGGCGATCTGGATCGTGCGCTGGCCGAATTGCCGGCAGAGATTTACCGCGTGCCGGTTGATCAGGTGATGGAGCACGCACGGTTGCGCGCCGAAGCGATGACGATACGGGATGAGAAGGCGGCCGCAGGCAGTGTGACCGAAGTCGATTGGCAACGCATTGAAGAGTTATTGCGCGGTTCGTGGCAATCGCTGTGGAAAGTCGTCAACTCTTGAACGACGGCAGGTATTCTTTCAGCAGACGCACGGAATGCACCGCCGGGTAAAGGAAGCTGAGATGTGCGGGCAGTTGCATAAACTCCCAGTCCGCGCCATTGGGAGCGATGAACTGATTGACCAGATACGATGCTTTGCTGCGCAGGCTTTCGCGTAACTGCAAAAAGAACCAGTTGCGTTCCAGCGTGCCCGGCTCTGTGGCGTCGGCCACGATCAGCCAGCGTGCGATTTGCAAGGCAAGCTGTTCGGCGGTTTGATCCGCGCGCAGTCGTTGTTCGATTTCTGGCGGCAACGTTGCGCCTAACAATTCACTGGCCAGCCACAAACCTAAACCCAGCACGCGTTCGTGCTGGGTTTTGTTTGCCAGCCGTAGCGTTTCGGCCCAATCCAGTTGTGGATGCCGCGCGATCAGCCAGGCGACATCCGCAATCCACCCCAAGCTGGCCCAGCTATGCCGCGCGCCGTGTGCGCACAAATACAGCAACAACAACGGCAGCGAAAACGTGTGAAGCGGTTTTCCCGCCAGCGACACTGGCGTCAGGTCGGTTTGGATTTCCTGCCAATCCAGCGCAAAGCGGAACAGCCGGGGGGACAATTCCCAGTGCAATTCGACCAGCAATTCTTTGTGCGGATGTTGGAACGAGAGTTCGTTACAGATATTGAGAAAGGCGCTGTTGTGCAAACTGGCCAGTGGGAAAAACGGCTCGTATGCGCGCGCCAGCATCAGCTCACCCGCCGCAAACAAATCTTTGCGCGGCAGCAAAATGTCCAGATCGCCAAATTCGCGCCAGGACAAATCGCCATACGCCAACACGGCCAGCGTTGGCCCTTTGAAGGGAATGGCGTTGAGGCCATTTGCGGCAAACAGATTTTTCAACGTGATCAGTTCGCCCGCCATTTGCAGGTTGCAAAACGCATTGTGGCGCAAGGCCTGGCTGAGCGTGGCGCGCACTTCGGCGGGAATTGCCGCCGACTCCAATCCATCGAGAAAGCGCGCCAACAGCGGGCGCACATTTTGCGCTTCGGCAAATTCCAGCAACACATCCCAACGAAAGTTGGGGTGGGCAATGGCCGCGCGTCCTTGTTCGTTGACGTGGTCAGAAGGAACGCTGACCGCTGCCAGCAACAACGCGCGTTCAGGTGTCAGTTGTCCGTCAATACGCCAGGTGTGCAACGCCTGTCTGAATCTGCTGCTCACAGCGCGTTGCCCTCCATTTGCGTCAACCAGGATTGAGCATACTTGCCGCCGCGCGCCAGCAATTGCTGGTGCGTGCCCGATTCGCTGATCTGGCCTTCTTCGACCACGTGGATGGCGTCGGCTTGCATGGCGGTGGTGAAGCGGTGCGTGATGATGACGACGGTGCGTCCTTGCATTACGCGGCGGAACCGTTGCAGCCAGTCAGCCTCGGCCCACGAATCCATGGCGCTGGTCGGTTCGTCCAGCAACACCAACGGCGCTTGGCGCACAAACGCGCGCGCCAGCGCCAGACGTTGCCATTCGCCTGTGCTCAATTCCGCCCCGTTAGAAAACCATTTGCCCAGCATCGTGTCATATCCTTGCGGCAACCGTTCAATGATGTCTGCCGCGCCTGCATCGGCGGCGGCGGCGCGCATCTGTTCGTTTGTGATTTCGTCACCGCGCGCGCCCAAACGAATGTTTTCGCTGACGGTCGCGTTGTAATGCACCGGATGTTGAAACAACACGGTGATCAACCGGCGCACGTCGTTTGCGCGCATTTGTCGTATGTCAACGCCGTCCAGCGAAATGCTGCCCGCGTCGGGATCATACAACCGGCAAAGCAATTTGATGAGCGTGGTTTTGCCCGCGCCGTTCAATCCGACGATGGCGGTGATCTTGCCGGCGGGCACGGTCAGGTTGAAATCCTGCAGGGCAGGGCGTTCGCTGCCGGGATAAGAAAAGGTAACGCCGTCAAATTGTACGCCTTCGTGTAATTGCGTGGGCGCAATTACGGGCGAGAGCGGATCGGCGACTTGCGGTTCCAGGTCCAGAAATTCGTACAGATCGCTCAGAAACAATCCGTTGGAGTAAAACTCGCCGAAGTTGTTGAGCAGCGACCGTAACAGTTGTTGTCCCTGGTTGAATGCCTGATAGAACAGCGCCAGCGTGCCCAGCGTGACAATGCCTGTCAGCGCTTGCCAGCCCATCCAGGCCAGCACGCCGCCCGTGATCAGCAACGCCAACAACGCCGCGCTCAATTCTGCCAGACTCTGTTGCCACGCCATGCGCAATTGTTCGCCGCGCAGTTGCTGGCGGAGTTGGCGAAACAGTTGTTGAAAATGGTCGCTCAAGGCGAACAAACGAACTTCAGCGGCGGTTTCACTGTTGGTCAGCACCCAATCGTAATATTCCGCGCGGCGTTCGGTTTCGGTGACGCGGCGTTCCCACTCATAGCGCCGCAACGTATGACGCAACACGATCAACACCGAAGGCGCAGTCGCCGTCAGCAGCAGCAACGGCAACCACCAGCCAAACGGCAGCAGCACCAGCAACATGGCTGTCAGCGTTACCAAATCGCGCAACAGACTGCCGATGCTTTCCAGCAGCAGCAACGGGCGATAGCTCGCATCAGAACGCGCGCGGTGCAAATGGTCGTGATATTCCGGCAGTTCGTAAAAGGCGTAATCCAGCGCGGCGGATTTTTGCTGGATCAACAGGCTGAGATGATCGCGTAATAATTCTGCCTGGGTGGTACGGGCAAAACTGCTCAGGCTGCGCGCCAATTCTGTCAGCAGGAGTACGGCGGCAATGCCTCCACCATAGAGCGCCAGCGGTTGCCATTGCACCCCAGCACGCGCGCCTTGCGAAATGGTAACCAGGCTATCAACCAGCGATTTCGCCAAATAAACGGTTGCCGCAGGCAACAGACCTTCGAGCAAGAGCAATAACGCCCACAACAACGTCCAACGGCCTGCGGCAGTCCAGACCAGAGCTGACACACGCGGCAGGTAGGGCAACAGCCCCAGGAATTTTCCGACGAGAAGTTGCAGACGGTTCATGACCGGCTATTCGCTGTATTTTTCTGACAGTAACGCGACATATGTTAACGCGGCTTTCCAGTCGGCAAAGCGTTGCGGATAACGTTCAACCAACTGTTGGGCGATTTCTCCTTGCGAAAACTCTTCGCTCATCAACCCCAACACATAAAAATCGAGTTTGCCGTTTTCATTCAGGCGTGGCAGGTACTGTTCGGCGCGTTTGCGCAACTGTTTGGGGGAAAAGGGGACGCCATAAAACGATGATTGCTTGAATTGCGCTTTGGCTGCGCCGGTCGCTTCCTGTGCGGCGGTCTGCCAGCTCCAGGTGTAATCTTCGCCCACCAGATCAGCGCGCAATTGCACCGTGACGCGATCCGCAGGTGATAATTCAAGCGGTGTTTGAAACGGGAAAAACGCGCTGCCATAGACATCCGCCCCGCCACCCGGCGCGTTACTGAAGCCGATTTCGTCGGCGAGCACCGTATCAAACCAGACCAACATGCCGTGTGCGGTTGCGTGGCGTTCCAGCGTCCAGCTCATTTCGCCGCGCGCATTAAGTGTGCTCACCTGTCGGTAATCAATCTCGGTCCAGAATTGCGGCGGCGCCAACACCTGTTCCGGTTTGACGCGACCTGCGCCCCAGGTGTTCAACACAACGCGAAGCGCCGCCTGTGTGTTGAAGCCATGATTGTGTTGCTGCCAGGGCGCGACATAGGAATCATACAGTTCTGGCGCCGATACCAGCGTTGCCCACAGCGTGTCACGTTGCGGAATCAGCACGCCGTTGGGCGCCAGCAACCGTGCGCGCGCGTCTTTGATCGAAACCAAATGCTGTTCAAACAACGGCAGCGTGCCGCGCATGTCCGAAATGATCACGTCGGCTTTTTCCGGCAAACTGATGCGCGTGGAAAGTTCTTCGATAAATTCGATGCGGTCTGCCAGCCCGTTGTCGGCGGCCAACTGGCGCGCGACCTGAATGGCTTCGTTGGGTTCGATGGCATAAACCTTGCGCGCGCCAAATTGCGCCGCCAGCAAGGCAAAAATGCCCGTGCCCGCGCCAATATCGAGCACTACGGAATCAGGTGTGACGTACCGCCGCAACGCGGCGACGTACGGTTCCATGCGGACTTTGTCGGCGATCATGCCGCCATAACTCGCTACTCTATACATAGTATTCGTCTGAGGAAGAGCTGCCGACTATTGCCAGCAATGCTAAGGACACGCAACCTGGCTGGCAATGGCCGGTTGCCGGAACGTGCAAAAGTCATCCAGGATGGCCCGGCACAACGCAGGCAGTCGTGTGGCATCCTGATGTGGGATGGCTCGCCGCAGTGGGATTTGCTGAATGAGACGGCTGAGCGTATTGAATTCGCGCGCGCGCACGTTTTTGTCGGGCAAGCCGGCAGAAAACGTATCGGCGAGCAGAGTAAGCAACCCTTCGGTGGCTGCCAATGGTTTGATAAAGGGCGCTGCCGGGTCGGCCACGCGTTCGCTGAGCAGGTAAATGGCGCTGAGCGGCAATGCCTGGTTTTGAAATGACTGTTGTTGTGGTTGTTGCAAATCCAATCGCCGTTTATCCCAGGTTGGAGCCAGTTGCGGCAGGTTCGTTTCAGCGCCATAGAGCAATGGGACGCTTTCTGTCCGCAAATGAATTTGCGGGTAAGAAGGTTGCGCACAAAATGCACCATCGCGTTCACAGAGCGCCAACAAATCATCTGACAGAATGGAAAATCCCATTTGCGCAAACATCGCCGCAGTTGTGGATTTTCCGGCGCCGGATTGGCCGATGAGGGCAAAGGTTTGTCCTTCTACCGCAATCGCGCTGGCGTGCAAACAGACAACGCCGCGCAGGTACAACACAAAGCTCATCACCGGGCAGAACAGATACGCCAAGACATCCGCCATTGTCAGCGGTGCGGCGTAACGTATCCAGATTTCGGTTCCCTGTGCATCCAGGATGAAGTTTGCCCCATTGACATACCGCAAGCAGTAAAACGACCCGTCGCTGGTTTTTTCAATCACCAACTCAGGATCGTCATTGATTTCATGCTCGGTCGTCACATGCCAGACACGCAGCGTTGCTAAACGTGCGATCAGCTGTGGCGACTCTTTTTGCCAGTACAAACGCACATCCGGTTGCGAAACCGCAGCCACCGCTGTCAAACCTGGCAGCTCGCTATCGGCTGCCAGTTGCAAACCGCAAATTGAGTAATGGTATGACATCTACGCCAGCCGGAACCACAAGAGCCAAAGACTAAAAGAACATAGACGTCATCATCATCCCGATCATATTGCCGCCATCAGGATTTCCCATTGCGCCCACGGCCTGGGTCAATTCGTGCAAATCGCCATACACCGATAATTGCGGCTGGCGGTAAGCTTTTTTGGGTTGCGGTTTGTTCTCAGCAGGTTTGTCTGTGTTTGTCTTAACGGCATCCGATTGTGAGTTCATTGGTTACCTCCGAAGGTTTAGAGATCGCCCCGGTTGCAGACCGAAGCCAGTGTGCAAGACTTATGAGCGGTAACAACTGCCAGAGTTGTGCCGCTTCAGATTGCTGTGCGATATGGGCAATCTGTTTGGGCCTGACATACGGGGTTATCAGGGCAGGTAGCTGTAATGTACGCAGCCAGTTTACTTCGCCGCGTTGCCAGTGCGTCAGTAACGGATCAGCCGCCAGCGCCGTTTTGGGCCGCCGCCGAATGATTTCGGGCAAAACGCCGTGCATTGCCTGGCGCAGGATTTCTTTTTCGCTCATCCACGGCACGGGAGGCACAGCGAGCAGAAACTTGATCAGCCGTACATCCGCCAGCGGGTGCCGAAATTCGAGCGGCAATCTGGTGAAGGCTTCATCGTGTGTTTCAAACACGCGCGGCCAATGCGGAGAACGCAACGTGCCATACGCGTGCGGGCGGAACGAGTGCGCGCAACGTTCTTGAGAAAATTGCGCCCAGCGTTCGTGCAAGTCATAGCGTTCCGCAAATGACGGCTCAATCCAGGTCGGGAAATCGTCTGTCTGATCTTGCGCGCCAACCGCATTACGCAACCAATAGCGAAAGCCGACCTGAGGGATTTCGCGTTTGTACCAAATGTGTTGTCCGATGGCGCGCAGCAAACGGCCCCATTGCTGTGTTTGAAAGAGCGTTTTCAGATACGGCCGTGACCATTCGTTGAGCACCGAATCGCCATCCAGTCCTGTCAGCACCACGCGTCCGTGTTGCTGCATTTCCTGGGCTTGCGCCAAAAACGCCGCCAGAAACGGTTCGCCGCTCGGTTCTGGGTGGTGCGCTTCGAGTTCGCTGCCCTGCGAAAACGGGGCATACGTTCCTGCCTGCTGGAAGCTGACGGGAATTGACGCGGCGCGACCAAATGCGCCTGCGTAATATTCTTCCGGGTCGGCAAACAGCGTGCTGTAAACCGTCGTAAACCCGCGTAATTCGCAGCTCCCGTTTGTCTCGGTCAACAATTGCTTGGCCGTCGCGGCAATCGCGGTGGAATCCAGGCCGCCGCTCATCCACACCGCCACCCGATTGGTACGCAACCGGTCAGCGACCGCCTGACGAAACAGGTGCTGAAACTGTTCAACGTATTCCGTGGCGCGGCAATCGTGGCGCAATTCCTGTTCGGCCAACTGCCAATAGCATTTTTCTACCGTCCGCCCGCCGCGCACTGTCAACGTGTGCGCAGGCGGCAAACGGCGCAAGTCAGCGAAAATGGTGCGCGACGTGTCTTGCGGGCCGC
The DNA here is from genome assembly GCA_016789605.1 of Acidobacteriota bacterium. Lineage (GTDB taxonomy): Bacteria > Acidobacteriota > Blastocatellia > RBC074 > RBC074 > RBC074. Next base: position 19,139 of record JAEUQO010000239.1, read on the forward strand.
CAAAAAGCAGAAAGTCGCCGATGAAAAGATCGTCCAGGCGTTCGCTTACCGCCGGATGCAAGCGCAAGGGCGCAAGCGTGTTGCCAAACAAAATCGTTTTGCCGACGTGGGCGTAATAAAACGGTTTGACGCCAAAATGATCGCGGGCGCAAAACAGTGTTTGTTCTTTGCCATCCCAAATGGCAAAGGCAAAATCACCCAACAGGTGGTCAACGCAACGTTCGCCCCAGGCCAGATACGCGTGCAACACGAATTCGACATCAGGGCGCGCCAGCGCAACCTCACTCCCGTGGGCGGCCAGCTTGCGCTGTAACTCCGCGCGTCCATCGAGCCGCGCATCGGCGATGATCCAGACCTTGCCGTCAAAACTGAGCGGTTGCTGTTCCGACGCGGCTTCGTCGGTGGTGCGCAACAGTGCGTGACCCAAGCCGATGAAATCCTGGCTCCAGACGGTTTGCGCATCCGGTCCGCGAAATGCCAGCGCATCGGCCATACGCCGCAACAACCATTGCGGAATCGGTGCGCCGTGCAAATTGTAAAGGCCTACGATACCGCTCATTGAAACCGGGTTCCTGCGGGAAAGATCGTTCCTTCAAAAGGAGCAAACCGTTGTCGTACATCTTCGCTGTCA
>JAEUQO010000159.1 GCA_016789605.1 Acidobacteriota bacterium
AGCGCTGACGGCGGCAGAAACGTCTTCCGCATTTGACGCGGGAAAATTGCCGACCAAATCGCGCGTGTCTGCCGGATTGCGGTTTTCGATGCTGGAACCGCTGAGCGGTTTGACCCAGCGTCCGCCGATGTAATTTTTGTAGGTTTCAGGTTTGGTGCTTGGTTTGGATTTTGAAACTGCCATAAAAATGCCTAGCTGATGAATTAAGACGTTGAATGCCAAGGCCGACGCGTCAGATTACTGTCGCAACAACTGCGCGAATTGCTCGCGCTCGCGCAGGAAATGCTGTTCTGCCTTGGAGCCGTCCGGCTTGGTGTGACAGAGCAGGCAACTGACGCGTTCATCCCGCCACTTGCCAGGATGTTTGTGTTGCGCTTCCAGTTCAGCGAATTTTTCCGGTTTGTGGCAGCCGAAACAATCCGTGCGCGCCGTGACCACTGAATGTGCAGGCACGGTGACAGGCATGGGTTTGGCTTTGTTTTTGGTGGACAGGTAATAAAGACCGCCAACGATGGTCAGCAGAATGAGAACAAAAATCAGGTCGCGTGATTTCATGGAAGCGTTCCGGCCAGAGAAAAATGATTGTAAGAAGTCAGACGGGCACTGTAACAAACGACTTCTGTGAGTGTCCAGCCGGGCTTGGCACAGGCGACTTCGTCAAGCGGTGTGACCAATAACAAGCCGCGAAAACAAAAAGCAGACCGCCCAAACACGTTCGGGTCGGTCTGCTGGTGGTTTTGGGGGCAGATGGTAGAGCGCTTGGCAACCGCTCAATTCACTTTGCCCATCAGCTTGCGGATGGAAGGCGTCAGTAAAACCAAAATCACCGCCGCGATCACCGGGCCTGCAGCGACTTTGGCAAACAAACCAAGCAGCGCATCGCGGCTGAAATTGCCCGCGACTTCACCGGCAAAAAAGTTGCCAAAGGAAATCGAAAGAAACCACACACCCATCATCAACCCGGTCAGGCGGCTGGGCGCAAGCTTCGTGGTCGTGCTTAAGCCCACGGGGCTGAGCAGCAATTCGCCGATGGTGTGACACAGATACACGCCAATCAGCCAATAGGGGCCGACTTTGCCGCTGATGCCGATAAAGGACGAGGCCAGCGCCAGCACCAAGGCTCCTGCGCCGACGAAAAACAGACCCAACGCGAACTTAATCGGGCTGGATGGTTGCCGGGTGCCCAGGCGCAGCCAAATCCAGGAAAAGACTGGCGCGAGCGAAATCAGGAAAAAGGAATTCACTGATTGATACCAACCGGCGGGGAATTCTGGCGCGCGAATGAAATTGGCGATTGATTGGGGAACGCTGCGATCCGTGAAGTCGCGGGCAAAAAGATTGAAGCTGGACCCTGCCTGTTCAAACACAGCCCAAAAAACAACCGAAAAGCAAAACAGCACGACGATAGCCGAGACAGGTTTTTTCTCTTCCGGTTTCAGATATGAAGTGAACAACCAGATCAGACCAAGGGCGACCCCGCCGATCATGATCGCTGGGCGATAGTCCTGAATGGTTTGCGGGCCGAAATAGAGCAGGATCACCGTCAGCACGATCAGTGCGGTAAAGACAGAACCGATCAGGGCATTGCGGCGCAGCGTTTCAGGCGGAAAGGCCGGAGGGTGACCTACGTGCGAAAGGCGTTCGCCGTGGGCCACGAATTGAACTATGCCCAAGGCCATGAAGATGCCCGCCATTCCGAACCCCATATGCCAACTGATGTTTTCGCCCAAATAGCTGCAAATCAGCGGGGCGAGTCCGGCGCCCAGGTTGATGCCCATGTAAAAGATCGAAAATCCTGCGTCACGGCGCGGGTCGTTAGGGCTATACAGGCTGCCGACGATGGCGCTGACATTCGGTTTGAGCAAACCCGTGCCCAGCACAATCAAAATCAAACCGGCAAAGAAGGAAACCGTTGTTGGCAACGCCATGGAAAAATGCCCACAGGCGATCAAGACGCCGCCGACGAGCACCGCCATCCGCGTGCCCAACACATTGTCTGCAAACCAGCCGCCCGGAATGGACATCAAGTAAACCGATCCGACGTAAGCAGCATAAATGCTCGCGGCTCGTTTGTTATCCAGCCCCATCCCGCCGTTGGCAATGGCGGTTGTCATGTACAGGATCAACAACGCGCGCATGCCGTAATAACTGAACCGCTCCCACATTTCGGTAAAAAAGAGCGTCGTCAATCCGCGCGGATGTCCGCCGATTCCCGTTGTGTCTTTCTCAGAGTCCAGCACCGCTGCCGAACCAGGATTCGCCACTTGAGTTCCCATTTGTGTCTGCTCCGAAGTTTGAAGAGTAGGTGAGTACCAAACAACGCGCGCAGCCTACCACAGGCCGCAGCAAAGGCGAAGACGCGCGGGAGCCTGCCGGATGCTGCACTGACCATTGTACTTCGCGGCGTTTCATAGAGAATCAGTCCGCACATATTTCTGAGAGGAGCGCCTGGAATGACATTTCGCTGGATTTGGGCGGCGGTTTGGCTGGGAAGCCTGCTTTTGCCGGCCTTTAACGCGGGGAGTAATGTGGAACAAAAAGAGACGCGCGAATTTCCGCCAGCCTTGGCGCAAGCGCGCCAGATGATTGTGGTCACAACACCAAACTGGGACGCGGTTGACGGCGTTTTGCAACGGTATGAACGCGCCAGCGTCAAACAGGGCTGGCAACCCGTTGGCGAAAAGATCGCCATTGTTGTTGGGCGCACCGGGTTGGCTTGGGGGAAAGGATTGCACGGTGATTCGTTGTCTGACGGGCCAAGCAAAAAAGAAGGCGACGGCAAATCGCCCGCCGGAATTTTTCGGCTAAGCGCCGCGTTCGGTTATGCCGCCAAACCTAAAGCTGGCGCGGTCAAATTGCCATACCTCGAAGCGACGCCGACGCTTGAGTGCGTAGACGATGTCAAATCTGCGCATTACAACCAGGTGCTCGAACGTGGCAGCGTCAAACGTGTGGATTGGCAAAGTTCAGAGCAAATGCGGCGCGCTGATGAATTGTATCGTTGGGGCGTCGTGGTGGATCACAACGCACAACGCGAAGCCGGTTGCGGTTCGTGCATCTTCCTGCACATTTGGAGCGGCGCGGGCAAAGGCACTGCCGGTTGCACGGCAATGCAAGCAGAGAAAATGGAAGTTGTGATGCGCTGGTTGCGACGCGAGCAAGGCCCTGTGTTGGTGCAATTGCCGCAAGCCAAATTTGCGCGCCTGCAAGCAGCGTGGCGTTTACCCAACCAGTGACGACGTTTGCGCACAGGGCTTTTTCTAAATCAGAACACGCGACCTTGGTGCCTGACCAGGTCAGGAAGCCAAGGTTCATCGGAATGGTTAAGTGTCGCGTGTTCTAATGACGGCTGGATTTAGACGACATGAGTGCAATTTCTGTCAGCCACCTTGGCAAGCGATTCGATGACCACGAAGCTTTGCGCGACATCAGTTTCGACGTCGAAGTTTCTGAACTGACCGCCATTATCGGTCCGTCCGGCTGCGGCAAATCTACCTTGCTGCGTTGCCTGAACGGGCTTGAATTGTTTGATCGCGGGCGTGTGCGGTTGGGACAAATCACACTGGAAATGAACGACAACGGCCAGCGCGAACTGCAAACACAGTTGCGGCATTTGCGCGAAGAAGTCGGCATGGTCTTTCAAAGCTTCAATTTGTTTCCGCATCTGACCGTCCTGGAAAACGCCGTGCTCGCGCCGATGGTGGTGAAAAAGCAGGCGCGTTCGGTGGCCGAAGAGAAAGCCCGCGCCTTGCTGGCCAAAGTCGGTTTGCGCGAACGGATGGATTATTACCCGTCGCAATTATCGGGCGGGCAGCAACAACGCGCCGCCATCGCTCGTGCGCTGACGATGGAGCCAAAAGTGATGCTGTATGACGAACCGACTTCGGCGTTGGATCCCAGTCTGGTCGGCGAAGTGCTGGGCATCATGCGCCAACTGGATGACGAAGGAATGACGCAAGTCGTTGTCACCCACGAAATGCGTTTTGCGCGCGAAGTCGCCGACAAAGTTCTGGTTTTACACGACGGCGAGTTGATCGAAGCCGACGCACCGGAAGTCATTTTCAGCGCGCCAAAAGACGAGCGGACACGCGCTTTTTTGCAAAGCATTCTGTGAGGTTGTGGGCGAATGAAAACTCCAAACATCGTACCGCACATCGCCCGGCAATTTACCGCTGCGACGGTTCTTGGCGGATTCAGACGCTGGATGCTTCTCGCTTTGTGCCTTGGTGCCTCGGTGGCCAACGCGCAAACGCCCGCGCCGCTTCGCTGGGCTGGCGATGCCGAAGGCGGCGCTCCTTACCTGTTGCCCAATCCGAAAAATCCGCGCGAGATCATCGGCTTTGAAATTGATTTGATGGAAGCGCTCGCTCGCAACCTGGGGCGCAAAAGCGTGTTTGTGCAAAACCAGTGGGACGGATTGGTGCCAGGGTTGCAACGCGGCAATTACGATCTGGTCGTCAACGGGTTGGAAATCACCGACGACCGCAAACAGCAAGTCAATTTTTCTTTGCCCTATTACGTCTGCGGCGAACAGCTCAGCGTGCGTGCCGACGAAACGGCGATTCAGTCGCTGGCGGATTTGCGCGGCAAAGTCGTGGGCACGCTCAAGGCTTCGCTGGCGCAACGCATTTTGGAACGCGAGGGCGGCATCGAAATCCGTTCGTACGAAAATCAAAACAACCCGTATGACGATCTGGCGATTGGCCGCTTACGCGCTGTGCTAATGGATTGGCCAATTGCGATTTATTACAGCAAACCGAATCCGAAGCTGAAATTCGTCGGCGAAACCATTGGGCGCATGGAATACGGCATCGCCTTGCGCAAAACCGATACGGCGCTGTTACGCCAGGTCAACGAAGCGCTTCTGGCGCTGATCAAAGCTGGAGAGTTGCAACGCATCTATGACAAATGGGGCATCGGCAACCCGGAAACGACGGCGTTGTTTGTGCAGATTGCGCCTGAATTGCAAACCGCGATGCCCGCGCCCAGTGCGACGCCCAGCCAGATGCTCGCGGATTTTTCGCGGAACATCACCACGCAATTGACCTGGCAGCAGCGCTTGCAACGCTGGCGCATTTATCTGCCGCCGCTGTTGTTGCAGGGCGCGCCGATGACGTTGCTGATTTCGCTGTTGGGGATGGCGGTTGCAGTGGCGTTGGGGTTGGTGTTGGCGCTGATTTATCTGTATGCGCCACAGCCGCTTTCGTGGTTGGCGCGCGCCTATGTCGAACTCTTTCGCGGGACGCCGTTGCTCATTCAGCTCTATTTGATTTTTTACGGTTTGCCGAATGTCGGCATTCGGTTGTCACCGCTGACGGCGGCGGTCATTGGCCTGGGGCTGAATTACGCCGCGTACGAAGCCGAGAATTATCGCGCAGGCATTCAGGCGATTCCGCGCGGACAGATGGAAGCGGCTCTCTCGCTGGGCATGACGCGCGCTCAGGCGTTGCGCCACGTGATCGTGCCGCAAGCGTTGCGGCTGGTGATTCCGCCGGTGACCAACGATTTCATCGCGCTGTTCAAAGATTCGTCCATCGTTTCGGTCATCACGATGGTGGAATTGACCAAAGTTTACGGGCAATTGGCGGCAACCTATTACGATTACATCGGCGTCGGATTGCTGGCCGCAGCCATTTACTTTTTGATGGGCTTGCCTTTTGTGCGGCTGGCGCGTTGGGCTGAAAAACGCCTGGCGACTGACAAACGCATCAGCACGACGGCAAAACGTCGCTGGTTAGGCGTTGGCGCAAAACCAGCGTAAGCGCAACTTTTAAGGGTTGAACTTCAACTTCACTTCAATTTCAGATGACACACGGAGACAACGACATGAATCGGCGAGACGTACTCAAAACCGGATTGGCGGCCAGCATTGCGGGCGCAACCTCGGTTCCGGCAGCAGCGGCGGAAAACAGCCACTTCTATGAATTGCGCACTTATGAACTGCGCAACGATCTGCAACCGGCGCGCATACAGGAATTTTTTCAGCAACAATTTCTGCCCGCGCTGAAGCGTCAATCCATCGGCCCGGTCGGATGTTTTAACGTCATTTCGGGGTTGAACAGCCCTGCGCTGGTGGTGGTGATTGATTACAAGTCGCTGGCCGAGATGCAAACTTCGCTGGACGCATTGCAAGCCGACAAGGAATTCACCAAGGCGTTGCAGACGTTGGAGGCAACCGGCGATTTGCCTTATGTGCGATATGAATCGGTGTTGCTCAAAGCCTTTGCCGGACATCCGCAAATCGAAGTGCCGCCCGTCGCGGAAAAACAACCGCCGCGCGTTTTCGAATTGCGCACCTATGAATCGCGCACGACCGTTTCTTTGCGCAACAAGATTGATATGTTCAACCGGGAAGAGATCAAGATTTTTCGCGCCTGTGGTTTTGCGCCGGTCTTTTTTGGCGAAGCGCTGACTGGCACGCGGCTGCCACATCTGACGTATCTGGTTGGCTTTGACAATATGGCCGCGCGCGAAAAGGCGTGGGACGCATTTCGCGCCAATCCCGATTGGGCGCGGGTGAAAAATACGCCGGGCTGGACTGACCCCGAAGCCGTGTCAAACATTCACGCCGCGTTTTTGCGGCCAACGTCTTTTTCGCAGATTCGCTAGGCGCAATTCGACAAAAAACCGAGGGCGGAAAAGATCCCACGCTTTTTTCCGCCCTCGGTTTTTTGCCGGAACCGTTGCTTATCTCGGTGACCACGTTAAAAGACTTTGCTGTTGACGCGCAGTAACTCGACTTCAAACGTCAGCGTCGAGTTGGCCGGAATCGTGCCGTAAGGTTTGTCGCCGTAACCCAGTTGCGGCGGAATGATCAGTTTGCGTTTGCCGCCGACGCGCATCGGTTCGATGCCGCTCCCGCCAAAAATGCCTTGCTCAAACCCTTTCAACATTTCGCCCTTGCCGCCGCGAAAATCCGTCAATCCTTTGTCGAACACGTGGCCGTCTTGAAACTTGCCGACGTATGCGACGCGCACTTCTTGCATAAACAGCGGCTTTTGTCCGACGCCGATTTCCAGGTCCTGGTATTGCAAGCCTGAACGCGCGGTTTTGAGTTCATTGCTGGCAGCTTCGGGCGAAGCGGCAGCGGTCGGTGTGGCGGCGGGCGTCGCGGTCGGCGTCGGCGACGCTGACGCAAGTTTGGATTGTGATTGTTCACAGCCGGTAAAAACAGCCAGCAAGCCAAGCAAGAAAAATGTGCAGGTAGTACGAGGATTGCGAATCATAGCGATGCTCCCGTGGGTGAAAAATAGAATCCGCCTTTAGCTCAGGCAAGCGGCGGGTATAATAGCGACGGCATAGGCCGGGGTCAAAATTGCAACGGGAGTCCATACATCGTGGCCATCACAGACGCTTCTACTCGTACACGCCAACCGCAAGCCGAGCCATTGGTCATCGGCGTTTCTTTCAATCCAAGTGAAATCAGCGCTGCCTTGGTCAACAGTCAGGGGCGCGCTTTGGTCGAACGCCGCACCGAAACACCGCAACGCACCACGCGCGCTGTGGCCAGCAACATCAACGATTTGATTCTGGCGCTGGCCATTGCCGACGAACGCGGCGAAAGCGTGATCAATGCCATCGGCATTGCTAGCGCCGGGCTGGTTGATCCGCCCACCGAACGCATTTCGCTCCCAGGCATGAAAGGCTGGACGCGCGTGGCGTTGCGACAACTGATCGAAGACGCGTTGGAGACTTCCGGGCACGACATTCGCAAACCGCATCACCAAAATCGTGCGCGCGCACAACACGGAGAACCTCCGCATCCGGCGATCAGAATATATCCTCAGGCGGCTGCGGCGGCAGCGGGTGAAGCCTGGGCGGGAGCTGCGCGCGGCAAAGAACACGTGATTTACCTGGCGCTCGGTGAAGAGCTGGAAGCGGGCATTCTCGCCGGCAAACAGATTGTCACGGGCGCATCCGGGTTGGCGGGCGCTGCCGGTTGGCTGGCAGTGACAGAGCAATTCAACGCCGAATACAGCGAGCGCGGCTGTTTGGCATTTGAAGCGACTGTGACGGCATTGACGCATCGCGCCGTTGAACAATGGGACGGCAGCACGCATGCGATGCTCAGCCAGTTGATCAAAGCGGATGCCGCGCAACTGGATGCCGCGACGATCTTGCGCGCGGCGCGCGGCGGAGACGCTTTGGCGCGTCGGGTTGTGCATCAGACCTGTCGCTGGCTGGGACGCGGCATCGCCAATATGATTTCGCTTTTGAACCCGGAAGCCGTTGTTTTGGGCGGAACATTCGGCACAGCGCTCAAACCGTTTTTGGATGACATTCGCGAAGAAACCAAACAGTGGGCTGCGCCAGAGGCGGCGCGGGATTGCCGCATCGTTACGGCGACACTGGCTGAAAAAGCTGTGGCCTTGGGAGCTGGCCGACTGGCCCTGAACGCCGGATAAGCATCGTCAGGATTGAATAGAACAAGAGCCGACTACGGTGCGAACCCGTAAGTCGGCTCTTGTTTTGTATGGCACGATTGGCCTAGAAGTTATTCGGCGGTTTTTCTGAATCCGAGCGCCGTTTCAGTACGGGGCGCTCTGACGATTCGGGCGTGGTTTCCGCCGGTTTGGTTTTGCTCTCGGTTTCACTGATGGTTGATGCGTCGCGGCGTTTCAACACCGGGCGTTCGCCGTCTTCGGTCGCAGGCTTTTCGCCGTTCGTGGTTTTCTCGCTGCTGGTTTTCTCGCCGCTGCTTTCGCTGGTTTTTTCCGTCGTGGAGCTATCACGCCGTTTCAGCACCGGGCGACCGTCGTCAGCGGATTCGGTCGAACTGCCCGTGGACGTTCCGTTGGCTTCGTCGCCGGAATTGTCACGCCGACGAAGCACCGGACGATCTGACGAATTGGGCGCATTGGGACTGTCGGCAGACGCATCACTGTCGCTTTGCGGGCGGCGTTTCAGCGTCGGGCGGCGGTCGTCACCGTTATTGACCGGGCGGCTGGCTGCGCTGGCTGCCAGCAAACGGGATTTGACGTTGCCAAATTCAGACGTGCTGATTTGGTATTCGTTCTTTTCCGGGAAACGAACGATCAGTTCACGGACTTCCTTGATGCGGTCGCCGGTCAGCGGATGCGTACTGAAGACTTTGGCCAATGTGCCGGGGCGACGTTTTTCCTGCGCCTGCAACTTTTCAAAGAAGGTGATCAGCGCATTGGGGTCATAACCCGCTGCCCACATGTATTGCGCCCCCAGACGGTCGGCTTCTTTTTCTGCGCCACGCGAAAATTTCAGGAACGTCAGCGGCACCAGCAAGCCATAGCTTTGTTGCAGGACGTATCCCGGCAAACCACCCAAAAAGATCAACGGAATCGAAGCCCAGTTGACCAGTTCGCCTTTGGACGCTTGTTCAATGCCGTGCCGCGCGGCGACGTGCGCAATTTCGTGCGCCATCACGCCTGCGACTTCGGCTTCGTTTTCGGCGGCTTCCAGCAAACCGCGATTGACGTACAGGTATCCGCCCGGCAAGGCGAATGCGTTCACGTCGTTTGAGTCAATGACTTTGATGGTAAAGGGAATCTTGCTGTCAGAATGCAGCACGATATTTTGCGCCACCCGGTTGATGTATTCAGAAACAATCGGGTCATTGATAAGGCGCGATTCGCGATCCACCTGGGCTGACATTTGGCGGCCCAGCGCGACTTCACGGTCTACCGAATAGAACGACAAGTTGCCTTTGTTGATGTCGCGTTTGCCGATCAGCGTGGGATCGTTTTTTTCTTCGAGTGGTTTGAATTTGGATTTGTCTTGCGCCAGCCCAGCGGTTGCTGTGCAAAGTGCCAGCGTCAAAGCGAGCGTAGATTGGTACCATCTAGGTTTCATCATCTTCCCCCCATTGCCTGTAGTTGCCTGACCTGCTGTTTACAAGCTTGCAAATTATAGACCAACAGCGGCGCCTTAGACGTGCGCGGACGTGCTCTGGTTGGCAAATGCTCCGTTAAATCCGATTCATTCGTTGCTTGAGTCGTTTTCAGGGGCAGTGCTAGTATCCGCCCGCTTGTATTGGACTGCAACTCTGACACGCTGCGCCAGTTGCGCGACGACTCCAGCAAACAGGAAATGATCACACATGGAATCCAAGCCCCCCGCTGCTGAGGCAGCTTCGCACACTTCTGCCTCTGCTGCTGCCCCTGACAGTGCGGCAAAAAGTCACAACACCTTTACAGGATTGCTGTTTCGTTGGGCGATAACGCTCGGTGCGGGGCTGCTTGTGTATTTGCTGCCCGTGCCGCAAGGGATCACCGCGCAATCGTGGCAGTTGTTGGCGATTTTTACGGCGACGATCGTCGGTTCGATTGCGCGGCCAGTGCCGGGCGGAGCCATGGTCCTGATCGGCTTGGGCGTGATTGCGTTGACCAAATCCATGCCGCTCAGCGATGCGCTGGCCAAAACGGCGACAGACGCCAAAGCGCTGGAAACCTTGCGCCTCAAAGCGACGCTCGGCGGATATGCCGATCCGGTGGTTTGGTTGGTGTTGGCGGCGTTTTTTATGTCGCGCGGCATGATCAAAACCGGCTTGGGGCGACGCATTGCGTTGTTGTTCATACGTGCGATTGGTCACCGTTCGCTGGGGTTGGGGTACGCGCTGGTGGGCACCGATTTGCTGTTGGCGACGGTCATTCCTTCCAACGGCGCGCGGTGCGGTGGCATCACCTTTCCCATCGCCAAAAGCGTGACCGAAGAATACGACTCGCGGCCCGGTCCCACGGCGGGACGTCTGGGCTCGTTTTTGATGGCCTTCATTTATCAATGCGAAGTCATCATCTGTGCCATGTTCCTGACCGGGCAGGCGGGCAATCTGCTGATTCAAAAATTTGCCTTGCAGGGCGCAGGCGTTGATTTGAATTACAGCCGTTGGATGATCGGCGGACTGGTGCCCGGCGTGATTTCACTGGTGGTGACGGGGTTGTTGCTGTACCGGATTTTTCCGCCAGAAGTTCGTCATACGCCGGGCGCGGCGGAATTTGCCCAGCGCGAATTGAACACAATGGGCAAAACGAGCTGGCAGGAAAAAGCCATGCTCGCGGTCTTTTTGCTGACGGCGGTGTTGTGGTCTACGACCAACCGGCTACATTCGATTGATTATGCGGTGGTGGCGTTGATGGGCATTTGCGTGCTGCTGTTTCTTCAGGTGTTGGACTGGAGCGATTTGATGGCTGAACGCAACGCCTGGGACGTGTTCATCTGGTACGGCGGCATGGTGCGTCTGGCCGAAGCGCTGGGCGAAACCGGCATCACCAAAAAATTTGCCGAGATGGCCGCCGGATTCACCACCGGTTGGCGTTGGTGGGCGGCGCTGGCGCTGCTGGCAGTGATTTATTTCTATGCGCACTATGCGTTTGCCAGCATTTCGGCGCATGCGCTGGCGATGTATACGCCGTTTTTGATTGTCGTCATCGCGTCAGGAGCGCCGCCGTTTATCGCCGCTGCCATGTTGGCGTATTTTTCAAACCTCTCGGCATCACTGACGCATTATGGCACTACGCCGGGGCCGATCTTTTTTGGCGCTGGTTACGTCACGCAGCAAAAGTGGTGGCAACTGGGATTGATTACTTCTGTGCCGAATATCCTGATCTGGGCTTTGGTCGGAGCCGTCTGGTGGAAGATTCTGGGCTGGTGGTAAGAGAGACAAACGGCAAAAGCAAAAGGCGAAGGGCAACAGGCATTCTGGGCGAACCTGCTGGGCGAACCTGCTGAATGCCGACTCTTCGCCTTTTGCTGTTTTGTCAGTTAGAGCAAATCGGCCAGGGCCATTTCAAAATCTTGGGCCATGCCCGGATGTCCGTGCCGTTGTGCGGCGACAATGCCTTGTTGATAGGCGGCGCGCGCTTCGTCAATGCGGCCCAGCCGTTCCAGCGCCTGCGCCAGTTTGCCGTAGGCGTTTCCTTGATCATCCGCTTGCTGCAAATAGGTTTGCAGCTCTTCAGCGGCTTCAGCAAAGCGTTCAACCTTTAACAATTCGTTGGCCAGGCCAAAACGCACCGCCGTATTGTTGGGATCAGCGGTCAGCATGGTGCGAAACACATCTATACGAGAATCTGCCATTTTTCCTTCTCCTGATTGGTTAATAATCAAAGCGCTGCGATCTTAGGAGTCGTGCCGCCGCGCCGTCAAATCCGCCGCTGTGGACTGCCACTTGGCGACCATCTCCTTTATACTTGCGCGGCCATGTCAGAACACGACAACTTGATCAAACAATATGAACGACAGGCCGAAGAACTGGAGCAGTTGCTGGCAGTTCTCTCTGCTGAATGCGTTAGCTGGCGTCCCGCGGTGGATCGTTGGTCGTTGACGGAAATCGCCGGGCATTTGGCCGACGCGGAATTGCTGGCGTCTGTGCGGATTCGCCGGATTCTGACGCAGGACCGTCCGCAGCTTTTTGGGTATCAACAAGAGTTGTGGGCGACACGGTTGACCTATCAGCGCCGCCGCATTGCCACCGTTGCGCAACGATTTGCATTGTTGCGCCGCGAAAATGCCGAACTGCTGGCGGAACAAACGCGCGCCGACATCTGGCAGCAAACCGGTGCACACGACGAATATGGCGTGTTGACGCTGCAACATCTGATTCAGGATTACGTTTCCCACACCGCCAAGCATCTGTTGCAAATGCGAGCCGTGGCAGAAGCGTACCGCAGACAATCCAACTGAGAGGTGTGTAATGGCGAAGGCCCAGGAAAAAGACCCACAAGAGAAAGCGGCAGAACCGCTTGCCAAACCCGAAAAAGACAAGAAGCAGAAAGACAAGGACAAAGACAAAGATCACAAAGCCTTGGTTGGCCGCGTCAAGAAAGTGGTCAAGAAATCGCGCCGCAAACTGAGCGAAGAGAAATTCGAAAAGGAATTGCAGCGCACGATCGCCTTTCTGGAACAGTTACAAGGCAAGATCGCGCACCCGGCAGAAGCCGCCACGCCAGAGACGGCAACTGCTTCTGGCAAGGCGTCAAAGTCCGCCGCCAAGCGTGCGCCAAAGAAAGCTGCCAAACGCGCCAGCGCTAAAACCGCTGGCGCAAAGCTGAAGAAGAAGAAAGTTGCCGCCAAGAAAAAAAGCGAAGCATAAGACGATGGCCATCCTGCTCGATTCTTTCCAAAACGGCGCGCGCGGACCGCTGCATTACTGGCATCGGCGTTGTGGGCATTTGGTGTCAGACACTTCGTTGGAAGAGCTGCACGAATTTGCCGCAGGGTTGGGATTGCGGCGCGAATGGTTTCAGGTCAAATCCATCCCGCATTACGACGTGACCGGCAAATATTACGAACTAGCCCTGGAGCGCGGCGCGCTGTTGGTGTCGTCGCGCGAAATTGTGCGGCGGGCCATCCGGTTGGAGGTCAATCCGAAGGCTGCCAACGCCGATTTGCTCGCCGAAGGCCAAAATTGACAGTGCGTAAAAGCGCGTGCTACTTTGCGCGTTCTTTAACCACCTGGCAGTTCTCATAGGAGTCCCGACTTTGCCACAAAATCCTGGCATCATCATCATCTGGTTTGTGGTGTTTCTGTTGTCCCTGACCGTGCATGAGTGTGCGCACGCCTGGGCGGCAGAACGATCCGGCGACCCGACGGGTCGGTATCTGGGGCGCATTACGCTCAACCCGATTCCGCACATAGATATCCTGGGAACGATCGTCTTGCCGTTGGTCATGATGATCTATGCCGGATGGATGTTTGGTTGGGCGAAGCCGGTGCCTTTCAATTCGCTCAATCTGCGTGATCGCAAGATGGGCGAAATCCTCATTGCGCTGGCCGGGCCGTTAAGCAATGTTTTGCTTGCGACGGGATTTTTTACCGTCACCAAAGTGCTACTCAGCAATGAAAGCGCTTCGGCTTCTACTCTGGGAGGTTTTGCCGATCCCGTTGGCGCAACCCTGTCCATTGGTTTACAGACCAACATCGTGCTGGCGATATTCAATCTGATTCCGATTCCGCCGCTCGACGGACATCACATCTTGCGCAATCTGCTGCCAGATTCCCTGGGTGAGAAATTTGCCGAGGCTTCGCCCTGGCTGGGCTTGATCGGCATGGCGTTTTTATTGAGCACGGGGTTTGCGGGGCAACTGATCAACCCTGTCATGCAAACCGTCTTTAGCTGGTTGCGCTGACACCTTCCGCACGGATTGCGTCACACGAACGAATCTCTCCTTTACTGATTTTGGTTATGAAACGAATTGTGAGTGGTATGCGCCCGACCGGGAAATTGCACCTGGGCAATTACGAAGGCGCGCTGAAAAATTGGGTCAAGCTGCAAGACAGCTACGAATGCTTTTACTTTGTCGCCGACTGGCACGCGTTAACGTCGGATTACGCCGACACGTCGCAAATCAATGCCAACATCATGGCGATGGCGACCGACTGGCTGGCCGCCGGACTCGATCCGCAAAAATCCGTCATCTTTGTGCAATCGCTCGTGCCCGAACACGCCGAACTGCACATTTACTTTTCTGCCGTGACGCCGCTCGGCTGGTTGGAACGCGTGCCGACTTACAAGGAACAGCGCGAAAACATCACCGACAAGGATTTGGGCAATTACGCGTTTCTGGGCTATCCGGTGCTGCAAGCGGCGGATATCTGTATGTACAAAGCCCATTTCGTGCCGGTCGGTCAGGATCAGGTGGCCCACGTTGAACTGACGCGCGAAATCGTGCGGCGCTTCAATAACTTTTATGGCGACGTCTTTCCCGAACCCGATGCGTTGTTGACCGAAACGCCCAAGCTGGTCGGGCTGGACGGACGCAAAATGTCCAAGAGCTATAACAACACGATTGAGTTGGGCGATGGGCCGGACGTCATCCGCGAAAAAGTGCGCCAGATGATTACGGACCGCACACGCATCCGCAAAGCCGATCCCGGTCACCCGGAAGATTGCGACGTTTGCAAGATGCACCGGCTGTATGTGGCGGCAGACGTCGCGGATAAATACGACGACGATTGTCGCAACGCGCGCATCGGCTGCGTCGAACGCAAACGGGCACTGGCTGACGCGTTGAGCGAGTATCTCGCACCCATCACGGAACGATTGCAGTATTACCGCGCGCACCAGGACGAAGTCCGCGACATTCTGTTGGCGGGCACCGAACGCGCACGCGCAGAAGCGGGCCGCATTCTGGGCGAAGTGCGCCGCGCGATGAAAATCGCTTGGTATTAAACGTTAGCCATCATCCACCAGACATTCATCCGCCACGAAAAATGGCAACACGTGCGCCGCTCGCCTGACGCAAGGCCGGTGCAGTTTGCCAATCAATGTGCGCGTCAATCGTGACCGCGGAACGGTGAATGCAGCACGGAAGAGGCCGGTTGAGTTTTCCATGGCAAAAGCGAAGAAAGACAAATCGTCAGCGAATACGGCTTCGGTCGAAACGCCTGACGGCGAAAACGAGGAGCGCCGGGATAGTTACCGCGTCAAACTCGAAATTTTTGAAGGGCCGCTCGACCTGCTGCTCTATTTGATCAAAAAAGACGAGATTGATATCAACGACATTCCCGTTGCGCACATCACCGCACAGTATCTGGGCTATCTGGAATTGATGCAGGAGCTGGATATTGCCGTCGCCGGAGATTTTTTGGTGATGGCTTCGACGCTGATTTACATCAAGTCGAAGATGCTGTTGCCGCCCGAACCCAAGGCCGAAGGCGAAAGCGACCTGACCGAAGACCCGCGCGCCGAACTGGTCGAACGGTTGCTGGAATATCAGAAATTCAAATCTGCCGCGCAAATGCTGCATTCGCGCGGCGAAATCGAAGCCGCCACCTACACACGCGGCGCGCTCGAAACCGACAAACACAATCCTGAAGTTTCCGCCACCGTGCTCGATTTGCTGCGCGTGTTTCGCGAAATGCTGCAACGCGCTGTGTCGCAAGTGCAGCTCGAAATCCAGCGCGACGAAGTCACGATGTCAGAAAAGCTGGCGCAAATTCATGACTTGCTGGCTGCATACGACGAAATCAATGTGCGCGATGTGTTTGCCCGCGCCCGCTCGAAACGCGAATTGATCCTGACGTTTCTGGCGTTTCTCGAACTTGTGAAAGAGACGAAGATTCATTTGGTACAGCGTGAACTGTTCGGCGAAATCTTTGCCCGTCGCCGTACCGAACCGCTTTACCCGGCTGAAATGCCCATCGTTTGAACCAACTATGCACGACGAACCGAAGCCGCTGAACGAAGAAACCACCGTTGATCCGGCCAATGCGCCGACTTCCGAATTGTCTTTGTCCGAAGCGCCAGACGCCGCAGAGACGGCAGCCGCTGACGCGGAAACTGCGGACGAAGTCATCAGGTTGCTGGAAAATGCGACGACTGCCGAAATGCCTGTGTTGACCAAAGAGGCAATCGCAGAAACGGTAGAAACACAGACCGAAGAAACGGCTTCTGCCGAAGACGCCCGCGAGACTGAAGTGATGGACGCTGTCGAAGCTGTCGAAGACGTTGTCGCAGCGGAAGGCGAAAGGGCTGCGGATGTAAGCGCCGAGGAAGAAGCTTTGTCTGGCGCAGAAGACGCCGATCCGGCTGACGACGCGGAAGCCCAGACATTGGAAAGCGCGTGGGAAGATGCTCCGACAGCGGAATTGCCTGTCGAAGAAGCGCAGGCCGAACTGGCGGCGAGCGACGCGCCGACGATTGCCGTGGAAGATGCTCCCACGGCGGAGTTGCCCGGCGACGGCGAAGAAGATGAGTTTTTGGCCGCTGCCGTGACTGCCATTGGCGAAGACGTCGCCGTTGTTGAAGAGGTCGTCGAAGATTCTGGCGAAACGGAAGAACCGCTGACCGCTACGCGCGAAGAGTTAAAGCCGGTGATCGAAGCGTTGCTCTTTGTTGCCGACGAACCATTGCCGTTCAAACAACTGAGCAAGGTTCTGGGCGACGTTCCTGAAGCCGACGTCAAAGCCGCGCTCGAAGAATTGGCCGCCGAGTATGAAGCGCGCGCCGCTGGTCTGGAATTGCGTGAGATTGCCGGTGGCTGGCGCATTTCCACGCGGCCACAGCATCACGATTTCATCCGCAAATATTTGAAATCGCGTCCGTCGGCGCGCTTGTCTTTGCCTGCGCTCGAAACGCTGGCAGTGATTGCTTACAAACAACCGATCACCGTGCCAGAGATTCTCGAAATTCGCGGCGTCAGCTCCAGTTCCGCCATCAAGACCTTGCTGGAAAAACGCTTGATCGTGACCAAAGGCCGCAAAGAAACCGTCGGCAAACCGATGATGTATGGCACGTCCAAAGAGTTTCTGATTCAGTTCGGTTTGAAAGACCTGAACGAATTGCCCAGCATCGAAGATTTCGAGGACTTGGCGCAATAGGTCGAATTTTATTTGTTGCTTTGGGAACCGCTTGCTGATGTGCGCGACTAGGCCGCGTGCATTACCAAGCGGTTCAGTGATTTTATGAATCTTCTTTCGCTTGAAAACGTCAGCAAGACATTTGGTATCAAACCGCTGTTTGACGCGGTTTCGTTTGGTCTGGAAGACGGTGACAAAATCGGCGTCATCGGTGCGAATGGTTCGGGCAAATCCACGCTGCTGAAAGTTATCGCGGGCGAAGAGCAACCAGACGGGGGCCGCGTTGTTATCGCCAACGGCAAGGTCGTCACGTACCTTTCGCAAAACCCGCCTTACGATCCTGAACAAAGCGTGCACGACGCGGTGTTTGCCGGTAACAGCGAAGCTTTGCGGCAAAAGCTGGCCTTGCTGGGCGAATACGAAGCCGCCTGTGCTGCGCTGGCCGAACAAGGTGGCACGGATGAAAAGTTGCTCGGTCGCGTTGCTGATCTGGCGCAACAGCTTGAAACCAGCGGCGCTTGGCAACTCGAAAACGACGCCAAAGCGATGCTGGCCGAACTCGGCTTGAGCGATTTGCGCGCGCCGATGCGCACGCTTTCGGGCGGACAACGCAAACGCGTCGCGCTGGCGCACAGCCTGCTGATCAAACCCGACCTGTTGATTCTGGACGAACCGACCAATCACCTAGACGCCGAAACCGTTGAATGGCTGGAACGTTATCTGGCGAGCTTTACCGGTGCGCTGTTGTTGGTCACGCACGACCGGTACTTTTTGGATCGCGTCACCAATCGCATCATCGAAATCAATCGCGGACGCGTGCAACGTTTTGACGGCAATTACGCCTACTATCTGGAAAAGAAACAGGAGCAGGAAGAGCGTCAGGCCGTCGAAGCGCAAAAGTTGAAACAGATGGCGCGCCGCGAATTGGAATGGTTGCGACGCGGCCCGAAAGCGCGCACCAGCAAAGCCAAGGCGCGCATTGACCGCGCCAACGAATTGATCGCGCAATCGCGTCAGGCGGCCGCTGAAATCGCCGACAAGAAAACGCTCGAACTCGCTTTTGAATCCAGCCGGTTGGGCAAAAAGATTCTGGGCTTGCATGACATTCACAAACAATACGGCGAGCGCGTTTTGCTGACCGATTTCAGCTATCAGTTCAAACGCGGCGATCGCATTGGCATCATCGGCGCAAACGGAGCAGGGAAGACGACCTTGCTCGAAATCATCGCGGGGCGGTTACAACCCGACGCCGGGCAAGTCGAAATGGGCGAAACCGTTGTGCTCGGCTATTACGATCAGGAAGCGCGCGAATTCGACGAATCACAACGGCTGATTGATTACATCAAGGATGTGGCTGAACGCATTCAAACCGTCGAAGGCGATTGGATCACCGCCAGCCAGATGCTCGAACGTTTTTTGTTTGCGCCTGCGATGCAATACCAGCCGATTGCGACCTTGTCCGGCGGCGAACGGCGGCGGTTGTATTTGTTGCGCGTGTTGATGAGCGCGCCCAATTTGCTCTTGCTGGACGAAGTCACCAACGATCTGGACATTCCCACGCTAGTCGCGCTCGAAGAGTACCTGGAAAGCTTTCCCGGTTGTGTCGTCGTGGTGAGCCACGATCGCTATTTTCTCGACCGCACGATTGATTACATCTTCCGGTTTGAAGGCGGCGGACGTGTGCGCGAGTATCCCGGCGATTACAGCTTGTTTGTTGAAATCCGCGACCGCGAAAAAGCCGAAGCCGCCGCCGTGCAAGCGGCTGCCAAACCACGCCCGGAAAAATCCGCGCCGCCTGAAGCCTCAGGCAAACGCAAATTGTCTTTCAAGGAAAAGCGCGAACTGGAAGAACTCGAAAGCCGCATCGCCGCCGCCGAAGCGCGCAAGCTCGACGCCGAAGCCGAACTGGCCGCCAACGGCAGCGATCACGTGCTGGTGCAACAGCTTTATGCCGAACTGGAAACGCTCAACGGGACGTTGGATCGGGATATGGAGCGCTGGGCGGAATTGGCGGAACTTGCGGGCTAAATGTTTGGGCCGGAGTGGATTGATACGTGGGGCCGGGGGAGTGGGTTGATACGTGGGGCTGGGGGGCTTTAGGCGTTCAGCCCACGCCGAACGAGTTCTTGATAAGCCAGGCGTCTGACACGAGAACAGTCCATCGCCCAGGGATGTGCGCATCGTTGTTCTGAAAACCAGGCGGTGCCTTCGCGAGATTCGTAATAGATGCCGGAAACATCGCTGAGTACGGCTGCCGCCTGCATGTCTTCGGATATCGCGCCTGTGGCAGATCGGCCCAGCACGCGTTCCAGGGCATCAACCGCAGTTCTGGCCATCGCGTAATGAAAGCTTTCTTCAATCAAGTTGATCAGCGGTCCTACAGCCTGTTCGTCACCGATATCTCCCAACACGCGCGCAGCTTCCTTGCGCACCAGATACGATTGATCGCTCAGCGCCGCAAGCAATGCGGCCAGCGCGCGCGGGTCACTTGATGCGCTCAGCAATTTGATCGCCCGCCGCCGTGTTTGGTCGTTACCAGACTTTAACTGCCGCAATGTCCACCACATCATAACCATAGCTCAAGACCTCACAGCGCTGGCTTTGCTGACTGCTTCGCCCATGGCCAGCACGCGCTTGAGCTCTTTGCCCGCCAGGCCGAAATAGAGCGCCATCTGCTGCAGTTGTTTTTGCCCGGCAAAATCTGCTGGTGTTGCGCAAAACCGCTCCAGACCAGGCGCAAAATCCACGCACCGCATTTTGAGCGGGGTCTTGTGTCCATTGGAGCATTGGCCATCGGCTCGCTGCAACATGCAAAGCTCGCACAATTTCATGAAGTCTCCTCGTACTGTTTTTCCGCCGCAAATCCGGCGGACGCCATAATGCAAAACGCTCTCAACCGTGATGGCACGGCCGAGAGCGTCCTGTTCAAACGGTATTGATCAATTTGGGACGCTGCTTAATAGCGTGAGCGGCCGCCACCAAAACCGCCGCCGCGATTTTCACGCGGTTTGGCTTCGTTTACGGTGAGGCTGCGTCCCCCGACTTCCGCGCCGTTGAATTTGTTGATGGCGGCTTCGCCTTCAGATCGGGAACCCATTTCGATAAATCCGAAACCGCGCGGGCGGCCTGTGTCTCGCTCGGTCACCAGCGAAACTGATTCCACTGTTCCTACTTGTGCAAACAGACCTTGTAGTTCTTCATTGGTTGTCTGGAAAGCCAAATTGCCAACGTAAAGTTTCATGGACATAAAAATCCCTTTCCCCATTGAGGGGATTAAAGAAGCTTCGAATTAAAGTGGCTTCGAAGTACGGTGGCAGCGAAGGCTTGATTTCGGGCGCTCTGGGAGCAGCTTCTGAAGTTTCGATGTAACCTGCTCCCGAACTTTTTTATTGCGTGATACCTAATCAGCGAAAGGCAAGAACGCGTCACCGTCACGGTGCGAGAGAAGGAATGAACTGACAACACAATGCGCTAAACCGCGATAAGTTGCAAGGCCAATATCCGCATACGGCGGTTTTCCGCACATTAGTTATTCGCCATCAACAGTCTTTGCTACGTTGTCTGGCGGTTTTTACCGTGTGGAAAACAACCTCGGACTCCGCGCAGCTATTCCTTGCCGCGCAAACTGGCTACTGTTTGCCCCACCAATTCGGAGGCGCGAAAGATGGAGCGCAACGGAACAAACCCGCCGAGACGATATTCGCCCACGGCATTTAATCCGGCAGACGCAATACAGCCACAGCGCGTGCAATCCGGGTCTCCGCCGAATTGACAGGGCGAGATGCGGGTTTGCAAATCGGCGGTGTAGTTCGCAGTGGTGTTGGCAAAAATACAGTCGCGCGGCGATTGCGGCGGTTTGCGATAGCCTGCCAGGATGGAATCCGGCAGCTCAAGTTTCGGGAATTCGTTGCGCAACTCGGCCAGCTCTGCCAACACTCTTCCCCGATTTGCCGGTGAGAGGCATTCTTCCTGCTCAGCCCCCTTCTGCGGAGTAAACAGACTGAACCAGATTTTTCGTACTTCGGATTTGGCCGACCAGAAACTCAGAAATTCGTGTAAATAGCCGGGCCGCGTGGTCATCTGTGTGGTCACGGTGCTATGAACGGTGATCGTATGACCAACGATGTTGGCCAGAATTTTTTCATAGGTCGCCGGTTTTCGCCGCTGGTCATGTTCAGGTTGCAAGCCATCAATGGAAACGACCAGGCTCAGATTGGGAATTTGCGCCCAGGCTGCGGGAATCTGGCGTACGGCACTGGTTACCAACTGGATACGGATTCCCAAATCATTGATGCGCGGCAGCAAAATATCCAGCTCGCGGAAGCGTACCAGCGGCTCGCCGCCCACGATTGAGACATGCAAGGGGCGGTGACGATGCAACAGCGCCAGCACGCCTTCTATCAATGCGTCTCCTTTGTAATCGGCCAATGATCGTAACGGCCCGGCATCGCCGAGGTGGCCGTCTTCATAAGCATAACAGCCAGGACAACGAAGCGGACACTCACGCGTGATCTCAATTGACAATGATGGGCGGCGCCCGGACAGAATACGCCCCCAGGCGCGGACGACATCAAGTTTCTGCATTGGTGATTTATCCTCTCGGCGGCTCAACAGCAGCAAGGGTTAGTGGTGTGATCAATGTTTAGTGGTGGATTGAACGAGCTTCACACTAACACATTTTCGCGTAAAAGGCTTGCCGAGGAAGCCGCCGCACCGCTTGCCAACAGCGCCGGTTGACTTGCCCATCGGCTGCGCGTATGGTGAAAAACGAATTGAGCCTGGCTTACTCTCTTCATCAGGTTCTCTGGAATTTCCCAGACCTTCTGAATTACACAGCTCACTCTCCAAGGAGCAACTTGTGTTTGTCTGGGTTCATCCGCTTTATCTGGCCATTGCATCTGACCAGAAACTCTCACCACACGACTGCCCCGATTGTGGAGGGCAGCCTGCATAAGGCAAACATTACCGGCAATCACAATAACTCGCTAAAGAAAGAGGAGGCGTCTGTGACACTCAGCGTTGGCAGCAAAGTCATGTATCCAAGTCAGGGGCCCTGTCTGGTCGGTGCATTGGTGGAAAAAGATGTGGCTGGCGTGCCAGTCAGTTTTTACCGCTTGGTGTTACTGAACGAAAGCCGTAGCGAGCTGTTTGTCCCCATCGAGAAAGTCGCCAACATCGGGTTGCGGCCGTTGTTGCAAAGATCGGAAATCCCTGCGCTGTTGGCGCAAATGATGCAAGCCAGCCCAAGCGCAACAGATTGGAAGCAACGCACCCAAATCAATCTGAAGCGTCTGGCGTCCGGTTCGGCATTTGATCTGGCGCTGGTTGTCGAATCATTGACTCTGTTAAATGGGCGGAAACCTCTTTCCACGCGCGAACAGGCGTTGTTGGAAAAGGCGAAACGATTGCTGGTTTGCGAGATTGCCGAAGTCTTGGAGCAGTCAACGATGGCCGCCGAAGAGCAAATCAACAGCGCGCTCAAACCGTGAACAATGGACTAACAGCGCAACCGTTCTTGCGCAAGGAGTATGCATGGCAAAGTTTGAAATCTATCAAGACACCGCGGGGGATTTTCGTTGGCGCTTTCAATCCAACAGCGGAAGGATTCTGGCTGTCTCAGGCGAAGGCTATAACAATCGGGCAAATTGTGAACACGCAATTGTCGTTTTGAAACAAGAGGTTTCGCGCGCAATGGTTGTGGATGCCGCAGTGACAACTACCAGCAAGAGTTAGCGCCACGATTGGTAGCTATTCCTGAAGGACGGATGACCGCAGGCGTGTCAGTCCCGTTCACGCATAAACAAGGCGGGCAACGTCTTCAGAATGATTTTCAGATCAAGCCACGGCGTCCAGTTTTCGATGTAGTAAATGTCCAGTTGCACCATCTGTTGAAACGACAGCCGGTAGCGTCCGCTGACTTGCCACAAACCCGTCATTCCCGGTTTCACATCCAACCGTTTGCGGTGCCAGGGTTCGTAACATTCCACTTCATAGGGAATGGGCGGACGCGGGCCAACGAGTGACATCTCGCCTTTGAAGACGTTGAAGATCTGCGGCAATTCGTCCAGGCTGCTGCGTCGCAGCCAATGGCCAATGCGTGTCAGCCGTTCGCCATTGATGAATTTGTAATTGGGTTTTTCGTCCGTGCCTAGGTTGGCTTCGCCTTGTTTTTTGATCTGGCGCGCCATGTATTCGCGATGGGCTTCGTCCACGCTTTCGTCGTGTCGCATCGAACGGAATTTGTAGATTTGAAAAATATGGCCGTCCATTCCCACACGCTCTTGTTTGTAAAGCACCGGCCCGCGCGATTCCAATTTGATCAGCAGCGTAATCAACAGCCAAAGCGGCGCGGTAAACACCAGGAGCAATGAACTCGCCAACAAATCCATCGCGCGTTTGAAAAAGCGCGCCGGACCCGACAACGGTTCTTCAAACAGTCGCACCATCGGCACTGCGCCCAACTGTTCAATGTTGGTTTTGCGTGGAATGCAACTGAGCAGATTGGGTACCACGCGGAAGTTGATGCGCTGTCCGCGTCCGCATTTGACCATGGTGTCAAACAGCGTTTGCGGGCGAATTTCGGGATCGGTGATCAACACTTCGCGGATGCCCAGCAGCCGTATGAACCGATGCATTTCGTCATATTGCCCAAAGGTTGGCCAGTGCTGTAACGCCGCGCTTTTGGGCGGTTGACCATCCGCCGTCACAAACCCGATGACCTGTCGGCCCAGTTTGGGATCATGGGCGATTTCATTGACGCACATTTCGGCCACGCCATTTGAACCGACGATCAAAATCGGAATGACGTTGATATGTCGCCTTCGGTAAAAAGTTTGCAGGCTGCGCAACGCCGCGCGGTAAGCCAAAAACACCACCAGACTCAACCCGTAATAGCTGATGAATGTCAGGCGCGAATACGAAAACGCCTGATAGGCAAACCCGCCGCGATAAAAGAATGCCGTCATAATGACCAGCAGTGTGCTGATCGAACAAGCCTTGAAAATGTGTATGAAGTCTTCGCTGAAAGAAAATTCGCCGCGCACGCGATACAGCCCGCGATACCAAAAACAGGCGATCTGGATGAAAGGCACGAAATACAGCACGCTCAGGTAAGGCTGAAATTCCGGCGCAATGTCGTTAGGCAGCGTCAGCAGCGCATCCAGCCAGGACCGCTCTGTCAGCAGAAACGGTGGCTGGCTTGGGTGACGCAACCAATACGCCAGCACGAACAATACCGCTGCCAGCGCTCCGTCAAACAACACCAAACTGGCGGTGATAAATTTGATGGCGTGTTCGCTGAGGGGCCATAACTGCGACCGTGCAGTGCCGCGCTCTTGCGCCTCAACTTTCGAGACCAGCTTGGAATTCGATGATGTGGCCAATGACATGTTTTGCCGATTCACCCACGAGGTTTCTGCATATCGGGGAAGTGCCGTGATCTTACGGCAAGAATGCCACGACTGCAATCAGCGACACATACGGTCTTTGGATGGTGAGAAAGCGCTGCACAGCGAAAGGCAATGCCCATAATGAAAGTAGTCATACGCTGCTTGTCATTGATTCTCGCTAGTAATGTGTATTTTCTTCTAAATTAGCGGCGATGTTGTGAAAAGAGGGTTGACTTTTGTAATACACCGCTCTAAATTCTCGCCGCCTTAGTAGTCTGCCAGTGCCCCGCAAGCGTTCAAGTGCCTCGCAATAACAACTCAAAATCCGAATTGCATTGTATTGAGCCATCGCCTTGGTTTGCGCCGATCTCCGGCCTGTTGGCGTAAGCAGAAGGCGTCTCTGCCACATTCACTGCACAACAACAAGGAGACGATATGTCAGCTACGATTACTCCCGAAGCACGCACTTACCTTGCCCACTTGATGTCTGAAATGCTTGCGATGGAAAACCTGCCATCCGATTTGCGCGACGCGCTCAGCGCGCATCTCAATAAACAGCTCAGCCCGATCAACCTGCTCAAACCGGAATATTGCCGCCGGTTGTATCCCATTCTGGCCGAACTCGCTGATTTGACTTCTGAGACTGAACCGATGGTTGACGCCGCGCCGGAATCACAACCAGAAGCCGATGCTCCTGTGCAGGCCGTCAATGGTGTTGCCGAGGGCAACGAATATCAACCTGCGTTCGGATACCAAGGCGATTAGCGAGGAGGGCGCTCTGCCTTTCTCATCGCGTTGTTTTTATCCCAGGCGGGCTTGGGACCGGAATTTCAAGCCCGCCCGATTCCCGCGTTTGTCTGTAAAACCAGAGAGGACCTATGCCTGCACGTCGGATCAGTTTCGTCAACTTCAAGGGCGGAGTAGGAAAAACCTCCATCATCGTCAACGTTGCGGCTTGTCTTGCTTACGACCTGGGCCAGAAAGTTTTGCTGGTGGATTGCGATGCGCAAAGCAACGCAAGCATCTGGCTGATGGGAATTGAGCGGTGGAACGTGATCAACAGCATGCCGGGCAAATCTGTCTATGGCATGTTCATTCCCAACTTGCCTCCGGTTTCCAACAATATCATTCCCAGTGTGGTCCGCAATGAGCGGGGGATGCACCTGATTCCCAATCTCGATTTATTGCCCGCGACTTATGAGTTAATGGACCTGGAAGAAGAATACCGCGATGGTCAGGGAGAACCGTTTTTTTACCGGTTTCACGAGCATTTGCGCAGCACCTTCAACCACTACGATTACGTCCTGTTTGATTGCCCGCCCAATCTTTTTCGCGCCAGCAAATGCGCCATCTTTGCCAGCGAAGAGATTTATGTGCCGTGCAACCCGGATAAGCTGAGTGAAATCGGCCTGTCGCTTTTGGTGAGCAAGATAGATCGCTTTCACAAACAAACGGTGTTGCAGCAACAACAGATTCCAACTTTTCGTCCCGCCAAAATTCGCGGCGTGATTCTGAATGATGTGGATGGCAGAGCGCAGCTTGAGGGAATGCAGCGTTACTTGCGCCTGACCATTGCCAAGGCGCGTCAGCACCACGTTGTTTCAGAAGACGCCGATATTCTTGGACAACAGGTCAGAAAGGCGATTTTGGCCGCCAAAGTGGTGGGGTCTTTTTTGCCGGTCAACCTTTCAAACGGAAGCAGCGGGTTGAAAGATGATTATTTGAACTTGGCGCGCTTCATTCACAACACACCGCTTTACAAAGAGGTAGAACATGGAACTGACAGAAAAACTGAACAGCCTCGCCGCACTGCTAAGCGAGCATCCTAAGATTCATCAGCAATCTGATACACGCCTGCTGTTTGCCAAGTTCGACAAAGCCGTTGATGAGTTGCTGGCTAAACTTGAGCAGGCGATTTACCGCAACACAGCGGAATATGCCGAATTGTTGGCGCTCGTTTCGGGCGCGCAATACAAAGCTCTGGTGACCGTGGATTGGCTGAATGCCAATGCCGCCAGCGTCAAAAAGAAATATGCCAAGACCGGCAAAAAGGAAAAAGAAGATTTCGTGCTCACGATGGTAAAAGCGGGCAAGGCGCGCACCATCATCAAAGAATTGAAGGAGACGCCGCGCAGGCAGATGCAAGATGAGTTGAATGACATGGCCCTAGGCACGGACGAAAAAGCCATCGCCCGGATCAAAGCCATGAAAGCCAAACAGCTTGAGCAATTTTGCGAATTCAACGACATCCCTGTCGGCAAAACCGCCAAAGGCGCGCTGGACAAAAAACAGGTGCAGGCGGCCATCTTGCAAAAAATCGGCGCGCTCAGGGAATACGCGCAGTTAACCAAGGTCCAGCATGCCTAACGAACACGACCTTGAGACATTGCTTGCCCATCATCCGTATCTGATCAGCGAAACCTTGAACGGGCAAATTCCCAAACGGCAGTTGAAACGCGGGCGCAATCGGCTTGATCTGGCGTTTGAACTGGCGCAAGGGCTGTGCATTGTCGAACTGAAAAAGACAGGCTTGACGGTTGACGACCTGCGACAGCTTCTGCGGTATTGTCGCTCGTGGGCGCGTTCGCGCGCGCACACGCTGGCAGAGGTTCATTATCTGGTTGGCAAACGCCCGCGAGAGGAAAAGAAGCTTTGGCAGGTCGCCGCGCGCAGCAAGTACAAGGTCGAAATCCTGTATCTGGATGAGCACGTGCCGACGCGGTTGGTGTGGGACGACGAAAAACGCCGGTATCGTCCGCAAGGAACGATACCGGCGCCAGTTGATTATTTAAGCCTGCATTTTTAGCCGGACATCAGCCAATGGCC
Source organism: Acidobacteriota bacterium (assembly GCA_016789605.1). Taxonomy (GTDB): domain Bacteria; phylum Acidobacteriota; class Blastocatellia; order RBC074; family RBC074; genus RBC074. Next base: position 27,487 of record JAEUQO010000159.1, read on the forward strand.
AGCAAGCTGCTTGAGGTGCGGAAATACAGCACACCCTGAGAAATGGCGGGCGTTGCCAGGCAAGGCTCGCTGAGTTCGTTTTTGGCCAGCACTTCCAGTTTGGGGCCGGCTTTGAGCACGTACACGACGCCGTCTTCGGTCGGGCAGTAGATTTTGCCGTCAGCCGCGACCAGCGATGACGAACAGACCGCATCCGGTCCCAGTCGTTCTTCAAACATTTTTTCGCCAGTCTTAAAGTCGTAACAGCGCAGCAAGCCGTTGTAATTCGCCACGTACAAATATCCGCCATACATCACCGGCGTAGAGATATAAGCACCGCCATTGGGCACGCTCCAGGCGACAGAATCATTGCTGGTCGTGCCTTCGGCCAGTGAAATGTCGCCCGCCGCCGAAGGCCGCACCGCAAACAACGGTGTTTTTCCGCCGTGCGCGTTGGTCAAGACGACCAAACCGTCAGCGACAAACGGCGTCGGGACGGGGATGTCACCGCCACCGCGCAAGCGCCATAGCTCCTGGCCGGTTTCCAAATCGTAAGACGCGATGTAGGGATATCCGTTGGTGATGACTTGCGTGCGGTTGCCTTCAGTGTAGACGAATGGCGTGCCCCAACTGTTTTCGCACGCGCCTTTGCGCGAAGTGCGCCACAGCTCCTTGCCGTCGGAAAGCTGAAACGAAGCGACAAACGGGTCTTTCGGATCATCGCACAGCAACACGATGCGGTCTTTATACAGCGCGGGAGAACTGCTAAAGCCCCAGGCGACGCTGCGCCAGGTGACGTTGATCTTGCCCAGGTCTTTTTGCCAGAGCAGCTTGCCTTTCATGTCCAGGCAATACAGACCGTCCGCGCCAAAAAACGCGATGAGGCGTTTTCCGTCGGTGACCAGCGTCGTGTTGGCGTGCGAAGCCTTTTCGTGACGCACGGTAGACGGTTTGGCATTGCGGATCATCTGTTCCCATTTCAGCTTGCCGTTTTTCTTGTCGAAGCACTGAATCAGCCAACGCTGTTCTTCGTCGTCTTTTGCCGGTTTGATGTCACCGTAAAGCCCGATGCGCAACGACGGTTTGCCCGATTTGGGCACGGCGGTCGCCAGATAAATGCGATCTTTCCAGATGATCGGACTGGCGTGGCCCAGACCGGGAACTTCTGTGCGCCACAACAGACCGCTGGTTTTGCCTGCGGTTGCGTCCACGCTCCAGTTTGCCAGCGTGGGAAATCCTTCCGCCACGCCGAGCGCATTGGGGCCACGAAACTGTGGCCAATTTTGTTCCGGCTTGAAGGCCAGCGAAGCCGCAGGCGTTGTCAGCACGGAAGTCGCTGGTAACGCCAGTAACGACGTCGCCAGAAATGAACGGCGGGATAAAGTCATAACAGTTCCTTTTACTCAGTTCGCTGAAATCGTGATGGTTTGAAATCGCCGACTACCGTACGAATTTCTGCGCACAGCAGTTTCCAGGTTTTCAGCGCGGGCTCAGGGAAAATCGGTCACGCTTTTTTGCGTGGCACGGCTTCCAGCAACAGCGCCAGTGCTTTTTTGAAGGCTCTGTCGCCGGGGCTGCTGCCTTTGTAATGACCAAGCCGCACGACAACCAGATCGTGCGACGGAATGATCATCGTCGTCTGACCGCCAGCGCCAGCCATGTAATACGCTTCTTTGGGGACAGGGAATGCGCCATCGCCGTTGAGCCAGAAAAATCCGCCATAAATCGGTCGCCCGTCGGCTTTCCACGCGGGAGCCAGCGTGCTGACAAACGTGACGAACTCTTTGGGCAGAATCTGCTCGCCGTTCCAGACGCCATTTTGCAGGTACAGATTTCCCAAACGCGCCCAATCGCGGCCCGACGCAAATTCGTAACCTTGCGTCAGAAAATTGCCGAACGGATCGGTTTCCATCACCATCGTACGAATGCCGAGCTTGTCAAAAAGCGCGCGTTGCGGGAATGACAGGTAATCTTCGCGGCGTTTCTCTACGCCCAGCCGCACCAGATAATTGATTAGCACGGGGTCGGTGTTGCGGTACCGCCCCACCGTTGCCGGAGGCCATTGCTGCGGGCGCGTGGCTGCGTAATGGAACGAATTGACGCCGCCCGTGTACAGATACAGGTGATCGGGATAGCGTCCGTCCGCCGTGTAATCCGGGTCTTGCGGCGCGCGAATGCGCAACCCACTCGACATATTCAAAATGTCGGCGATGCGAATTTTGGCGCGCGCATCATTCGGCGTTTGCCATTCGGGCACGGGCGCTGGTTGTTCCAATGTGTAAACGCCCTGTTTGATCAGAATGCCGAGCAAGGTCGCCGTCAGGCTTTTGCCCATGGACCAGCTTTCGAGCGGCGTTTGCGCGGTAATGCCTTGTCCGTATCTTTCGGCAATGAGCCGTCCTTTCCAGGTGACGACAAATGCGGCGGTCATTGCTTCTGCCGGATCGCACGCGGCGGCCACCGCTTGTTGCAATTTTTCCGCATCAATTTCTTTGGGCAATGGCGTGTCAGGCAATTTGTCGCCCATTGGCCAGGCTTGCGACGCGGCATTGGGCAGTTTGCTTTTGACTGTTTGAGGCGTGAAATTCAACGCCTCCTTGCCGCTGGGCAGCGTCACGCAACCTTGCGAGCCAAGATATTTGGCGGTTCGTTTGCCGCCATTTGGCAAACTGACGTGAACGGCTTTGCCCGCGCGGTCAATCACGGGTTTTCCCAGCTTCGCCCGTTCCGCATAAGGCGCAGTGAAATAGCCGACGTTTTCAGCCGCAAAATCAGGATCAAGGCCGGTGATGAACACCGCCGAGCACATGATTTTGGCAAAGCCTGCGGCGTGGTGTTCCAGCGGATCGCCGGGTGGCGGCACATAGGGTGTCGTGAGTTCCAGCGATTTTGCGCGTTGAATCAGCGCGTCGCGTGAAGCCGTGCCGCGCGCGGGGCGCTGTTCTGCTGCCTGTTGCGTCGTGTTAGGTTCAGGTTGGCTGCTGGCTACCCGATGCGTCGCCAGCCCATACGCGAGGCCCGCGGTTGCGAGTGCGAGCAGCAAAATTTGTCGAACCAGATTCATCGGTCATCTCCTTTTACAAAACGCGGGCTTATTTTGCCTTGGCCAGATTCACCACGATGTCCCAGTGAAAGCGGACGAATTTGTGCAGCGATTCTTCCAGAATGCGTTCCTGGTCGCTGTGTGCGCCGAAGCCTTTCGGGCCGTCTTCGCTGTCATACATCGGGCCAACGCCGTAACATTCGACGCCTTTGGCGCGCAGATAGGCCATGTCGGTGGCGCCCGTGCTCATCGTCGGCAGCGTGACGGTGTTGTAATGCTGTTTGACGGCGGCTTCGAGCACGCGAAAGGCTTCGGCGTCAATGCGCGAAGGCCGCGCGCCGGGCCGTGTGTTGCGTTCGTTGCGGGCGACGGTGACCGCCGGATCGTTGATGACTTTGCGCAATTCGGCCAACAGGCTTTCCATGTTTTCATCCGGCAACGCGCGTACGTCGAGCGTCGCTTCGGCTTCTGACGGAATCACGTTGACCTGATACCCGCCTTTGATGATGTTCGGCGAAATCGAAGTCCGCAGCATCGAATGATGGCGCGGTTCATTGACGGCAAAGTATTCCTGAATCGCGGCAGTCATTTCCGGATTGGCGACGTTGCGGTAACGGTTGGCTTCTTCGGGCGAACTGACCGCAGCCAATCGCTCGAAATAGGCTTTGGTCGTGTCGTTCAGTCGCATCGGAGTTGACCACGCGGAAAGTTTGGCAATGGCTTGCGACAGGTGAACAACGGCGTTCGTTCGCAACGGAACCGATCCGTGACCGGCAGGGCCGCGCGCAGTCAGCGTTACTCCGTAAGGAATTTTTTCCGAAGTCTGCACCTGAGCAAAACGAATCTTGCCACCAGTGCGAATCACTCCGCCGCCTTCGGCAAAACAGAATTCGGCGTCAATTTCCGGCCAGTGTTTTTCGACCATAAACGCGATGCCAAATTGCGTGCTGGCTTCTTCGCCCGCTTCGGCCAGAAAGATCACATCGCGGTCGAGCGGCACATTCAGCCGTTTCAATTGCAGCATCACCATCAGACAGGCGACGACATTATCTTTGTCGTCCACCGTGCCGCGTCCGTAAACGTATCCGCCGTCGCGCGTCGCCGAAAACGGCGGATGCGTCCATTTGGCCGGATCAACTTTGACGACGTCGGTGTGCCCCATGATCAGCACCGGACGCTTTTTGCCATTGCCGCGCAAGCGCGCGACCAGATTCGGACGGTTCGGATCGTTGGCAAAGATTTTGGTTTCAATGCCCTCGCGGTCGAGCACCGATTTCAAATAATCCACGACCAGCTTTTCATTGCCGGGCGGATTGCTGGTGTCGAGCCGCAAGATCGCCTGAAAGTGGCGCAGGGTTTCTTCTTCGAGCTTCGTCCAATCGGGCGGCGTTTGGGCCAGCGAGATTGAGGTGAACAGAAGCAACAGCAGCAGCGAGCTGACGCGCGTGAATGACATGGAATGCCTCCGGGTTGTCGGGATTGTTGCGCGGTTAGCTTACCGCGCACATGCGCAACTGGCCAGGGAATTGCTGATTGAACGGCTGGAAACCAAACCGCGAGGGCCGGGCAGGGGGGATCAATTCAGCAGGTGTTCGCGCAAGGCTTTGGCGACGGCGGCGGATTTTGAATGGACGTGCAATTTGTCGTAGATGCTTTTGACGTGAAAGAGGATGGTGTTGACGGTGACGCCCAGTTCCGCAGCGGCGGATTTGTAGCTGTGACCGTCTACGATCAATTTCAACAAGCGCCGTTCGTGTGGCGTCAATCCGTAGTTGGCTTGCGCTGGCGGCGCAAACCGTTGAAACAGGTTGATGACTTGCCGGGCGATTTCGGGCGAAATCGGCGCGCCGCCATCAATCGCGTCACGAATGCTTTTCAGCAATTGTTCGGACGTCGTCTTTTTCAGCAAATAGCCGCAAGCCCCGGCACACAACGCATGAAAGATGTGATCGTTGTCTTCGTATACGGTCAACATCAGGATGAGCACTTGCGGCCACCGCTGTTTGATTTCCCTGACGCCTTCGATGCCGGACATGCCGGGCAAACCGATGTCCATCAGCAAGACATCCGGCAAATCGCCGCCGAGCTTGGCCAGCGCAGCTTCCATCGAACCGAACGCGCCCGTGCAGCGAAAGCCCGGCGAGTCGTTAATCAACCACGCCAGACTTTCCCGAATGGGCGTTTGGTCTTCGATGACGGCAACATTGATCGTGACAGGATCAGTTGATGACATGTCATATGCCTTTGCATTGCTCTGAATATTGCAGGCGAGCCAAGCCTGTTTCTCTATGTCATATATTGGAACGGAGTTGATGGTTCGCAAAGGCCTCGCGCGTTTCACGGCGCGAAGTAGCCGGAGACGTCTACGATGGCGTCGAGCGTGCGTTCGGCGTAGATGCGGTATTGGCCTGTGCCTGCGTTCAAACCGACCACAAACGCGTTCGACAAGACCTGACCCGGAAAATAGATCATGTTCGCCGCGAGCGGTAACGTCACTCCGTCGGGATACAAAGTCAGGAAGCCTGCTTGCGCCGTCTGGTTGATCACCGTCACATTGCCGAGCACCGTCTGTGCCGTC
>JAEUQO010000303.1 GCA_016789605.1 Acidobacteriota bacterium
GTTGGCGTTCCCTTGATGCAAACCGGTGAAATTGCTGCGGCGAATCTCGATGTCAACCGCAGGCGAACCGGCGGTTTGCACGTCAATGCCGCCGCCGAATGAGCCAACCGCTGCCGCAAAGTTATTAGTGAAGGTGCTGTCGAGCACATCCAGTTCGAGCGTGCCGGTTGATCCGGCGTCAGTATCGGCTTCGATGCCCAGACCGCTGATGTTGCTGATGGCGCAGCCGTTTTCCAGCACGATCTTGGCGTTGACCGCGCCTTGCCCGCGATACGAAATCGCGTCGTCGCCGCGCAATCCGAGCGCGACATCGTTAAAGATGTCGGTGTTGTTCAGCCGCAATTCGGTCAGGTTGTTCCCGCTGGTATTGAGCAGGTAAATGCCGCGTTCCGCCCCGCCTGCGGCAGAGCCGTGAAAGCGCGAAATCGTCGAATTCTGGATCAGGTTCGTGCCGCGCAAATTGATGGCAAAAATGCCCGCGTCATCCACGGTCGTCACGTTGCCCGAATTGACGCCGATCTGGTTGATCGTGACGCCATTCAAGCTCAGGTTCTGACACGAACGGCAATCAATGCCGTCGGTTTCCAGATTCGACAGCGTGCCGCCGTTGAGCGTGAAACTGCCCGTGTTGTTTTTCAGGAAAATCGCGTCGCCATCGCCGTCCGTGTCAGGATTGCCGTCCGCGCCGGGATCCGTCGTGGCAACGGTTTGGTTGGTATTGCTGATGGTGGCACTGGCGAAAGTCACCGCCGCGCTGGAATCTTCAATGCGAATGCCGTGACCGCCCGCGGCCAGCGGATTGGGAATCGAAGTCGCACCAAATTGCGCCGTCCCCGCGACCGTATCCATAAACAGACCGGTGCCGGTGCGGTTGCTAACCGTCACCGCGCCGATGATCGAATCAAGCGTGCCGTTGTTGAAATTGACGGCCTGGGCCGGTCCGTTGATAACCAGATCGCGAATGGTCAACGTGCCGAAATTCGTGGCGGAAATGCCTGTGTTGCTTGCACCAACCGTGAGACCTTGAATGCGGTTGCCGCTGCCGGTCGTAATGGCGCTGCCACCGGCGTTGGTCACGGTCACCAAAACACCGTTGGCGCTGTTGGTGGCGGGCAAGGACGCGCTAAACGTGGGCACACTCACCCCGGCGATGGTCGCCAAGGCCGCAGTGGCGTCCTGGCCGATCAGCTTCTGATTGTTGAGCAGCGTGACATTGCCGGTGTAATCCGTGGCGCTTTCAAACAAAAAGATATTGTCACCGGCGGCGGGATTATTGCCGGAACCGTTATTGAGCGCTTGAAAGGCCGCCAGACTCGACAGCGGATTGCTCAAGCGACCGCAGCCTGCGGCCAGGCTTGTACACGCGGCAGCATTGTTGTCTACAAACCAGATCATGCCGCTGACAGTGATGGCCACGGTGGCGGTATCGCTAAATGTGCCGTCGCCGATGGTGTAACTGAATGAATCCAGCCCTTCAAAACCGGCGGGCGGGTTATAGCTGAAACTGCCGTTCGCATTGACGACGACATTGCCGCCTTGCGCGCTCACACTGGGCGCGCTGGTCACGGTCGGCGTTGTCCCATCGGCGTCAAAATCGTTGCTCAGCAAACCATTGCCAACCGGGATGCTGAGCGAGACATTGCCCAACGCGCTGTAACTGTCATTGACCGCGACGGGTGAGGTATTGACCGATCCCGGCACAAGCGTTGTATTCGCATCAATGGTGTCGGCGAACGTGACGCTGCTGGCATCCGTGCCGCTGTTATTGATGGTGACGGTGTACCGCAGCGTATCGCCTGCGCTGGGGCCGGGCGTGCCGGTGTCGGTCACCAAGGTGTCTACTTTGCTGGCGCTGATGAGCGGAACAAAGAGATTGGCGCCGGCAAACACGCCGCCGCTGGTAAATGCGCTGCGCGTTGACAGCGTCACCGCCGTCAGCAAAAGCGCCAGCAACGAGAGCAACAAAAGCTTGCGCGAGTGTGGGCTTCTGGGTCGCATGGGGTCTCCTTTACAGAGGTTGGGGTTCAGGGCATAGAACTGCCACTCATCGGCGATTACAGCCCCAAACCGAAGTCGTCAGTGCAATACCGCCCGTATGGGTGGCGTGTCAGTTGTCTTGTTTAGAATCTAGAGTTGGTCGTCGCTTAGGGCGTGTGCTGAGGTTGGCAGGACGCTCGCACGGGGAAACAGCATTTCGCTGATCATTTCGCAGTACATTCACAATGAGAAAATGGCCACAGAGTCACCGAGGACACCGACAACGTTGCCGCGCAACGTTTGAGTCCCCCCTGTGCCTCGGCTCTTCCGTGGCCAATCTTAAAACCGCATCTGTAATCACCTTAGGGGCGTTGTGGGAAGATTCCCTGCATCGCGATACAGAAGTTGAGCACCAGATACGGCATCATATTGTTATGCGGCAAGCTGCCACCGGTTGGCGCGATCGCTTGCAACGCCATCATCTTGGTCGGAGGGCCGGGCGCATACATGTCCGTCCCGGTTCCCACCATATTTCCCACCGGTGAAGTGGCGTCCCCACGTTCATCCGAACCATTCAAGGCGTGGGTATGAATCGGGACTTCTGATTGCAACAAGGTCACGGCCTGTGACCCGCCGATTTCGCCCAAAAAACGATCGGATAGTCCCTGGCCTTGACCGGGATGTACAGGCACATTTCCTTGCATGTCGGGCAGGGCAAAGGTGCTTTTGCCATCTCCGCCATAGGTGGTGCCAAGCAGTGAAAAGAGCGCCGTGTTTTGCGAGATAGGCAGTAACTGTCCGTTACAAAACGCCCACCCTCTAGGCGGAAAATTAAAAGGGAAAATTCTGATTTCAGCCACAAATGGGTCTGACATAGCCGTATCTCCTTATGTAGGTGTGGGGTAAATGCCAAAGAGCGAAATAATGAAGTTTAGGCACAGGAAAGGCTGCATGTTTTCGTGCGGCTGGTTCCCTCCGACTGGACTAATGTCCTGACTGTTCATCGGTGTGACAGTTACTTGGCTCGTGAATACGTCAGTACTGCTACGCGCATATAACTGGCCGTCGGGCGTTGGAGACCCGGCGCCATCCCCCGAGGCCAGCAACGCGTGTGTGTGTATTGGCGTTTGCTGCGTCGTCAAGGTCACGGTTTCTACGCCGCCCATCTCTCCCTGAACATAAGTGGGAGAGCCTGCCCCGGTCCCAAAATGAATGGGGACCCGGCCTTGCAAATTTGGTAAGGCAAAGGTTTCCTGCCCGTCGCCGCCATACGTCGTTCCGATCAAGTTGAAAAGCACGTCGTTTTCAGAAATCGACATGAGCTGCCCGCTACAGAAAGCCCAGCCGTTAGGGGGGAAATTCCCCGCGAAGATTCTGATCTCACCAACATACGGTGTTCCCATACATGTCTCCTTTTTTCACAGCTTATGTCTGTGAGGGGAAGATGCCCTGCAGGGCGATACAATAGTTCAACACCAAATAGGGTTGTCTGTTTTCGTGCGCCTGTGAACCGCCATTGCTGCCAATGGATTGGGGGTTCATTGCCCCAAGATTGGTGGCAGGGCCATAAGCATTGACGGACGCACGCGCAGGCGAGTTCCCGGTCGGCTGATCAACGATACCTGTCGTCGCCGCCGAAACATTCAGTGTATGAATGTGTTGGGGATATTCGCTGAGTATCACCGTGTGGCTGACCTGGCCACCGACTTCGCCCAGCGAAAAGCCTGCGCCGAAATGGACCGGAACTCGGCCTCGCAGATCAGGCAGCCCAAAGTTCGTCTGGCCGTTGCCGCCATACGTTGTCCCTAACAAAGAAAACAGGGCTTGGTTTTGATTGATCGGAAGCAATTGACCGTTACAAAACGCCCAGCCCTTTGGCGGGTAGTTGAACGACATGATCTTGATTTCAGATAAGAAAGGCTCTGACATTTGGAGAGTCTCCTTTCGAGAGGTAGCTTGCGATGTTCACCATCAGCAAACACTAAATGAGAGTGGTAGACAGAAGCCCGCTGAAAAGGCTACGGGATATGTCTGGGTAATGAGAGTCAAGGAAAAGCCAAAATCAAATGGGCAGGAAGTAATGATTTTGACTGCAGGTTGTTGTTCCCACGAAATTTTCTTCGAAGCGCGCGGATTCTACGAATGCCTTTTCTGAGAGTCAAGGCGTACGTCAAAAATCTTACGTCGGCTACCATTTTCTCTCATTAACAGCCCTCTCTTCTTTCCGACAGAGTCGAAATTCTGTGAGCAACAAGCCCTCCCGAAAAGTAGATCGAAATCGTAAGGCCTTTTCCCTCACTGCCAGGGAAAATTTACAGAAGGAAGTTTCTTTTGTGTGGTCTGCGAAGTGCGCCCTGGGACTCAGCCGCGTTTCTATTTGAGTGGATCGAAACGCCAACAATTCAACAGAAAGATTCAAGAAGACAGCGGTGTTAGTTCTGCCCAGCACGTCCTTGTAGTTCCGCAGGGTTTGGCACGGGCGATTGTGCGCCAACCTGCTGTCGCCAGGCGTGCAAACGCGCGCGGAGACGAGCCGCCTGTTCCGGCTGTTGGCCCGCCAAATCGCGCGATTCGCCGAGGTCTTCACGCAAGTTGTAAAGCTCCAGGTGATTGTCTTCAAAATACTCAAGCAGCTTCCAATCGCCTTCGCGAATGGCGCTCACCGGCGAAGTCGTGGCGTAATAATGCGGATAGTGAAAATAAAGCGCCTCTCGTGGCAAGCGATTGCGCGGCTCACGCAAGAGCGGCAATAAACTCACACCATCCATCGCCGCATCGCCCGGCTGCCCGACGATTTCGGCAAAGGTGCGAAAGAAATCCATGCTGCTCGTCAATTCATTGACGACCGCACCGCGCGGCGTCACGCCCAACCATTGAACAATCAACGGCACGCGCACGCCGCCTTCATACAACGAACCTTTGCCCGAACGCAGCGGCGCATTGTTGGTCACTTGCACCCCGCGATATTGGCTCAGATAGCCGCCATTGTCGGACATAAACACGACCAACGTGTTTTCGGCCATGCGCCGCTGTTTCAGATGCGTCAGGATGCGTCCGACATTTTCATCGAGCGAGTGGACCATCGCCGCAAAGCCAAGGTTTTGGTGGCGCATTCCCGGTTTGAGCTTGCGCCGGTAATATTCAACCAAAGCCGGTTTGCCTTCGATTGGCGTATGCGGACTGTGAAACCACAGATTCAGGAAAAAGGGCCGTGCGCCCGCGCCGTCAATCAATTTGAGCGCTTCGTCCGTAAAGCGGTCGGTCAGGTAATCTCCCGGCTTGCCCACGCCTAATCCCGGCACGTAACGAAATTCCTGCGCTTGTCCAAAAGCGCCGCGAAAGGGCCAGAAAAACGTCGCGGGCGCGCCCCAATGTGTGCCGCCGATGTTCAAATCGAAACCTTGGGTTTCGGGTGAATGTCCGGCGTCGCCGAGATGCCATTTGCCTACGTGAAAAGTCAGATACCCGGCAGCTTTGAGCAACTCGGCAATGGTGGTTTCGCCGTGTGGCAGATCAACGATGGTTTCAGGCGGCAGCAACTTGTTTTTTGAACGGCGGGCTTCGGCGGCGCGGTCTACTGAACTTTCGCGCCAAACCGTGAAATGCAAGCGAGCCGCGTGTTTGCCTGTGAGCAATGAAGCCCTGGTCGGTGAACAAACCGACATGGCATAGGCTTGCGTAAATCGCACACCGTTTTGCGCCATGCGATCCAGATTTGGTGTCTCGTGCAAATCTGCGCCATAACAAGCCAGATCAGACCAGCCCAGGTCATCCGCCAAAATGAAAATGATATTGGGACGAGCAGCGGACGCAGCCTGCCCGGTCGTTTGCCCCACAACCGGCAAACCCAATCCCAGCAGCAAAAGCAACGCGCCACTTAGCGCACTTCTGAAGTTTCGTTGATGCCTCATAGAGTGCCTCAAACCGTTATCCGTTTACTCATAACTGCGGCGCGACATCGCCGCACTCGGCGCGAAATCGTTGCAAGTCTGCCCGCAAGGTGTCGGCAAACAATCCGATGTCGCCCGCATGTACGATCAGATTTGCGCCCGCTTTGCCCCAGCGAATTTCGTCTTCAATGCCCCACCAATAATGCACGCCCGCGCCTACATTGTGTGCGCGCGCTTTGGCAATGATGGTTTGAATGGCGTCTTCGAAACGCGGATGCGCCCACTGTTCAGGCACGCCAAGATTGCACGAAAGATCGTGCGGCCCGACCAGCAAGGCGTCTATGCCGGGCACCGCCAGCAAATCATCGAGCGCAGCAATGGCGGGCGCGCTTTCGATGTTGATGAAAAGCAGGTTTTGGGCGCAGCGGTTGTCAATGTAAGCCTGCATCGTCGCGTCGAGCTCTCGTTTGCCGCTCAGGATGTCTTCGAGCACCTGCCCTTTGAGCGGACGCAACTTGACCGCGCCGCGCAAGCGCTGCACTTGTTCGACAGTTTCGATGTAAGGCGCGACCACACCGTTCGCACCGTTATCGAGCGCGACCGTGGCGGCGTATGGATCAGGCGACGGAATGCGCACAATCGGCGCAAGCCCAAGCGCGCGATAGGTCTGGCACATCCAGGCCAACGTCGTGCGATCAATGGCGATGTGTTCCGTGTCAATGAAAACGAAATCCACGCCGGTGGATTTGACCGCCTGCGGCCAGTGCGGCGAAGTCGAAACGATCATCGTGCCGTAAACGCGCTGGCCTGTGTGTAAAGCGTCTCTGAGTTCTTTGCCGTTCATTTTTTGATCAACCAGACTTCTGCGACCTGAGTGCCGCGTCCTGCGCCGCGACTGCCGGGCGCTTGCGTCCAGGTCAGGTTCAATTCCCCGCCCGCTGTTGCGGCGACGGGGATGTCGAACTCGACCGGATGCAGTTCTTTTTTGATGAGCGGATGGATTTCAAACTTGTCGTTGGCGACCAGCTTGATGGGGATTTGTTGCGTCGCGCTGGAGTAGGTGATGCGGATTTTGTATTGCGCCGTCGTGTCCAAACCGGTGTAGCGCATCTTTAGCGGTGCATCGTAATACGCCTCGGCAATGTCCCACCACGACCTGCGCCCATAAGGCTGAAAGCCTACGCCGGTCAGTGCCAATTCGTCCTTGCGCAAGGTCACACTGCCGTCGAATTGCCCAACCATGCTGACGACACTGGATTCGAGCAAGTACGGGTCTTTGGCAAAACCAGGCTCGCGCACCAGATGCGGCTGGCGCGACAGATTGCCCAGATCATCGTAAAACCCGCCCGGCCCCGGATTCGTCCAGTCTACGATTTCGGCCAGTTGTTTTTGGCGCTCGGCTTCGGCTTCGATTTTGCGAATCTCGTTGAAGCGCTGTTTCAGCCACAGCCGATTGTTCAGCGGGAAATCGATCGTGTTCAGATTTGCGCCGCGTCCAACGCCGATGGCCTGGTATTTCTCAACACTCAGTTGCATGCGAATGCTCTGAAACAACGCTTCGCCCAGTTCAAAGACGCGGGCGCGCAAATCCTGGGCGGTGCGTTCGGTCACGGCTTTGTCCAGCAAGATTTCGGCTTGCGCCATCGCCGCTGACGAACCGAGCAAGCGAGCTTCGCGTAGCTTGCCCAGCGCTTGTTCTTCCAACGAAGTTTCATAAATCGCCCGGCTGCGCACAAAAGCATCGTAGTAAGCGCGATACAGCGCCTGTTGAAAGCGCCAGTTTTGCAACAGGCTTGGCGAAGCGCTGCGTTCCAGCGCTTGAAATTGTTGCAACGTAACGTTGATGCCGGAGTTGGTCACGACCGGGCCGCGCCAGTTTTGTTCGAGCGCCAGCAAACCTTGAGCAAAGCTGTCGGCGTAATTGGCCCCGATGAAATAGCGACTGTAATCGCGCAAGATGCCCAGCACATCGGCGTCAGAGTTCCAGCCGAGCGCGCTCCAAATGATCTTATTGACATCGTCGTTGCAGCCTTCGGAATAGGTAATGAAACCGTTCGTGTCGTGCTGCAACAAACGGAAGATATGCGCTTGATCGGTTGGGCGCGGATTGATGATTTCGCGCGCTTCGGTCAGGGCAAACGCCAAATCCCAATCAGGTACGGGAAATTGCGACTGGCGGGAATGCGTAATGTCCGGGTAATGGCGAATCGGATATTTGGCCGGAATCGCCGCGCGCATCTGCGGCAAGGTCAAACGCGATTGCGGGCCGTAAACGATCCCGCTCAGCCATTTCGGCTCGGCGCGTACAATCCCCAGAAAATCATTGAGCCATTCGGTCGTAAAGCCTTGCGGCGCAACCCACATGCCAGCGTTTGGATGATACCGCCGCAAGTTGGCCGTTTGTTTTTCCAGGAGCGGCATCAGCAATTTCGGCGGCGTATTGCCAGGATCGCCGCCCGGCACAAAGATATGGTCAATGCGCGGCAATTGCTTGAAGACCTCGCCCCACTCATTCAACGCAAACTCGACCGTTTGGGGATCGCCGTAATCCTTGTCGAGCGCCGGATACCAAATCCACACCTCCAGGCCGTATTCCGCGCAGATGCGCGACATCTCAATCATCATCTTCAGCGGCGGCAACGGAAAGTGCGGACTGTCAGCATCGTCATCCGAACGCGGCGGAATCAATTCAATCGCGTTTGTGCCCCACACGGCCAAATCGCGAATGTACTGTTCCCATTGCGCCACATCCCAACCGTCGTACGAATTCGTTTTTGGGCGATAGCCAAGCTGATGTCCGCGCAACGGGTATTTCGGCGCTGTGGTGAGATTGAGCGGCGCGGGCAAAACGATTTTGTTCTTGCTGATGGACAAGGAGCGCAGCAAATGACCGACACCGAACAGCACGCCGCGCGCATCGTTGCCAATGATTGCAATGGAATTGCCAACGGTTTTGATTTGATAGCCTTCGCGCGGCAAATTGCCAGCCGCGCGCGCAAAGGTTATCACCGCAGAACCATTCGCAGGCGTCTGAGCGGTACGCGTCCAACGCACTTGCGAGCGTTTTTCGACTTCTTCCACCAGCATCTGTATCGCTTTGATTTCCGGGCCGGAAGCGTTGGCCGGTGTGACAACTATGGCTTGCGTCAGATCCAACGCAACACTTGTTTGCGCGGTGACGAATGAGCGCCCGTCATAAAACAGCAGCAGAAAAGCCACCAGCAGCACAAAGCGAATGCCAGGCAATTTCATGAAACGAATCCTTTGTTGTGAAACCATGAGGCGAGCGACCTATCCTTATGTGGCAGCCACCAATTCTTTGCGCGGTTTGATCAACAACACGATGAACACCGACAGCAACGCGACCGCGGCAAAAACGCCAAAAATGACATTCAGCGGCACGTGCCGATCACGCAACGCGCCAAAGCCCCAATCAGCCAACCCGCCGCAACTGATGCTGACCAGATTCATCAGGCCATAGCCGGTCGCGCGCAATTCAGGCCGCACGATCTGGCACAAAATCGGCATGTTGTTGCAGTCGAAAAATCCCCAGCCCAGACCAAACAACATCAAAAAGCCAATCGCAATCGTCAGCGTCGAAGCATTTCCGACCCCAAACAGCGCAGGCAAAAAGAACGTCATGCCAAGCGCACTGACCAAAATGCGTCCGCGCATTGTGCGTTGCATCATACGATCCGCCAGATAACCGCCGACGCCGACGCCGATGAGCGACGCGATCTGTACAAACAACACGGCAGAAACGCCTGCCTTGCCTTGTCCGAGTCCGAATTGCTCTTTCAAGATGTCGGGCATCCAATCGCGCACCACCCACCCGGCAAGCGCCGGTAACGTGAAATACAAGACCAGTAAGATGAAACCGCGATTCGTCAACAATTCGCTGCCCGCTTTGATCGGGGAAGGCTGTGGCTGTGCATCTGCGCGGCGCGGCGGATTGCGCAACAACGCAAACAGCGGCAGCGCGTATAACACGCCGACCAGTCCGCACAAGGAAAACGCCCAGCGCCAGCCAAGCGCCGGATTGTCTGCCGCATACCCGGCAAATCCGCCGAGAATCGTGCCCGCATAAATGCCCATCTGATGCACGCCCACCGCCCGCGACCGCGTTGGGCCAAGGTGATAATCCGTAATCAGCGCCAGCGCCGCCGGGATGTAAAACGCTTCGCTGATGCCCATCAATGCGCGCGCGGCAACCAATTCATTGAAGGTCGTGACGTGTCCGGTCGCCCAGGTCACGGCAGACCAGACAAACAGGCTCAGACAAATCAAGTGACGACGACTGACGCGATCAGCGATGTAACCGCCGACCGGCGAAAGAATCGCGTAGACCCATTTGAACGATCCGAGCACAAAGCCCCAATTCGCTTTGGTCGCAATGTCCGGGATGTCGCCCATCATCGAAGATTTCATGGCCGCCATCATCTGCCGGTCGAGATAATTCAGCAGCGCCACAGGAACCAGCAGAAGAACAATCAGCCACGCCGTGCGGGCGAGAGAGGAAGAAGTTGATTCAGTCATAAATTCAGAGTAGCAGCGTTTAGAGTTCATGGCGCTCAGAGTTCACGCTTCGGCGTGCTTCTTTTTGGGCAGCACGCTGAGGCGTGAACTCTGAACCTTAATTCGTTCATTTTATCTTCAGCACCACCAGCGTCACATCATCATCCTGCGGACGCGCGCCACCCCAGTCATCGCCCAGCTTCGCCAAGCCTTCAAGCAAGGCGTGTGCTGGCAATTGCGCGTGTTCAGTCAGCCATTGTTTTGCCGCTTCGTCTTCCAACAGCGCGCCTGCCGGATTGAAGCGTTCAGGCAAGCCGTCCGACAACAACACGATCACATCGCCCGCAGCCAGTTCGTATTCGCGTTGCTGATATACATACTTCGTCACGCCACCGAGCGGCAGTTGTTGCAGCGCGATGTCTTCGACCTGTTGCGTCGCTGCGCGATACAACCACACGGGCGGCATTCCGGCCAGGCTGATCGTCAAGCGTTCCTCTTTGATCTTCGCAATCGTCAGCGCCATAAACAGCCCGCGCAAATTCATCTGCTTCAGCGTCTGGCTCAAGCGCGTCAGGATGAGCGGGATGTCAGGATGATCGGCGAGCGAGACAAACAGGCTTTTCACCGAAGCGACCATCGTCCCCGCCTTCAAGCCGTGCCCCGTCGCATCGCCCACCGCAATCGTCAACGTGCCGTCTTCGCCCAAATGAAAGTCGTAGTAATCGCCGCCGACTTCCGAAGCGGTTTTCATATACGCCGCGATGTCGAGATGCGGCAACTGCGGCAATTTCTTCGGCAGCATCGAAAGCTGCAATTGGCGGGCGTCTTCGAGTTCTTTGGTCTTGCGGTCGTGTTCGGCTTTGACTTTCTCATGTTCCAACGCGGCGGCGGAAAGTTGTTTGACTTGGATAAGTTGCGCTTCGAGGTCGAAGCTTGTACGGGCGAATTGGCGAGCGAGAAAAACCGAAATGGTGATGAGCGCCAAAACCGTGATCATCCCGCCGCCCAGATAATTGACGACGGCTTGATTCAGGTTTACGCCAAGGTTCATTAATACGTCATTGAGCGGGAATATCAGAATAAGTAACAGTGGAGCTCCCACATACCACGCCTCTGGCACCTTTCTACGAATGGCGCTTGCTATAACTCGGAACATTTCGAGGATCAGTCCAAGCAGAATGATCGTAGTGACCCAGTAAAAGAACCTGGCGTCGGGAAAGAAAAAAGGCCCCAAACGGATCACCACAACGACCAACGCAATGACCCAAAATTTTTTCTTTATCCCTTCGCCGAAGACGGTATAAAGAAAGCCCAGCAGGAAGATCAGGCCAAGAGTTGCTGCCAGGAAGAGATTGAAGTAGAAAACCTGAGTGGCAACAAGCCCTGGCCGCGTTAACACCCGAATATAATTTCCAATTTGCGTGAGCGTAAAACTGAGAGCCAACAAGCCAAACCAGAGACTGGCCTGCTGCCGAGGGTAAAAGGCAAACAAACAGAGGTGTAACAAACCAAGCCCGCCAAACAATGCCACAATGCCGACAATAAAGGTTAAGGAGGCAATCATTGCCGGTTCACGTGTGCTGATTGCCGTTGCCGTCAGCATCAGTGCAATGTGTATCCCTGCGTCTCTGCCATGCACGTACATTTCGCTAGAACTCATCGCTTTGACACGCCCCAGCGGGTATGGATTCGCTTGCAGCACCGCGCAGGAATGACGAATCGCCAACAGATGCTCCTGACCGCCTTCCAGCACAAACGAAAGCGGCGGCCACGTGATCCCGCGCGGATTGGATTCCACTTCAGTTGCTGTCGTCACCCCGACTTTGCCTACGCTTTGCAGCAAGCGTCCATCAAGCCAGATTTCCGACGCGCCCCATTGTTCCAGCAATAAACAGAGCGGTTGTTTCGCAATTGTTTCATCCACACGCAAGCGCAGCCGAAACCAACCGATCCCTTGCCATCTACTTTGTGGCAGGTGATCCAGATTGAGGGCGGTGGTTGAAATTGTTTCCCACGCACGATCATCAAACTGCGGATCAGCAAAACGCGGATCATCGTTCGGCGAGTATTTCCAACCCAGCGTGTCGAGTTCGACGGCTTGTCCGGTTTGCAAACTCGCGGCCGTCAGCGTGAACGCGTCTTGCGCGTGCGCTGCCAGCGGCCAGAGCCAAAGAACAAGCCAGAACCATCGGGGCTGTTTGTGCATGCTTCCTCGTGTGAATGGGAATTGAACTGCACGGTTGCGCACAGCGATTTGCGGGCGATTATTTTGCGCTTTCCATCTTCTGGTGAAAAGCGTTTCGTTGCGCCGCGCCACTTTCGGCGTAATGCGTGACGCCTTCGCGGGCGACGATGGCGCGGAAACGATCATACGTCCCGTCAAATTTAGCGACGGCTGGCGAACGCTGGCATTTCAGATACAGCAATGGCAAGCGCGCCATTTCCACGCGCGCGCGAATTTGA
Organism: Acidobacteriota bacterium; assembly: GCA_016789605.1. Lineage (GTDB taxonomy): Bacteria > Acidobacteriota > Blastocatellia > RBC074 > RBC074 > RBC074. The sequence continues at coordinate 12,846 of JAEUQO010000303.1, forward strand.
TCGTTGTCGGCAACAGATTCGGCGCGGTCAAAAACCGCATCGGCTTCACGAATGAATTGCTCGCTGAAGATTTTGTCATCCGGGCGCAAGCCGAGGTGAATGTGCGTGTCTGCCGTAATGCGATTGTGCAGCAAATCAAAATACCGGCGAATGTGTTGCCCGCTGCGTCCGTAATAGCCAGACAAAAAATCGTTGATGAATTCTTCCGTGTCGCCGTCAGGATTCCACAACAGTTTGGCCAGCACGTAAGCGCGTAGTTCGGCGAATTCACCGCCACGGCTTTGATAGGCGGCCTGTTCCATGATGCCTATGGCTTTGTTGGCACGCAGCGTTTTGATGTTCGGTTGCAGCACGCGAAAGTTGGGAAACGGCATGATGTAATGGCTGAAATTCACTACGTAATCCCAGATGTACATTTGCGGCGCGATGCGCGCCCAGCCCTGCAAATCTTCGACGAAGGAAACGTTTTCCGGGCAATGCAAAAAGTCGTGCGCGAAACAGGCTTCGATGCTGCACAGCCGAACGACAACGTTTTTGCGCGGATGCTCGGTTTTTGTTGGTTTGCGCGTGTATTGATAGGCCAGCGTGCCGATGTATTTGTTCGGAAATTCCTTTTCAACGGCGGCGGCCACCTGGTTGACGAACCAGATGATCGGCCCGGCTTCGCCGCCTTCGCGTTGGGCGATGGCCTGGCATTGATCGCACTGGCAGGGATTCAGCCAATCGTTTTGCGACACGCAATAAATCAAATATTCGGGATGTTCCCGCATCGTTTTCCGCAAACGTTCGGTGACGATGCGCAGCACGTCCGGGTTCGTCAGGCAAAGTTGCGCGCGATCCCAAGTCCGTTTGCCGTCAATCAAGCTGAAGTATTCCGGGTGGGTGCTGAAAAATTCCTGCGGCGGCATGAACTGATAAAACGTATGCACGCCCCAATAGGCTTCGACATCGCCGTGCTGCTGACGATGACTCATGGCGCCGTTCATGCGATTGTGCGCCGCCCAGGTTGAATCAAAGGCTTCGTAATAAAAATCATTGCGCACGCGCACGCCCGGAGCTTCAGTGTGATGCAGCGCGTCGAAACTGTATCGTTCGCGTGGCGGCGCCAGACTGACGCGCGGCGTATACCAGCGACAGCCGAGTTCGCGTTCCAGAAAGCTCATCACGCCATACATCGTGCCGCGCTGTTTGCCGCCGTAAATCAACAGCGACGCGCCGATGTTTTGATAAACGAAGGATTCGTTCTCTGCCGCAGGCTCTTTGGCGGATGCGCCCAGCAAAGCTTTTGTGTGTGGATTGAAGCCCACGCCGATGACGCGATTGCCGGTCGCTTCCTTTGTTGAACGAATGGGGAAGTGCGCGCCGCTGATTTCTTTCAGCCAGTGTTGCAGTTCCTGCGCGGCCCAGCGTTCGGATTCCGAAGCCTGTTCGCCAAGTACGATGCTGTAATCAGTTTGGCCTTTGGCAAACAGGATGTGTTCCGCGCGTTTGCCCGCAGCAAAAGGCGCGGCGGATGTCCATTCGCGCAAGCTACCGTTCAAACGTCCGGTCAGTCGCAAACGGTATTTGCCGTACTCCGCCGCGTTGATCGGCAGCGGCATTTCCTGTTGGTGATTCCAGCGACCTTGCCAGACGATGGCGTCCGGCTGACTGTCGCGCACGATGGCAAGATCAAGCTGGGTGAACAGGGATTCGATGGCCGACAGCGGGTGCGAAAATCGCAGCGCCGCAGAGCCGTCTGCGCGATTGACAACGCTGTACAGCGGCTTGCCCTGATCCAGCGAGGCCGCGTCAAACGGCAACAAGCGCCCGCAGAATTCCCACTTGTTGCCGCGCTCTTCGATTTTCAGCAGCAGCGCGTTGCGACCTTTGCGCAATCGCACCAGAATCAAATCGTCATCCACTTTCATGCCGCGCGCTTCGGGCCGATCCCAAATGCGTTCGCCATTCAGCCAGGCGCGCCCGCCGTCATTGGACCCCAGCGCCAGCACCATCGTCTCATCGCGCGGCCAGTCAAATTCACGATAGGCATACGCCAGCACGAAGGCTTTCTCCGAAACAGCTTTATCCAGATTGATGGAAAACGCTGGCGCGGTATGCGCGATCCAGGTGGCCGAGCCGCCCGCATAGGTTTCGCTCTGGCCAACACGAATGCGCGGATTCGCTTCGCCACCGTGGGCTTGCAAATAATCGGTTTCAAAGCCGGGAATGTGGACTCCGTCAGGCGTGTTGTTGGGCAAAGACTCAAGCTGGAACGGCCCGCACAAAAGCCAATCGCGCATCCAGTCGCCGGGTTTGCCGAATGTCGTGTCGGTTGTGCTCTGTTTGGCTGAATGCGTCACGGTAAAGATTGTCGTGAGGCAGAGGGCCAGAACGGGCAGGAAGAATTTTCGGAAAGTGCGCATGATGAAGTATGAAACGGGCTGGCAGAAAATTGTGGGCAGAAAAGATCGTCAATCTTTCTGCCCACAGTTCAACCAGAGTTTAGGAAGAAACTCAGAACGTCAGTTTCAACGCTAACTGCACGAACCGGGGCAGGTTCGATTGCGAGGTCGCGCCCTGACCGATTCTGCCGAAATTGCCCGACGCCGGATTGGTCACTGGGCCGTTGAACCATTGCGGCGTGTTCATGGCGTTGATGAGTTCAGCGCGGAATTGCAAATTGACTGCTTCGGTGATGCCAAACGTCTTGAACGCCGACAGGTCAAAGTTGCGAATCGGAGGATTGCGCAAATTGCCGTAACGCAGTGAGAAGCGGCGCAACGTCAAAGCCGCCAGTCCGCGAAAGGAACCCGGCGTATACCATTGGTCAATGTTTTGATTGGACGGAATCGGGTCTATGCCGCCCACGGGCTCAGCATTGGCCGGGAAGTTGGTCGGCATACCGCTTTGCAAACGCACGAGACCGTTCAACGTCCAGCCGCCCACGATGCCGTTGGCGATTTTGTTGTCCGTCGTCAGCCATTTGCCGCCGCGTCCGAAAGGTAGTTGATAGCTGCCGTTGATGCCGATGTTGTGTGTGACATCACCGTCAGCGACCTGTTTTTCGAGTTCGACATCTTGCGGGTTTTGGAAGTTGATCTGCTCCATCAGCTTGGCGTACGTGTGCGAAAGCGTGAACGTCGCGCCCGCTGAAAAACGTTTTTGAATGGAAGTTTGCAGACCGAAATACTGCGCCTTGCCGCCTGTATAACCGCCCATCGTGATCGTGGTGAATTGCGGGAACGGACGCAGCAATTGCTGACGCTGCACCGTCGCGCCATTCAAGCCTGTGCCGGGCGCTTTACCGACGAAGGGATTCGCCACTTGCGCGGTCAGGAAAGCAGAACCTTGCGCCAGCGCGGAAGCCGGGATTTCGTTGATGGATTGCGCGACCTGAATGTCGCGCGAGCTGCTGCCGACGCCAGCGATGGAAAACAGCATATCCCACGGCAGTTGGCGTTGAATTTCTACGTTGTATTGCCAGACGTACGGAACTTTCCGTTGCGGATTGAACACGCTAAAGCCCTGGCCAATCGTATTCGTACGTTCACGCGCAGCGGCGATCAGTCCGGTCGGGAATGGGTCGCGAATGTCCACATCAGGCAAACCGACACGAATCCCCGTCACCAGGTTGGTCACCTGCGAAAACCCCAAATTATTGGGATCGTCCCACACCGGCGCATAAAACTGCCCGACGCCACCACGAATGACGGTCTTGTCATTCCATTGATACGCCAGGCCCAAACGCGGCATCAGGTTGTTTTTGTCGAGTTTGAACGCCGCACGCGAATTCCCATTCACGCCTGCATACAGAATGTTGCCTTTGCCCGCGAAACCAGGCACATCAACCGGCAATGGCGCATTGGGATCAAAACCAACGTTGATGTTGTCGAACCGGTCGGTCATCCCGGTGATGATTTCGTAACGCAGTCCGAGATTGAGTTTCAGCTTGCTGGTCACGCGCCAGTCATCTTGCACAAACCCGGCATAGGCGATGTGCTGCCGCGCGGGAAAGGCGCGCGATTCGATTTGCCCCGATGCCGGAAAGCCCAACAAGAACGACGCTATCGGATTGCCCGACGCGCGCGAAGCGCCCGCCAGAGGGTCAGCCTGGGTGAAACCAGGCGTGAAGTTGAAGATGCCGTTGGCATTGCCTGGATCGCGCACATTATTGCGGAACAGGCGGCCCTCAAAGCCGGTTTTCAACGAATGATCGCCCAACAGTTTCGAAACGGTGGTCACGAAGTGATACACGGTCGAAGCCGGATTTACGCGCGCTGGACCTGACCCCAAACCTTCGTAATCGGTGAAGCGAAATTGCGGGAAGTGATTGAGCGCCTGACTGATGTAGCGCGAAGAAAATCCCAGTTTCGACAAATCGAAATTCGATCCCAGCGTGTTACCGCCGGGCGAGGTGAACCGCGCCACACCCAGACGCGCGTCAATCACGGTGGTGGTGTTTAAGGTGTGCGTGACACCGCCGACGCCGTTGTAATTTTGCCGCACGAACGGCACGTTGCCCGACGGATCGGCTTCATTGCCGTAACGATAACCGCGCACTTCGTCCAGACGATTGAACGCCATGCGTCCGAAGATTTTGGTGTTTTCCGACCAACTGTAATCCAACCGCCCTGAATGCGCGTTGAAATCATCCAGGAAGCGCGGCACGGCAGAGCTGTTCACGTAATTGTTCAGCCCCAGCGAATCGCCAGTCGCATTCGGCGCAGGCAAAAACGCCAACACGGCTTTGGCGACCGGACTGATACGATTGGCGGGAATGATGTTGTTGAGAAACGGATCACGAATCAGCTTGCCCGTCGCATCGGTGCGCGTGGTCAACGGATCGTAAATGATCTGCAATTGCCCATTTGCCTGTTTGGTTTGCGAAAAGTCTCCGTTGCGTTGCAATGGTGTGGGAATCGAAGTCGTGAACGGGTCAGGAATGCTTTGCCGTATGCCTTCGTAAGAATAAGCGAAGAACAGTCTGTCTTTGAAAATCGGTCCGTTGATGTTGCCGCCGAATGTGTTGATGTTCGAACGTTGACGCCGAATGCCAGCACGGTTTGAATTGAATTCATTGGCATTCAGTTTCGTGTTTTGTACGAACTCAAACAATCCGCCGTGAAACTGGTTCGCGCCAGAACGCGTCACGGATTGCACCACACCGCCCGTAGTAAAGCCGAACTGTCCGTCAAAGGGATTGGTGACGACTTTGAATTCGCCGACGGAATCTACCGAAGGCACAAAGGAAATGTTGCCCGCCTGAAAGGTCGAGGTGACCCCGTCAACCTGTGCGTCGTTCTGTCCCCGGCGTCCGCCATTGACCACCATCGAAGTGCTGCCCGCAATATCGAACGGACGCAAACGTGTCACCGAAGCCGCAATCTGCACCCCCGGCACCGACCAAGCAATGGCAAACATATTGCGGCCTTGCAACGGTGTATTCAGCACGCGCGTCTGGTCAATGACGATGCCGCGCACGGCGGTTTCAGTTTGCAGTTGCGCGATGTCTTCGCGAATGGTCACGGCTTCGCTGACTTCGCCGGTTTGCATTTGCAGGTTCAAAGTCGCCTGGGTACCGACCTGCAAAACAATGCCCTCACGCAGCAATTTGCGAAAGCCGTTTTTTTCGACGGAAAAGGCATAGCTGCCGGGATCGAGATTGCGCAGCACGTATTCGCCATCGTCTCCCGAAGTGGTTCGATACGTGGCGTTGGTCGCAATGTTGCGCGCGCTTATCGCTGCGCCGGGCAATACGGCGCCCCCCGAATCTGTCACCTGACCGGTGACACTTGCACGGAACTCCTGTGCGCGTCCGGGAGCGCATAACAGGAGAAACAAGGTCAGCGAAAAAATGAGGGGGAGCCCCCGTTTGATGCTCTTACTCATCAGTATCCTCCGTTGGTACTGTAGCTTGTTGACGCTTGCAGTTGCTGTACGTGTACGTGCCAGACAACTTGTCTCTGAGATTGAATTGGCGTTGAACAGCAGGTGTTTGCCTGCTGCTCTGCTTATGCGTTGGGATAACTCGTATGTCGGGCATGCACGAGCCCATTTTTATTTCTTCAGTTTCGCTGACGCTTGCGCATCTTGATGATGCTTTAGCCGCTTGGCGAATTGCGCCAGATGCGCGTGCATTGCCTGACGCGCGCGTTCTGCTTCGCCTTGTTTGATGTGTTTGAGAATTTGCCGGTGATGCCAGAGCGCCTGTGACGGAGCAGTCGGCGTCGCCGAAAGCTGTGCCATCACATCTCGCAACAACCCTGTGACAGGGTCCAGCAATAAGGGGAACAATTCATTTCCGGTCGCCGTGGCCAACAACAAGTGAAAGCGCAAATCCGCTTGGGCAAAACAGGCCGCGTCGTCTTTGGCCGCTTCCATTTCCGACAGTGCGGCCTCCAACCCGGCGATGTCTTCGGCAGTGGCGCGCGCAGCCGCCAGACTGGCTGCCTGCTCTTCCAGCATTTCGCGCACTTCGACCAGATTGCGCGAAAAACTTTCGGTGCGCTGCCGCCGCAGGAACAATTTCAGCGCACTGGCGGCTGCACCAGATTCAGGGGCGCGCACAAATGCGCCTTTGCCCGGCTTGATCTCAATCAGCCCTTTTTCCGCCAGCACTTTCAATGATTCGCGGATCACCGCACGGCTTACGCCAAAACGGCCAATCAACTCACGCTCTGAGGGCAACTGATCTCCTGGGTGATGGTGTTCATCCAGGATGGCGGCCTCGATTTGCCGTGCCACTTCCTCATACATCTGCGGCTGTCTGACTACTCGTTGGTACATCACCGACCTCCCTGCTCAGCTGCTCATCTGCTGGCCTGACCAGTTAATTGTGCTCAAAATGCGCTCGTTACTCAGCGGTGTCAATGCTTCCGCTAGTGCAAGTCAACAAAATTTCAGATTCACGGCGAGCGGTGGGCGACGCGTCTTAACCTGCACCGGCGACGCGCTCAGAAAGCGATGCCCGGCAGGTTATGTTTGACCGTTCGATGATGACGGCGCTTGCCATTCAAACAGCACGTGTGCGCCACTGTCAGAGACGGGTTTGAACCCCAATCGCGCAAACAAGGACTGCGAACGGCTGCCTGCGTCCAGATAAATATTGAGTGTTTTGGCCGCGTTGGCGGCCTCAGTCATCAGTGCATCCAGCAACGGCGTGCCAATTCCCTGCCCGCGATACGGGGTCAGCAACGTGAGATCAAGAATGCGAATTTCGTGCGGGCGACGATCAACATACAAACGTCCGACAGGTTCGCCGTCAGCCAGGATGATCAGATATTCAGCGCGCGGATACTCTGCCTGGTAATACTGATGCTGGGCGGTCGCCTGCATGCGAATGAACATCTCTTTTTGCGCGGCATCCCAGGGCACAAGCGCCATTTCCTCTTCGCGCGAGCTGCCATAGACGGCCAAAAGAAACGGCTCGTCGCCCGCTTGCACTGGCCGTAAAGAAACGATGCGTGAGTTTGCGTTGGCGGGGTTGGTCATAACTAAAGAACGGCAAACGCCGCTTCTCCATACGTTCGGGTTAAAGCGGGCGATTAAAGATGGCTGCAAATATCACACCGGTTTCGTTCGCTTCGACGGGCACCAGAAAAAGCCCGGCTTCACCCAATACCGGGTGCGAAACCTGACACAACCACTGCTGCTTGGGCGCGTCGGCAGGAGCGCGAAAGGTAAGCACAAACTGCTCTTGTTTGGGCAATGGTTTATTCACCACGCTGACCAACGTGAAATCGTGTTGCACTTCGTCCGAAAAGCGCACGTGAAAGGAGCTGTTTACGTGCGGGACGAAGTCTTCATAATGTAATAAATCGAGCATTGTATGCGATTCTCCTAGGATGATTGCGGCGGCTGCCATTCCAGCAACAGATGCACGCCCTCGGTTTGGCGAAAGACAAAGCCTAACCGCTGATAAAGCCGTTGCGCCGGGTTGTGCTGTTCAACGTGCAACGCCACAGACTTGACCGCCTCAGCCGCGCTGGCTAGCAAATCCTGCAGCAAGGCTGCGCCAATCCCCTGCCCGCGCCAGGCAGGCAAAAGCGCAATGTCTATCAGGTAAATTTGCCCCGCGACTGGCGCAACCAACATGCGTCCGATGGACTCCGCCCCTGACAAAACAATGGAGTGCTCCGTGTTGGGATAGGCATCGGTGCGTCCGCGTTGCGCACGATACTGCATCTGCAAAAAGGCTTCTTGCTGCGCTTCGGGCCAGCCCCAAGCCGCCAGTTCCTGCGCGCGCGTGCTCGCATACAACTTAAACAGGAAGGCTTCATCGTCAGCTTGCGCCGGACGCAACGTGATGGATTGCGGAAGCGTTGAAATCATAGATGCGTGGCAAACATTGGTGAATTAAGCCGCCGGATAATGCAGCAACCAATTAGAAGCGTCAACTAATCCGGCGCAGTTCGCTTACCAAAATTTTCTTTGCGCCAGCGCGCCAGTTCGCGCTCGTCTTTGGGGCAATCAGTTTCGCGCCACTGCCCTGGCTCCAGTTCAGCCAACGTCCAGGGACCGACGCTTTCGCGAATTAAACGCAAGGTAGGATGACCGACTGCCGCCGTCATTCGACGCACCTGCCGGTTGCGGCCTTCATAAATGGTCAGTCGCAACCAGCGGTCAGGAATGCTTTGCCGTACACGAATCGGCGGCACGCGCGGCCAAACAGCAGGCGGTTCAATCAATGAGACTTCGGCAGGCAACGTCATCCCGTCATTGAGCCGAACGCCACGCGCCAATTGTCGCAACGCTGCTGGCTCAGGAATGCCTTCGACTTGCACCAGATATGTTTTGGGCAGCTTATGCCGTGGATCGGTGATCTGATGTTGCAAATATCCGGCGTCAGTCAAAATCACCAGGCCTTCGCTGTCATAATCCAGCCGCCCGGCAGCATACACGTCCGGCACATTGACAAAATCAGCCAGCGTGGCGCGGCCTTCAGTGTCAGTGAACTGGCACAGCACGCGAAATGGTTTGTGGCATAGGATCAAACGTGGCATGCGGTTCAAGGCAAAATGCCGCGCAACGAACGGCGGCGAAACCAGCCGGTTAAACTAAACCTCGTACGCACAGCAGGCAGGACTTCGTGCGGAATCGTTTCGCTGCGAAAGACAGCCAGCGTTCCGGCACGCGGAAGTATTTCGACCGGCGTTTCGCCAGCATACAACCGCAACCATCCGCCGTCGTCGCATTGCCAGTCAGGGTTGAGATAGAGGCTGCAAGAAATGGCGCGTTCGTCTGCATCGGCAAACCGATCTACGTGCTTGTGGTAGAACGTGGCGGGCGGATAAACGGCAAAGTGCGCCTCCAGGTTTTGCAAACCAAGAAACAGCGTACGGTTAAGCACCCGCCGCAACGCATCCATTGCCTGCCAATACGCGTCCTGCGCCACAGTCAACGACCGTTCATCCAACCAGAGAATTTGATCGCCACGCGTAGCAGGCCGCGCGCCAGCATCATTGCCGCGTCCGATGGCGGCCTGACGAAATTTCCCGCCCTGCCATAACGCGTCGGCTTCTGCGCGCAATGCGGCGACGACGCTCGCAGGCAAAAACGATTCGGTTACCGCCCAACCTTCTGCGGCAAGCTGTTCCGCCAGCAATTCACCGGCGTAACCATCAAGCTCATTCCTCATCGTCAGACTGCTCATCATCGGCGCTGTCAGCTTCCTGCTGTTCGTAAAATTCGATGACGTTGGAAATGTGCGAAAGGACTTCGAGCGGCACCTGATCGCGCACCAGGACGCCGGTCACAATGGCATAAGCGACGTTGTAGCGCAGGTCGCCGTAGTTATACCGCTCATACAAATCGCGCGAGGTTTCCTGGTGAAATTCGTGAATCACGTCGCCCAGGTCAAAACTGTTCATGTTTCCGGCGCGCCATTCATCAAACGCGGCGGCCAACGGCAACAAAGCCCGGCGCAGCTCTTCTTCATAGGCGCGCGTTTGCTGTTCGCGCAACAATCGCTTGATCTGTGTGGGGATATCTTCCATCGCTAGCTCCCGGCCCATCCATTCTAAAATGCAGTCTTAGATCGTTTTTCAATTCGCTTTACGGATTGGCCACAGAGCCACGGAGGCTCAGAGAAATACTTAGAAACCTCTGTGGCTCTGTGCCTCTGTGGCAAAACCCGTACGCCAAAATGAAATCTGATCTAAGTCAGCGGCGCGCTTTGCGGTTCGTCTGCCAATTCGGCCACCGATTCGGTCGTTTGCGGCGTCAGCGCTTCCATTTTCACGCGCGTAATACGTCGCCGCACCACGCGTTCAATGGTAAAACGCGTGCCGTTATGTTCGATCACATCGCCCTGTTCAACCAACCTGCCAGCACAAGCCAGCAAGAATCCGGCCACGGTCGTATAACCATCTGATTCGGGCAAGTTCAGGTTGTATTTGCGGTTGGCATCGCGCACAGAAAGACTGGCGTCAATGCTGAAAACGCCATCGCTACGTTCCTGCAACTTCGCCGACAGCGCTTCGTCGTGTTCGTCCTGAATTTCGCCGACAATTTCTTCCAGCAAATCTTCCAGCGTCAAAATGCCTTCAACACCGCCGTGCTCATCCACCACCACCGCCAGATGCACACTGCTCTGTTGTAAATGTTGCATTACATCCGCCAGCCGCGCGGTGTCGGGAATAAAGACCGGTTGGCGTCGCAATTTGGTCAATTCAAATTCGTCAGGCTTGAGGAAGTACGGCATGACGTCTTTGCTGTGCAGCACCCCCACCAGGTTATCAAATCGTTCGCGGAAAATCGGCAATCGGGAATACCCGGAAGATTGAAATTGCCGGACGACATCGGTAAAGCCGGTGCCCTCTTCGATCGCGACGACTTCCGTGCGCGGCACCATGATTTCGCGCGCCGTGAGGTCCGAAAATTCAAAGACATTGTGGATCAGCTCTTTTTCGTCGCGCTGCAGATGCCCGGACTGATGACTGAGGTTGATCAAATGACGCAACTCGTCTTCGGTATAAACGGTGTGATGACCGGGCCGGAAATCCACGCCAAAGAGTTTGAGAAACTTGATGCCGGAAACGTTGATCAACCAGATGAACGGTTTGAAGGTGCGATAAAACAACGCCATCCCGCGCGCGGTCGCCAGTGAAATCGCTTCGGCTTTTTCGATGGCCAACGCTTTGGGCGCGTATTCGCCCAACACCAGATGCAGGTAAGTAATCACGGCCAGCGCAATGGCGACCGCAATCGAATGCGCCAGCCAGGCAGCGGCATTCGTGGGCACGGCGCGTTGCAACCAAGGTTCCAGCAAATGCGCCAGCGTGGATTCGCCCACCGCCCCCAAAGCCAGACTGGCCAGGGTAATGCCAAACTGACTGGCAGAGAGCATGGCATCCAGATGGTCGAGGGCGCGCAAGACAGCGTGCGCACTGCTTTTGCCGCTGGCGGCCAGCGTTTCAATGCGGGAACGGCGCACACTGACCAGCGCGAATTCGACCGCGACGAAAAAGCCGTTGGCCAGCACGAGCAACAACACGATGAAAATTTTCGTGAAAACCCAGAGCATAATTTGGCGGGCGATTATATCCGTGCGGCGTACAAATGTTGAGGCGTAGGCGTCTCTATCTGCATTAACAACTGACAAAACTGTAGGATGCGATTTTCTGCCCAGGCGCGATCTTCGGCGTCACTGCCGCGCCCACAAAACGCGACATGTCCGCCATGCCGTGGGGCCAGCAAACAAATGGACGGGTTTTCCGTCAGCCGCTTGTCATAAAACGATTGAATCGGAATGAACGGATCGTCTTCGGCGGTGATGATCAGCGCCGGGATGCGAATCTGGGGCAAATAAGGCAACGAACTGGCGTGTGCGTAATACTCCGCCGCATCGCGAAAACCGTTGTAAGGTTGAAAGGCGTCGTCCCAATCGCGCAAATGCTTGATGCCGCGCAGCCGATTGACATCAAATCGCCCCGGGAACAATTCGGCTTTGCGGCGCACCGTTTTTGCCAGACTGCGCAAAAATCGAATTTCATAAAGCCAGTTTTCGCGCTGGGCGATCGAGGTCGCACAAGCGGCCAGATCAATCGGTGGGCTGACTGCGCATACGCCGCGCAATTGCGGCGGCGCTTGTGCGCCCAGTTCGCCCACTAATTTCAGCGCCTGATTGCCCCCCATCGAAAAGCCTATGAAATACAGTTCCGGCAATCCATCGTGGGCAATCAACTCTTGCAACACATGATGCAAATCCACGGTCAGCCCCGAATGATAGAGCTTGGGCGACAGGTGCAACGTGTCGCCGCAATTGCGCACGTTATAGCGAATGACGTTGAATCCCGCCGCAAATGCTTTGTCGGCGGTTCCCATCACATACGCGGCATCGGCGTTGCCTTCCAATCCGTGGATGACAAACGCCGTCGGGCGGTTTTGGCGGTCTGGCTGCCAGTGACAATAGGCGACCACGCGCGTGTCGGCTTCGGTTTGAAATTCGCGCCGCTCTGCGGCGGCGGCACGCAGTGAAAACTGCCGTGGACGTTTGGTGCCGATGATCGTCATCCAATGTCCGTTTTGTAATCCGCGCGCCGGCACAAATGGATTCGTCAGCAACGGTTGTAATCGCTGTTTTAGCAAGGGTTGGGGATCGGTAAAAGGGCCTGAAAATGACATGCAAATGTTACCGGGGTAATCTGTCAGACGGCTTGCGTTCTTGCCATGCGCTGCCCGATGATGCAGAAGCGAGCGCTTGAACAAAATTTCTTCGTCAACGTAATGTCTTTTGGTACGGCGGAAAAGCATACAACGTCATTCGCCGAGTACGAAGTGCGTCAGCGCACTACTGATTTTCTCTTCGAGGTTTAAGTATGCAATCAATGTGTCCTCATTGCGGGTATCTTTCTGATCGCCCGACCCGTTTCTGCCGCCAGTGTGGAAATCCGTTATCAGCCGATACCGGCCCCAACGAAGCGACCACCCGCAATATCGGACGCCAACAATCGTATGTCCCACAACCGGAAGCTCAGGCAGCGCCGCCTCACGCCCCATATCAACAATATGCTCCTGGCAACGTAACCGATGAGCAAACACCGGAAACGTCACGGTTTTACCAACCGCCGGTTGTCCCTGGCTACCAGATGCCCGCCCCTACGCCCAAAAAATCGAACGGCTGGAAGATTTTACTGGTCGCGTTGTTCGCTTTTTTGCTCATTGGTGGAGGTTTCAGCGCACTGATCATTTCTGCCTTAAACCGCCAATCGCAGCCTGTGCCGGAACAAATCGAAGACCAGGTGCGCAAACGCGTTGAGGAAGAACTCGCACGCGCGCAAGAACAAATAGAAGACGCTGCTCGGCAGGCAGAACTGCATCCCCCTGACAATGTTCCCAATCCGCCAGCGCCGCCGCCGCCTGGCCAAGCCACTGGCGGCGATCTGGAAAAATATCGCTATCCCAAAGCGGAAACTGTCAACACCGTCAATCTCGCTGGCCAGCAGTTTCTCAAAATGACGACTAACGACAGCGTAGATAAAGTAACCGAACATTACAAAAAGCTGGTCGGTCCTCCGTCCATTCAATCCAACGACGAAGACGGCAAAAAAGTGATATTTCAGGTCCAGACTGCGCCAACGCTAATGGTCGTCGTGAACCAGGACGAAGATTACCCCGACAAAACGCAAATTGTCGTACTTCGCACCTCATTACGCGTCAATCTGAACTGAAATCTTGTGGCTTGCCCTGTCGGCCTGTTGACACCTTCGGTGCGCATGCCTAACATTGCCGCTCCGTCCGAAGTGCAAGGAAAAAGGCAAGTTGTAGGCGCTGCGGCAATCGTTTGGGCGGATTATTCTGTACTGATTTTTGTGATGCTTGATGAAGGTGTATGACAGCAAACGGTATGCAACAACCAGCACCTGAGATCCCCGACAAATTGTTTTTCAAGATCGGCGAGGTATGCGATCTGGTGGGCGTTCAGGCGCACGTTTTGCGCTATTGGGAAACCGAATTCCCGATGTTGCAACCGCAAAAAAATCGCTCTGGCCAGCGCACGTATCGCCGCCGCGATGTCGAAATGGCATTGCGCATCAAACAACTGCTTTACGAAGAAGGCTTCACCATCGCCGGAGCCAAACGCAAACTTTCGGGCGAAGGCCGCAGTTCTGGAACGCGCCTGAAAATCGTTCCGCCAGGCGCATCCGCCAGCGATATGGAAACGCCGCCACCGGCTGAACCGCCACCGCCGCCGCCCACATCGAGACTTTCGCGCGACACGATCCAGCGCTTAAAACTGATGCTAGAGGACTTATTGACAACCCTAAACCGGGATGTTACAAGATAGCCCGGTTCTGACAAGAGCACTTACACAATTTTCGGGACGTGGCGCAGCCTGGTAGCGCGCTTGCTTGGGGTGCAAGAGGCCGTGGGTTCGAATCCCGCCGTCCCGACCATTTTTTGCAATGATTTACAGGCATCTTCAGGATGCCTGTTCTGCTTTGCGGACACATTTGCGGACACATTGGGATTCATCTGTATATTTTCCGGCAATGCAAAAGCAGTGAACAGAAACGCTGCTGATAACCACAGCACCGAACCAGTTGTTCCCGCTGTGCTGATCGCTGTCGAAACAGGTTTCCCGGTCTTTTGTTCCACGTACTCAACCATCCACAGCCTCAGCTTGATTGCGAGCAGATGTTCTCACGTGCCAACTTTAATAAGGCCATTTCCAGTCGCGGATCTCAGGCAGGTCATCACCGTGTTGGCGAATATAATATTGATGTTCGATCAGCTTATCGCGCATCGCCTGCTTGATGTGCGCGACTCTGGCTCCCAATTGCGCGACACGATCAATCACGTCTATTGCGAGGTGGAAGCGGTCGAGATCGTTTAGCACCGTCATGTCGAAGGGCGTGGTGGTTGTGCCCTCCTCTTTGTACCCGCGTACATGAAGGTTCCGGTGGTTCGTCCGCCGGTAGGTCAGCCGGTGAATCAGCCACGGATAGCCATGAAAGGCGAAGATGATTGGCTTGTCGATCGTGAAAAGAGAGTCAAAATCCTTGTCAGATAAGCCGTGCGGATGTTCGCTCGCGGGTTGGAGCGTCATCAAATCAACCACATTGATTACCCGAATCTTCAAATCAGGGAATTGCTGGCGAAGAATATCCACAGCGGCGAGCGTTTCAAGCGTCGGAATGTCTCCGGCGCAGGCCATCACCACATCCGGCTCCGCACCCTGATC
>JAEUQO010000304.1 GCA_016789605.1 Acidobacteriota bacterium
CACGAAATCGTCGCGCCGCACGGACACCTGTATGCTCCCAAAGTCACCGGCAAGGAATTGCAAGAAGCGCTGGCGTTCATTTCAGCGCAAACCGCGCCGGGAGAGGCCATCGCCGTATTGCCGGAAGGCAGCGACCTGGCCTTTTTGACCGGTCGGCGAATCCTCTTTCGTCATCAGATTTTGATACCGGGGTTGATGAACGTCGCGGATGAGCAGGCCGCCATCGCTGCCTTGCCGCGCATCCGTTATGTGTTGATCGTGAATCGCCCGATGCGCGAATTTGGTGTGGAAGCCTTCGGACGGGATTTTTACTCAGGGCTGGGCCAGGCGATTGAGCGCCAATACGAAGTGCTGAAAGTTTGCGGCGACACCACGCTGGCTGATCCGCAAATTGGTGCGCCGCAGTTTTTCATCAAGATTTTGCACCGCCGTCCGGACGCTCTGCCTGTTCGTCCAGCAACTCAATCGCCCTGAGCACCAATTGAATGTTGCGGCTCATGTGGGCGCCCAGCGCGATCAACCCCAACACCAGAATCGTGTAACTGGCGACGGTCGAAAGCAGCAGCAACAAATGCGTCGTATCTTTTTTGAAATCCGCCAGCCAGAAGAACGCCACGAAAAAGATGCCTTCGACCAGCACCGCGCCCCAAAACGCCAGTTTGAAATTGCGTTCGCTGCGTTCGATTTGTTTTAGCGCCGCGCTGCGCACGCTGTTCAAGCCGTTTGGGTTCGATCCGTTTTGTTTCGCCATACAGAACTCCCTCTTTTGATTCGTTTCAACAGCCTAGCAGAGAGACGCTGTTTCGTGTGCCCCGATCTTAGATCAAATTTCACTTTGATGTACGGAGTTTGCCACCGAGACACGGTGAGACAGAGAGTCCTGAATTCTTCTCTGTGACTCTGTGGCTTTGTGGCTAAACCGCACCGGCAACAGAAAAACGGTTTAGATCAAATTGCACTTCGGTATATGAGGTTCGCGACCGAGACACGGTGAGACAGAGGGGCCTGAATTCTTCTCTGTGACTCTGTGGCTCTGTGGCTAAACCGTACCCCAACAGAAAAATGATTAGCTCGCAGCACGGGCTTCGCCCAGCAGCAGGACTTTCATATCGCCTTTGGCTTTCAGACTGGCAAACAGCAAGTACGGCGCAAGCACCATTGTTCCGCCAAAAAAGCCCAGCACGCCGAGCACCAGGCCGCCCGGCGAAAAGCGATGCCGCCACGCCAGCCATAAGCCAGAGAACATGAGAAAGCACAAGAAATCCAGATTGAATTGTCCGGCCCAGGTCATAGCCGCCATGTCACCAAAAAAAGCGGGGAACAGATTCCACCCGTGATCGAGGCCGACCATCAGGGTATAAGCGCCCAGCACCAGAATCATCACTACTAACAATATGCGGAAGACTGTCACAGGGGTCCTCTCTTCGAAAAGGGAATTGCAATGTCAGTGGCGTAGCTTGCCGTAAATAAACACGGCAAACGCCACCGCTTCACAGATGACATAAATCGCCAGCGCCGTCTTGACGCCAATTCCTGACGGCGGCGACTGATTCGCTGTTGGTTCAGTGCGCAAAACGTTCTACTCCACGGGCTTCCAGTTGTGTTGCGCGCAAATAGAAATAGAGCGGCAAGCCGAACGAAAGACCGATCAGCAGCGTTCCCAACACGACCAGCGAGAAACCTTTTACGCCTTGGTCGCGAGCTTCGCGCCCGAAGGCAAACAAGGCGAACACAGCGCTGAGCAGCAAATCCGCCGCTTCGCCTGACGCTACGGAATTGGCAAAGGCGGCGTCAACGAAGGTGGAAAGCCCAAATCCATGCGCGGCAAAGTGTTGCGAAAAGAAATACAACGGAAAAGCTGCGCCGATAACCATGGCCAACAGATAAAACTTTTTCATGGCACATCTCCTTTTAAGACGACGGTTTGGTTGTCAGTTGTTTGCGTAACGAGGCGAGTCCGTAAGCCAGCCGCGATTTGACCGTGCCCAAGGCAATGCCGAGCACATCGGCGATTTCGCCGAGCGGCAAATCGTGCAGGTAATGCAACACGATGACAGCACGGCTGGCCGGGGCAATCTGTGCGACTTGCTGTTCCAGCATTTCCGCGGTCAACGCATCGCGCGGCAACACCGGCCAGTCGGCCAGCACGGTTTCATCCACGCTTTGTTCTACCCAACGGCGTTCGCGTTTCAGATGTTTGAACGCTTCGCGCGAAGCGATACGGTACGCCCAGGGGCGAAACAGTTCGGGATCGCGCAGCCAGGGCAATTTACGGTAAATCAGCAGAAAGACTTCTTGCAGAATGTCTTCGGCCAGCGCGCGCGAACCGACCAGACTGAGGATGTAGCGATAGAGCGGTTCCTGCACCAGACGCAGCAAGGCATCGAGCGCTTCGCGGTCGCCCGCTTGCGCGCGCAACAGCCAGCGCATTTCCTGTTTGGGCAGATTGGCCAGTTTGGCCACGTCACGTGGCTCCATTCTCATCCTCCGTTGCTAAAGAGGCGAGAAACAGCGCGTCGGTTCGGTTGTGTGGACGAAAATTTAGTGCTCTTTCACCTTGGTCGGCGAAAGCAGGAAGGTAATAGCGATGGTTGAAAGCAGCAGGCCCTCGACCATGATGACTTTCGACAGTGAATACGGTTTGGCCAAAAATCCGGTGATCAGCGCGCCGAGCGGCATGCCGCCGCGAAAGGCGACCATGTAAATGCTCATCACGCGACCGCGCATTTTGTCTTCGACGATCAATTGCACCAACGACATGATCATCGCAAACAGAATGCTCATGAACACGCCCGCGACGAATAGAATGACGTAGGCTAACCCGATGCTGGGCGCGAGTGTGAAACCGGCAATCGTCAGCCCAAAACAGAATTGCATGATCAGCGTCAGATTGCCTTTGTGTTTGACGTTGCCCAAGCTGGCGACGGTCAGAAAACCCAGTACCGCGCCCACACCTGAAACCGCGACCATGCGGAAATTGCCGCCCGCGCCGACTTTGAATACGTCGCGCGCAAACGCAGGCAAAAACGTCATGACCTGCATACCCAGGAACGTGCTGGCAAACGCCAAAAACGTCAACGAACGCAGCGCTTCCTGATGCCAGACGAAATTCAACCCTTCGCGAAACTGGCTGCGCATGCCGCCAGCGGGTGCCGTCGGAATGTGACGCACGCTGAGCGACATCAGGGCGTAAATGACGGCGATGAACGACAAGCCATTCAATCCGAAACTGACTGCGGCGGCCAACATCTGATCGGCAAACAGCGCAAACGGAAAACTGCCAATGGATGCGCCCACAACGCGCGCCAGTTGGAACTGGATCGAATTGAGCGCAATCGCGTTAGGCAGGTCTTTTTTGTCCACCAGCATCGGAATCAGCGACTGATACGCCGGGCCGCCAAAAGCCTGCACAATGCCCGTTAGAAACGACAATGCCAGTGCACTTGTGACCAACAACATGGTTGGCACTTTCAGCAGGGCCAGCGACGCCAGGGTTAAGGCAAATGCCAGTTGCGACCATTGCGAGGCGAGCAGAATTCGCCGCCGATCAAACCGGTCAGCCAAAACACCGCCGAGCAGGGTGAAAATCAGAATTGGGGCGGTGCTGAGAAATCCGTGGTAACCCAGATACGCCGGGTCATTGGTCAGTTGCAACAAGACCCAGCCCAGGGCTGTTTCTTGCAACCAGGTGCCCGAACTGGATGTGAACGCACCAAACCAGAGCAGGCGAAAATCCCGATAGCTGAACGCACGGAACACGCGCGACAGTGTGCCTGCTTTTACTTCCGGGATCGTGGAGCCCACTGCTTCGGCAGGAGCCGTTGTCTCAGAAACTGGTTCTGGCGTTGCAACTGGTTTGCTCATTGGTGGGTGCAGAGTGAGGGAAAAAGGACGGCGTGTCTGGCAGCCAGCTTACGCGCCACGCTGCCTCAGCCGTCCTTATTTTGATGCCGCAAACGAATGTTAGTTGGTGAGCTGGTACGAGCGACTTTCCTCACGGACGGGCGTGTAAATGGCATACCATTTCTCGTGCGCGGGACTCTTGGCGTAGGCTTCAGCGGCAGCGGCGCTTTCAAATTCGATGCCGAACGCGGCGTCGTATTTGAGCGTTTCAGACGGCGCCTGGATGCGCGTGGCTTTCAGCCAGACATTTTTGATGCCGGGAACGCTAGCGGCCATATCCTTGATGCCGTCAATCGCTTTTTGCCGCGCCTCAGGCGTCGAATCGGCTTTCCATTTCACCAGCACAACGTGAAGAACGGATTTGGGCTGCCCAAATTTGTTTTGCCCGACCACAATGCCAACGGCGAAAACGGCCAGCAGGGCACAACCAAGCAACACGCGACGAAACGTTCGGTTCATATCTTTTATTTTCTCCTTAGTACTTAGTAGTTGATGTGACGTACAGGATGGCGTTAAGCGCTCATACTATCGAACGCCGTCATACTACACTGCCGCCGAAAGCGGCTCAAGCTGGCCTTGGTTTCAGGTGGGAACTCGGCAGGGAGAAAGACGGGCGCGCGACAAGCGCGCCCTCGATTGCAAAATCGCGTGGAAATTTTTCTACGGAATGGGTGGTGTTTGGTGACGCTGACCGGTCAAGGTGTAACCGGCGAATTCCAGCGCCGCGCTGGTCAATTCGGCTTCTTCTGCAGTCGTCGCTTCTCGAATCGTAAAACGGATGGCAAAGCTCAAACGCTGGATTTGGCGTATGGGGTCGGGCGTGTCGTCTTTGAATTGCACGGCGAAATTTTGCTGGCGAAATTGGTCCAGCGTTTCGACTTTGGCCAGCGCCAGCGGCGCCAAATGATCCAGCAGCAGGCTGCGGTCGTTGGCGGTGGGATGTTGAAAGTCGCTGCAATTGCGACAGTGTTTGTCGAGCGTGCCCAACATTTGTCGCACGATGTCGTCATTGCGCAAGAGCGCAGCGGCAAACAAATCGCATTGTACTTCCCACAATTGCAACGGAGCGTCGTAACTGCGCGGGATGACCAGATGGCCGATTTCGTGTGCGATGGCGGCTTGCTGTTCGGCAGAAGAAAACTTGCGCAACAACTGGGTCGAAACGCAAACCTTGGTTTCGCCGCAAACCCAGGCGTCAATCGCATTGAATTTAACGGCGTGGATTTCGATGCGTTTGGCCAGCTCTTCGCCGGATACGACCAAGCGCCAGAAATCCGCTGTTTGCGCCCATTGCCGCAGATATTGACGCAATTCGGGCACGGGGCCGCCATTTGGTTCCCGAACAGAATTTGTTGTGTGGTGAGCGAGGAGCGGGGCGTGAATGCAAACGAGCAGTGTGAGTGTGAGAAAGACGCGCCTCATAGAACCATTCCTTACATCATTCCTTCTGAGGCACGGGCGCGTATTCTACGGATTACTGCCCAAATGTGAAGCAGAAAGTTTGGGCTGCTCAAAACGACGTGAATTGGCCTGAAAAGAGAAACGCCGGTCACCAGTCAAAACTGGCAACCGGCGTTTGCCGCAAATCGGTTTTATGTGCGCTTATTGTTTTTTGCCGGTGAAGGTTCCTTCGCCGAGCCCTGCCAGCGCGACTTTGCCTTTCATCGTTTTGCCGTCTGTGGTGCCGGTGTAAACGACTGTGCCTTCGACCTGGGCACTGACCTTGAAAGAAAATTCGATCTTGTCACCTTTGACCGAGCCGGTCAGATCGGCTTCGCCAAGCTGGCCTTTGTATTTGCCGGTCAGTTTTTCGCCGTCTTGTTTGAACGTGAAGCTGGGCGAACCGGAACCCGCTTCGGTTTGCACTTCCACGCTCCAATTGCCGGAAACATCCACTTTGGCGCTGGCCGGAGCCGCCGTGCTGCCGCCTGCGCGTTTGGCGCTCCATTCATCTTCGGCTGCGCCGCCAAAACTGACGATGCCGCTGATGGCATTTCCGCTCAGCTTTCCGGTCATGGTGATGGCCAGATCATTGCCGTTGTAATTGACAACATACGAAAACAGCACGTCGTTGCCTTTGACGGTGCCTTTCAGCGGCAACGTACCGCTTTCGCGCCGGACTTCGCCGGTGAGCGTTTCGCCATCTACTTTGAAGAGGGCTTTGAATGTGCGCGCGCCGCCCGGCGTATTCATGGTGATATCCCATTCACCCGCCGCCGGAGATTGCGCCCAGGCCGCTGTCGCAAATAGCCCGAAACAGGCCAACACAGAGAGAACGCTGAAAAGTTTCTTCATCTGAAAACCTTCCTTTCGTTGATGAAACTGTATGAGAGATTGAGTGCGCGCGAAGCCTACACCCCGCTTTCCGACCGTGTCAAACACGCGGCTTGTCAGGCAACAACGTGCGCTTTAGAATCGCGCCGCTTTTCACCGTTATCATTTCAATCCAACAATCAGGAGCGTGTATGCCAGCCAGAGAGATTCATAGTGTGGAAGAGTTGCGGTCCTTGGTCGGTCAGGAAGTCGCCGTCGGCGAATGGTTTGTCGTCAGTCAGGAACGCATCAATTTATTTGCCGAAGCCACCGGCGATCATCAGTGGATTCACCTGGATGTCGAACGAGCGAAAACAGAATCGCCCTATGGCACAACCATCGCGCATGGCTTTCTGACTTTGTCCTTGTTGTCGCATCTGATTGCCGAAACTGCCCAGATCAAATTTCCGGTCAAGATGGGCATCAATTACGGGTTGAACAAAGTGCGGTTTGTCTCTGCCGTCCCGGCGGGCGCAAACATTCGCCCGCGTCTGACGTTGCAAAACCTGGAAGACATCCCCGGTGGTCAGCAGCTGACCTGGGCTGTCACCATCGAACGCGAAGGCGGCGAAAAGCCTTGTTGCGTGGCCGAATGGCTGGTGCGGTATTACCTTTGATTGGCGCACTTCGTTGGCAAAACCTGCTGGTGACAAAACGCTATGTCAGAAACACAAACGCTTGCTTGTTCCATCACAGACGCGCAAGGGAATTACCTGCGCACGTTTGAGGCGGAAATAGACATTTCGCCGGAAAATGATTTGCTGGTGCGCGGCGTGCTGCGCGACCATCGCTTTGCCTTTGCGCACACGTGGCGGTTGCGCGCGCCCGCTTATGAAGTGATCGAAGCCAGCGCGCAACAGCTCGCAGGCGAATTCGATCCGTCATTGTGCGAGCGGTATGCCGAGATCAAAGGCGTACGCATCGGACGCGGATTTTCCAAAACGGTGATTTCTGCCTTGGGCGCGCAGCCCGGCGCAAAAGAGCATTTGCTGCTCGCCATCGAAATGGCGCGCGTCGGGCAACAGGTGTATCAATACACCCCCGAATTTGAAGCGCAGTTTCCGCAGGGCGAAACGCCGTCAGAACAGGCGCACAGCGCCTGGCTGAAAGACCGCGCTTATATGAGTTTGGCCAACACCTGTTACGCCTATCGCGACGAAAGCGAAGCGTTGTTTGTGGGCAGGGATATTCGCTGCGGGTTTGCCAGCGAATTGACGCGACCGCAACCGGGCGAAAAGCGCGTGTTCTGGCGTAACAAGCGGCTGACGATTGAACGGACGGCGGCGGACGGCGCGCCGCATTTTCTTTGCACGAGCGCCATGGAAGACCGCATTCACGACATCAAAATCGAATTTACGCTTGGGGCGGATGGGCGCATTTCAGATGCACACAGCCGAGGCTTGCGCTTGCCCTATCACGGCATTTGCGAAGACCCGCAGCAACGCACGCCGAGTTTGAACGGCGTGCAGGTGACGGAAAAGTTCGTGCAGCAATTTGCCGAACACGTGGGCAGCGCCAGCGGCTGCACACATTTGTTCGACCTTTCCATTGACGTGATGCGATTGTTTGATTGGCCGGAAAGTGGCCGTTGACGAGCGTCAGTGCGGTTGGTTGATCGTCGGATTATTCGGTCGAGATGGCTTCCTGGGTGCCTTCGAGCGCCGCGCGCAGCGTATGCCAGGATAAACTGGCGCATTTGACGCGGGCAGGGAATTCGCGCACGCCGGACAAAATCGTCAACCGGCCCAGATGGTGTTCGCTCGTTTCGGGGTCAAACTCGCCTTTGACCATGCGGTGGAATTCATCAAACATCAGCTCGGCTTCTTGCCGAGTCTTGCCTTTGACGGCGGCGGTCATCATCGAAGACGACGCTTTGGAAATCGCGCACCCCTGACCCTGAAAGCCGATGTCCTTGATCGTGTCGCCGTCCATTTCCAGATACAACGTGATCTGATCACCGCACAGCGGGTTGTAACCTTCCTGCTGGCGCGTGGCGTTTTCCAGCACGCGGAAGTTCCGTGGCTTTTTGTTATGGTCGAGAATGACCTGTTGGTAGAGTTCGTTGAGATCAGCCATAGGTGTCAGGTGCAAAATGTCAGGCGTTAGGTTGTCGGGGACGAGGTTTCTCTGACGCCTCCTCCCTGACATCTGTCGCCTTACGAAAAGACTTCGATCGCTTTCTGGATGCCGACGGCCAGCGCGTCAATTTCCGCCTTGGTGTTGTAAAACGCAAACGAAGCGCGCGCCGTGGCCGGAACGCCGAAGCGCTTCATTACCGGTTGCGCGCAATGATGTCCGGCGCGAATGGCGATGCCTTCCTGATCCAGAATGGTGCCGATGTCGTGCGGATGAATGTTGTCTATCGTGAATGACAACACGCTGGCTTTTTCGCGCGCGGTGCCGACCAGCGTCACGCCCGGAATCGAGCCGATCAGTTCTGTCGCATATTCCAATAACTCATGCTCATAGGCTGCGATGCGATCCAGACCGATGCCGGTCAGATAATCCACTGCCACGCCCAGACCGATGCCGCCTTCGATGTGCGGGGTGCCCGCTTCGAGTTTGTGCGGCAAGGTGTTGTAGGTGGTTTTCTCAAACGTGACTGACGCGATCATATCGCCGCCGCCGAAAACGGGGGGCATCGCTTCCAGCCAGCGGCTCTTGCCGTAAAGCACGCCGATGCCTGTCGGGCCGCAAAGTTTGTGGCCTGAGAGCGCATAAAAATCACAATCGAGTTCGCGCACATCCACCTTGATGTGCGGCGCGGCTTGCGCACCGTCGAGCAACACCGGGATGTCTTGTGCGTGGGCCAATTCGATGATGCGTTGCACGGGGTTGAGCGTACCCAGCGCGTTTGATAGATGCGCCACGGCCACCAGTTTGACCTTGGGATTGAGCATCCGTTCGTATTCGTCGAGCAGCAATTCGCCCGCGTCGTTGATCGGAATCACGCGCAAGGTTGCGCCCGTCTGTTCGCACAGCATTTGCCAGGGCACGATGTTGGAATGGTGTTCCAGCGTCGAGATGATGATTTCGTCACCCGCCTGTACAAATTTGCGTCCGAAACTGAGCGCCACCAGATTGATGCTTTCGGTCGTGCCGCGCGTAAAAATGATTTCGTGCGCTTCGGCGGCATTCAGAAAACGCTGGATTTTGACGCGCGCGTCTTCGTATTCGCGCGTCGCCAACTGGCTCAGATAATGCACGCCGCGATGGATGTTGGCGTTTTGCTCGGTGTAATAACGCTCAAGCGCATCAATCACGACCTGCGGCTTTTGCGCGGTGGCGGCATTGTCCAAATAGACCAGCGGTTTTCCGTGCACCTGTTGGGTCAGGATGGGAAACTCGGCCCGGATGCGTTCCACGTCAAACGGCGCATGGGCGGTCTGTGTCGCTTCGGCTTCAACGGCGGCTTGCATGACTTATTCAACCTCCAGGCTTTGGTGCAATTTGTCGAGCACCTGGCGATCCAAATACTGGCGCACTGATTTCAACTTGATCTTGCTGATGATGTCTTCGGCAAAGCCATAGGTGAGCAACGCGCGCGCTTTTTCGGGCGCAATGCCGCGCGACGCCAGATAAAACAACTCATCGTCTTCCAACTGGCCGATGGCCGCGCCGTGCGAACATTTCACGTCGTCGGCAAAGATTTCGAGCTGTGGTTTGGTGTCAACGTGTGCATCGGCTGACAGCAGCAGATTTTTGTTTAACTGATGCGCATCGGTCAGCAACGCGCCTTCGCGCACAAAGACTTTGCCGTTAAACACGGCGCGGCCTTTGCCGTCGAGAATGCCTTTGTAGACCTGGTGGCTGGTGCAATGCGGATGCGCGTGATCAATGCTGGTGTGATTGTCGCAATGCTGGGTGCCCGTGACGACATACAGCCCGTCAATCGTGGTTTCGACATGTTGATCACCCAGCACGACGTTCAGGTTGTGCCGCGCCAGGTGCGCGCCCAGCGAGATCGCATACGACGTGTAATTGCTGCCGCGTTCCTGATACACCTGCGTCGTCGCGACGTGAAAGGCGGCGTCATTTTCCTGTTGCAAGCGGTAATGCGTGACGACGGCGTCGGCTTGCGTGATGATTTCGACCACGCTGTTGTTGAAATAGACCGACTCGCCCAGCGCGGCATAACTTTCAATGACAGTCGCGATGGAGCCTTCGCCAGCCAGCAGCAACACACGCGGATGCGCGATGGTGGCCGTTTGCGCTGTCGCCAGAAACAACAGGTGAATCGGCGTTTCGACCGCTTTGCCTTTGGGAATGAACACAAACGCGCCGTCGTTCAGATTGGCGGTGTTGAGCGCTGTAAAGATTTCGTCACGATGATTTGCCTGGGTCGCCAGATGATCGTGCAACGCTTTGGCCGCGTCGGCGGGAACCTGTGCCAGATTGCTGACTGTGACGCCGACGGGCAGCGCGCTCACGTCGGACAACTGCGGCGCGAACAATCCGTTGACGAATACCAACTGGCTTTGCCGGGTTTCGGCAAACGTGAACGGCGCGATGGCCTCCACCGTCAAATCGGTAACGTCCTGTTCGAAATGTTGGCGAAAGGGCGTTTTCAAAACCGCACTGACGTTGGTGTATTTCCACTCTTCGTCGTGCGTCGTGGGGAAATCCAGCGCTTCAAAGTGCGCTGCGGCTTTTTCACGCAGATTGACCAGCCAGGCCGGGTCTTGCCCGGCCAGCGCTTTGGCCAGCGCTTTGTACGCTGAAAAATGATCTGCCTTCTCTTTTGCTGCTTGTGCCATACGTTTCCTGGTTTGAGATGACCGTGTCGTTACGCTGCGGCGCTGGCGCCCTTGATCCAGTCGTACCCTTTCTTTTCCAATTCCAGCGCCAGGTCTTTGCCGCCGGATTTGACGATCTGGCCTTTATAAAGCACGTGGACAAAGTGCGGTTCGATGTAATCGAGCAAACGCTGATAGTGCGTCACCAGGATGATGGCATTGTCTTTGTTGGCCAGTTTGTTGACGCCGCCCGCGACGATGCGCAACGCGTCAATGTCCAGGCCCGAATCGGTTTCGTCGAGCACTGCCAGTTTGGGTTCGAGCACCGCCATCTGCAAAATTTCGTTGCGTTTCTTTTCGCCGCCCGAAAAGCCTTCGTTGACCGAACGATTGAGGAAGCTCTTGTCCATTTCGACAATCTTCAGCTTTTCCTGAATCAGATCGTCAAATTCCAACGGATCGAGTTCGTCTTTGCCGTCGTGTTTGGCTTTTTCGTTGTAAGCCATGCGCAAGAAGTTGGCATTGCTCACGCCGGGGATCTCAATCGGATATTGAAAGGCCAAAAAGACGCCCGCGCGGGCGCGTTCGTCGGCTTCGAGTTCAAACAGATTTTTACCTTCAAACAACACTTCGCCGCCCGTGACTTCATAGGCCGGATGCCCGGCCAGAATTTTGGCGAGCGTGCTTTTGCCGGAGCCATTCGGCCCCATAATCGCGTGAATTTCGCCCGCGTTGACCGTCAGGGTCAGGCCTCTCAGAATCTCTTTGCCATCAATCGTGGCGTGTAGGTTGCGAATTTCTAGCACTGTAACTTCTCCCTCCTTGAGTCGAGGCATTATTGGCTCTTGGCAATTTGCTGCCTGTACTCCTGCTGTAACATTGACATCACAACTAATGATTCAAACCGGTCGCCGACTTTGAGACACTCGCGCAACACTCCCTCAACGACGAACCCTTCATCTACATAAAGCTGACGTGCGCGCGTGTTGAAGTCTTTTACATCAAGCCACAGGCGGTGAGCGTTCAGCTCTTCGAAAGCCAGGCGCTTGATGTTCTCTAGCGCTGCTTTGCCAAAACCCTGACCTTTTTCGCCAATGACGATGCGACGAAACTCAAGGTTTTGATGACCTTGGTTCAGTCCCGCCAAGATCGCATACCCGATGGGCTGTTGCTGGCGGATTTCGATAATCAAATGCAACACATCTGTGTCACGTAACGATTGCGCGTGTTGCTCTTTGGACCAGGGCGAAACAAAGGCGGCATTTTCCGGCTTGTGTTCAAGTTTGAAGACAAAATCCAGGTCTTGCTCTTGGGTTTTGCGCAGGCGAATCATTTTCCTTAATCGGCAACTTCGACGATTGCTTCAATTTCGACCGGAATGCCGTGCGGCAACGATCCCATGCCGACGGCTGAACGCGCGTGGCGACCGGCATCGCCAAAGGTTTCGACAAACAGGTCGGAACAGCCGTTGATCACGAATGGGTGCTCGCCAAATTCGGGCGTGGCATTGACCATGCCCAGCACTTTAACGACGCGTTTCACCTTGGCCAGCGTGCCGAGTTCGGCCTTGAGCACAGCCAGCAGCGTCAATCCGACTTCGCGCGCGTATTGGTAACCTTCTTCTTTGGTGAATTCCGCGCCGACTTTGCCTTTGACGTCAGAGATCGGCCCTTTGCCAGCCAGATAAAGATGATTGCCTGTGCGCACTGCGTGAACGTAATTGCCCGCAGCCTGGGGCACGGGCGGTAATGACGCTTCGATTTCCGCAAATTTGTTAGACATGTAGCTGAACCTTTCGTCGTGGATTAACCGACACTTCCTTCCAGTTTCAGGCCGAGCAAGCGCGTGGCTTCGACCGCGAATTCCATCGGCAGTTCGCGGAAGACTTCCTTACAGAAACCATTGATGATCATTGACACGGCGTCTTCGGTCGAAATACCGCGCTGGTTGAAATAGAAAATCTGCTCTTCGCTGATTTTCGAAGTCGAAGCTTCGTGTTCGACCTTGGCGGTGTTGTTGCCGACTTCGATGTACGGGAAGGTGTGCGCGCCACATTGCTGGCCAATCAGCAAGCTGTCGCATTGCGAATAGTTGCGGGCGTTTTCGGCTTTGGGCGAAATCTTGACCAGGCCGCGATAGCTGTTGTTGGAACGACCTGCCGAAATGCCTTTGGAGACGATGCGGCTGCGCGTGTTTTTGCCGATGTGGATCATCTTGGTACCGGTATCGGCTTGTTGCCGGTGATTGGTCAGCGCCACCGAATAGAATTCGCCGATGGAGTTGTCACCCTGCAAAATGCAGCTCGGATATTTCCAAGTGATGGCCGAACCAGTTTCGACCTGCGTCCAGGAGATTTTGGAATTGACGCCACGGCAAGCGCCGCGTTTGGTCACGAAGTTGTAAATGCCGCCTTTGCCTTCTTCATCGCCCGCGTACCAGTTTTGCACCGTCGAGTATTTGATTTCGGCGTTGTCCAGCGCGACCAGTTCGACCACGGCGGCGTGCAATTGGTTCTTGTCGAATTTCGGCGCGGTGCAGCCTTCGAGATAAGACACATACGAACCTTCTTCCGCCACGATCAGGGTGCGTTCAAACTGCCCCGATTCCGAATTGTTGATGCGGAAGTAGGACGACAATTCCATAGGGCTTTTGACGCCTTTGGGAATGTAGCAGAACGATCCGTCGGAAAAGACCGCCGAGTTCAACGCGGCGAAGAAATTGTCGGTGTAGGGTACAACTGAGCCGATATACTTTTTGACCAGCTCCGGATATTCCTGCAAGGCTTCGGAAAACGAGCAGAAGATGACTCCCTCCTTCGCCAGCTTTTCTTTGAAAGTCGTCGCGACCGAGACGCTGTCAAAAATCGCGTCCACGGCAACGTTGGCTAGCATCTTCTGCTCGTGCAGCGGAATCCCCAGTTTCTCGAACGTGTCGAGCAATTCCGGGTCTACTTCGTCCAGGCTTTCCAGTTTCTTTTTCGGTTTCGGCGCGGAGTAATAGATGATGTCTTGATAATCAATCTTGGGATAATTGACATTGGCCCATTCCGGTTCCGTCATGGTTAACCAATGGCGATAAGCTTTCAGCCGCCATTCCAACATCCACTCCGGCTCGTTTTTCTTGGCCGAAATCGTGCGGACGATCTCTTCACTGAGACCGCGCGGTGTTGTTTCTGACTCGATGTCGGTAACGAATCCGTATTTGTATTCGCGATTGGCTAATGCCTCGATGGCGCTCATCTGCTTTTCTCCTGTCTGAAGTTCCGTTATCGGTCGGAACGGCAAACATACCTATCAAAGATGACTAAAGTGTCAGGTTTATTGCCAAAAAAATGTCACGGCGGATATCTATCCCAGTGCCGGCGTCTGAACCGGGGGCTTGCTTCCATTTCCATTACGATTGGTGATTTGCACAAATCGCACATCCAGCGAGCCGTTGAGCAGTGTCGAAAGCGGAACTTTGTCAAAAAGATTGTTGACCATGTCCGTGATGCTCAGCCAGACGGGCTTCAAATCGCAGCCGCCGTGGTGAACACAAGTATCCTGATTGCCAGTGAATTGAGAGCAAAGCTCTTCTTCGGACTGTATGCCGCCCAGCACGCGCATCACTTCGCCCAGCGAAATTTCTGTGCAGGGACGCGTCAGGCGATAACCGCCTTTGGGACCGCGGACGCTCTCGACGATGCCGCTACGGCTGAGCGACCAAAGAATCTTTTCCACGTAGGCGACCGAAAGTCCTTCGCGCTCAGCAATATCGCGCACCATCAAGGTGCTGCCTTGCGCGCCGTTGGATTCTTCGCGCGCAAGCTGCAAGAGGCAGCGCAACCCATATTCTTCCTGAGCGGTGATCTTCACGTGACGTTCCTGAATTTGATAATGCGGTTTGATTTAAGGCGGGGATGGTAGCACGCAGAGTTAAACCTGACAAGATAGTCGGGTTTAACTCTGCGAAAAAATGCGGTCGGAAGTGGCAGGGAATTTTACCAGCGGCGTTTTTGGTCGCGGCGGAAGACTTCGCTGACGTCGTTATCGCGCAAGCGATTGCGATCAGAGTGCTGTTCTTCCAGTTCGCTGCTGCCGGTCGCGCGGCGCAACAGGCGCAATGCGCCATCGCGGGATTTTTTGATTTCGCGGCGACCGTCTTCAAACAGGATTTCGACGGCTGCGCCGCCTTCGAGCAGGCGCGTCACTTCGCCATAGGCGATGCCGGAACCGAAAGCATAAGAAATTTCATCGCCCACGCCATAGTTGGTGGATTTGGGATTGTTCGAAGCTACCATAATCAATCTTCTCCTTTTTTCGATGCACTAAACCTTCATTTTGGGGCTGGTCAATCGCGCTTGTTTGCCTGCTTGCCATAGTCAACGAGTTAACGATACGTGCGCAAACGCGGATCGTCCAGGTGGGGAATCGTATTGAATGAATCGAGCGACAGGCGGCTGCGGCTAAACGTGAATTCGGTCAGCGAACAGTTTTGCACCCGCCAATTCAATTCCAGTGCTGTGCGGTCAGGCGCGTTGAGCGCTGTTTGTACTGCTAAACCGATGACGCCGCCAGAGGTGAACACCGCCACGCGGCGTCCGCTGCCTTCTGCGGCGAGAATGTCTTTAAGCGCATTGCGTACACGCGCCGAAAAACGCGCCCAGCTTTCCACGCCTTCGACTTCCAGTTCGCCGTTGAGCCAGACGCCGACCACGACTTCAAACATCTTTTGAAAATAGCGATTGCGGTCGGGCGCGTGTTTGTGGGCTTCAAAATCAGCCAGCAACGCGCGAAAGCGTTCATCGCGTTCTGCCAGCGCGGGAATCAGCCGTTGCGTGATCCCGACGGAATCGTATTCGTTAAGCGCAGGGTTGGTTTGCACTGCTGGCCACTCGGCGATTTCAGCGCCTGCCAGTTCCGCCGTGCAACGTTGGCGGACAAGCGCGCCTGCGTGAATTTCGTCGAACCGGGTGCCATGCCGCTGCCAATATTGGCCGAGCGTACGTGCTTGCTCTTCGCCCAGCGGGGAAAGTTGGTCGCTGTCTTGCTCGAACGTGCGCGCCTGTCCGTGCCGCACCAACACCAGATAACCCATTTATTTCGCCTCGTTGATTTTGCTTTGCAGTTTGCGCATACCGCGCAACCAGCGGTCGTAATCGGTTGCCTTGCGTTGGAAATACTCGGCGACTTCCGGGTGCGGCAAAATCAGGAAGCGCTCTTCTTCCAGACCTTGAATCACACAATCCGCCACGGTTTCAGGTTCAAGCGCATTGGCCAGCAAAAATGCGCTCGGCCCTGATTCGGCAGCGTCGCGCAACATATTGGTTTTGACGCCTTGCGGACACAGACAGGAAACCCCGATGCCTTGCTCGCCATACGTAATCGAAAGCCATTCGGCAAACGCGACGGCAGCGTGTTTGGTGACGGAATACGGTGCGGAACCGATTTGCGTCAGCAATCCTGCCGCCGAAGCGGTGTTGAGCAAATAGCCGTTTCCGCGTGCAAGCATCTGGGGCAAAACCGCGCGCGCAGCATAAATGTGAGCCAGCACGTTCACTTCCCAGATTTCCTGCCAGGCTTCGTTGGAAACTTCGGCAAAGCCGGGAATGCCGCCGATGCCCGCGTTGGAACAGAACAGATCAATCTGGCCATACGCGTCCGTGGCTTGTGCCACCAACGCTTGTACGTCGGCTTCGTTTCCAACATTGGTTTTGACGGCCAGCCCGTTGCTTTCTGCCGCGACGGCCTGTGCGGCGGCAAAATCCAGGTCTGAAACGACAACCGCGCGTGCGCCTGCGGCGGCAAACCGACGGCACAAGGCTTTGCCGATGCCGTGCGCGCCTCCGGTGACGACGGCGACTTTGTCTTGCAATTTCATGATTCACTCCTGATGATGCGCGTGATGCAAACGCGGCGCAGTTTAGCCGATGCCGCGTGAATTTCCGAATCCCTAACGCCGCTATGTCTGTCGCGCCCATTTATTCCGAATACGACCGCTTTGCGTGGTTCTATAACCGCTATTGGGGAGAGGAATACAGTCGCCCCGCGCTGGCGATTTTCAACGTCATCTTTTTTCCGCACGTTCCGGTCGGCAGCCGCATTCTTGATCTCTGTTGCGGCACGGGACAGATTGCCGCCGGATTGTTGCAGCACGGGTACCAAGTCATCGGTTTGGATGGCTCAGAAGCGATGTTGCGGTTTGCTCGTCAAAATGCTCCTGCGGCAACTTTTCTGCACGCTGACGCGCGTTCGTTTCAATTGCCGCAGCGGGTTGACGCAGTGCTTTCCGCTTTTGACAGCCTCAACCATTTGATGGAGTTGGATTCGTTGCGCAAGGTTTTTGCCAACGTTCATTCGGTTTTAGCGGACGACGGAATCTTCCTGTTTGATCTGAATCTGGAAGAAGAATCTGAGCTGGAAACCAACACGCTCGACGTGGTGGAAGAGGATCACGTGTTGGTGGCGCGCGCCAGTTACGATCAGCACGACAAACTGAAACGCTATGAACTGACCATGTTCCAACTGGAAGACGACGTCTGGCAGCGGTCAGACCTGACGTTATATCAACGCTATTACGATCACGACGAAGTGCTGGATGCGCTGGCCGAGGCGGGGTTCAGCCGTGTCAAAACCTATGACGCGCGGCGCGAATTCGGCTTCACGATCAGCGATGGCCGGATGTTTTATCTGGCGCGCAAATAACGCTGTGGCAAGGTGATTCTGGCGTCCGTTTTTAGCCCTGTATGTTGCACCAACACGAACAAATCCGAGCGCTCTTTCCCGGTGCCAAGGACAAAACGTTTCTCGATGCGGCGTGCGTCAGTTTGACGTCCACGGCGGCGACGGACGCCATCGCCGAATTTTTGCGTGACGCGCTGTTGTGTCCCGAAGCTTCCGCCACGGCGCAACACATTGCCATGGACGCCGCCCGCGAAGTTGCCCGCCAGGAAGCGGCCAGGCTGATCAATGCTTCGACGGCGGAAATCGCCATCGTCGAAAGCACGACGGCTGGATTGAATGCCATCGCTGCGGCGTTGCCCTGGGAAGACGGCGACAACGTCGTTTTTTGCGACCTGGAGTTTTTGCAAGTCGCCATTCCGTTTGACAACGCACGGCGCAGCAAACAGATCGAGTTGCGTCCGGTACGTCATCGCAACGGATTGGTCACCGTGGCGGATTTTGCCGCCGTTTGCGATGCGCGCACAAAAGCCATTGTCGTCAGTTCCGTGCAATGGTCGCACGGGCTGAAGCTTGATCTGGCTGGTTTGAGTGAACTTGCCCGAAGCCGCAACGCGTGGTTGATCGTGGATGCGATTCAGCAACTTGGCGCGAGTGTGATTGATGTGGCCAGCCTGGGCGTAGACGTCATCGCCTGTGGCGGGCACAAGTGGCTGAATGCGCCGTTTGGTTGCGGGTTTTTGTATGTGAACAAGGCGCGACTGGACGAATGCGAACCGCTGACGCGCGGCTATCTGACCTTGCAAGACCCGGAAGGCGGTTGGGGGAAGTATTTCTCCACGCCGGAAATCACGCCGTTTCGCACGTACCGTTATGTTGGCGATGCGCGCAAATTCGAAACCGGCGGCACCTCGAATTATCCCGGCGCCATCGGTCTGGGTGCGAGTCTGAAACTGATCAACGATTTGGGCAAAGACGCGCTTGAAGCGCACATTCGCGAACTTTCGCGCGAACTGATCGAAGGGCTCAAAACATACGGCGCGCGCGTCGTCACACCAGACGAAGATCATTTGCGTGCGGGCATCGTCACTTTTCGCCTGTGCGACACGCCGGAAGAAGACGCCGCACTGGCCCAGCAATTGGCTGAACAAAAAATCTACCTTTCGACGCGTTACACGGCGGGCATCGGCGGTACGCGCGTTTCGGTGCATTTTTTCAACAACCGCGCCGACATTCAGACGCTGCTCGCCGCGCTGAAGTAATGAATAAAAAGTAGCGGCATTCGTGACAGTCTGGCGGGGATGGCCTACAATCCCGCGCGTTTGACCGACACGAAAACAAGTTTGATAACCACCTTAGCCCCTTTCACCTGCTGACCTGTTTATTCCTGCGATGGCCTTCTTGGAGGAGATGATGGAGCCGAAATTACTATTGCCTGGCATCGAAGACGAAAGCGCCAAACAAGAACCTGGTTTGTCGCGTTTTCTCAAAGTTGAAGTCAAAACCGCGCGCAAGATAGACGCAATTTCGCGCGGCATCGGCGATGCGGCGTTTACGCCTGTGCCGTCAGACGTTGCGCCGGACGACATTGTCGAAATGGAGTTTGAAAACGGAGGCCGCCGCTGGAAGCAATGGGTGACTGCCGATCAGTTGCGCGAATTGGGCCAGCAACGTACGTCGCGCGACGGCGAACAAGCCATCTTTTTGCCGCATTCCTGGGAGGCGCAAGGGGCTTCGCGCGGAGCGGGCGCGATTCTGCTCAAAGCGCTGAAAATCTTTGGCATTGATACGCCGGAAAAACTGGCCGAAAAAGGCGCGTCGAATATCGCGCTCGGCATCGCTGACAAGTTTGAATCGGACATTGCCAAACAAGGCCATCCGTTCGGCCTCTATCGTTTTCCCGATCCGCAAAAAATCGAGCGCAATCAGCAAATCAAAGACGCCAAAGAACTGTCAGGCAATGCGCCGCTGTTGATCTTCATTCACGGCACGGCTTCGAGCAGCATTGGCAGTTTTGGCAAACTGGCGGGCACGACGGAATGGGAGGCGCTACAGAAAGCCTATGGCGATCGCATCTTTGCGCTGGATCATCGCACCTTTAGCGTGTCGCCGCTGCAAAACGCGCTGGACCTGGCCCAGTTGCTGCCTGCAGGAGCGCAACTCCATCTGGTTTCGCATTCGCGCGGCGGTTTGGTCGGTGAATTGATTTGTCTGGCGCAAGCCGGCGACAGCCGGGCGAAGTTTGATGAATTGGTGCAGGTGTTTTTGCAAAAAGACGCTGACGACGCCACCCGCAAAGCCATCCGCGAAAAACAAGTCGAACAGTTAAAAGTATTGTGGGACTTGTTGCTGGAAAAGAAACTGACGGTGCAACGATTTGTGCGCGTGGCGTGTCCGGCGCACGGCACAACGCTGGCGGGCAAACGCATGGATTACCTGGCGTCTGGCGTGCTCAACGCGGTCGGGCAGATCCCATTGATCGGGCAAAACCCGATTCTCGATGCCGGGTATGACTGGCTAAAGGCGTTGTTGCTGACTTTGGTCAAAAAGAAAGCCGACCCCAAAGATTTGCCCGGCATTGAATCCATGACGCCCGATTCGCCGCTGGTCGAATTTCTGAATCATCCCAAATTGAGCACGCGCGCCGATCTGGCCGTGATCTCCGGCGACATCGAAGTCGGCAATCTGAAACTGACCATCCCGGCCTTGTTGGGCAATGCCTTTTTCTGGGCCAAGAACGATTTGGTGGTCAACACCAAAGCGATGACGCAAGGCATACGGCGACAGGAAAAAGCATATGACTTTTTCGATCAGGGTCAGGTGGTTTGCCACTTCAATTATTTCCTGAATGACAAAACGCGGCAGAAACTTGCTGGCTGGTTGTTGCGCAGCGACGAAACGCCCGTCGACGGTTTCAAGGAGCTGTTCGCCGACCTGCGCTTTTCGCGTGGCGGTGTTGCCCCTGCGGCAACCGAAGCGACAGACATCACAGCCTGGCTGGAAAAACCGGAGCCGCCAGGCGCAGTGGAAAGTTACGAATTGCGCGTGACGGTTTCACACGGCGATTTGCGCCACGCCAAATATCCCGTCGCGGTTGGACACTATGACGGTGACGGCATCATCAGCGCCGAAAAATACCTGGATCGTTTGCTGGACGGTCGTTTGGCCAATCGGTTCGGCACAAAGCTATATCCGGGGCCGGTGGGCACCGCCGAAGTCGTTCTCGCGCCAGAGGGCAGAACGCCGCGCGGCGCGTTGGTCATCGGGTTGGGAGACATGGGCGATATCAGTGTGGATGCTGTCCGCCAGGGCGTGCTGACGGCGGCGTTGCGTTACGCGGTAGATGTGCTCGAACAACGCAAGACAAATCCTCAATCAGGACCCGCTTCAGCGGCATTTAGCTCGTTGTTGATCGGCACTTACGGCGGAAACGCATTGAGCGTGAAACAGTCCGTCACTGCAATTCTCGAAGGCGCAACGCAAGCCAACCGTATTTTGCGCGAGCAAGAGTTGTGGAACGACGTGCGCATTGATCACATTGAATTGGTCGAGCTGTATGAGGACGTCGCCATTCAGGCGATTCACGCCGTCCACGAATTGAGCAAGAACAAAGCCTTGGAGCTGGCCAAAGAAGTTGATCTGAAAGTGACGCCGCGCAATCTGAACTCCATGCGTGGCGGGCGTTACAAACGCCCGATCAGCGAGTTCGACACGTATTGGTACGGCAAGATTCAGGTTACCGCTGTGAAAGACCCGCATCTGGATTTGGGAACACTGGCTCCGCGTTTGCCGAAGCTGTTGGGCTTTGCGCCCGATTTGCAGGTTCCTTTGCGCAGTTTTGTGGACAAACTGATCGAAGAAGCCATTCGCACACCGCAAAAGCGCACGCGACTGGCTGAAACGATGCTTGATCTGATGACGCATGGGCAGAGCGGCGGAGAACGCGCCGCCGGGTTGGAATTTCAGGTGCTGACCGATCGCGCCCGTGTCGAAGCCACGACGCAGGCGACGCAACGCAATCTGGTGGATTGGATGGTCGAACAGGCGGTCAACTCGACCTTTTATGACAAAGAGCTTTCGGTCTCGCTTTTTGAATTGCTGTTGCCCAACGAGCTGAAAGATCACATCGAAAACGTGGTTTTGTTGCTCGACCGCGAAGCGGCGCAATATCCCTGGGAATTGATGACGGAACGTTCGCAGCCGGACAAACCGCTGGCGACGCGGATGGGCATTTTGCGGCAGTTCAAGACGGACGATTTTCGCGCGAATCCGCGGCCTTCGCGCGGGCGCAATGTATTGGTCGTTGGTGATACGGCAAACACCGGCATGGTGGAACTGACCGGCGCGCAAGATGAAGCCAGAGCGGTCGCCAAATTGCTCGGCGAAAAAGGGCAATTCGAGGTGAAAGAGAAGGTCAAAGCGCGCGGTGTCGAAATCATCAACGAACTGTTTGCCCGCGAATACCAGATTTTGCACATTGCGGCGCACGGCAATTACGACGGCGAAAACCCCGACCAAAGTGGTGTCGTGTTGGACGATGGGCGCTATCTGACGGCGAAAGAATTGGTCAACCTGCGTACCGTCCCCGACCTGGTGTTCATCAACTGTTGCCATCTGGGCAAAGTGGATAAAAGCACGTTGCCGTTGACGGTGTCTTCTCCGCACCGGTTGGCGGCCAGCGTTGCGGAAGAGCTGATCAAAATGGGCGTCAAGGCAGTGGTGGCCGCCGGTTGGGCCGTGGATGATGCCGCGGCGCTGACGTTTGCCGAAGAGTTTTACCGGCAGATGCTGAAAGGCGAATCCTTTGGCCAGGCAGTGTTGCAGGCGCGCAAGGAAACGCACAAACAACATTGCAGCGGCGGTGATGGCGTCAACACCTGGGGCGCGTATCAGTGTTATGGCAACCCGAACTTCCGCCTGAATCTGGGCGGAGCTTATGGCGACAGCCCGTCCTATTATTCGCGGCGCGAATACCGCGACGCGCTCAAGAGTTTGTCGTCCACTGCTGACTTGCAAAGTCTGAGGCGGAACGAATCTCAGCGGCAGCAACTGTTGGGCATTGAAAAGGAATTGCGTGAATCAGCGCCCACGCTGCTGGAAGACGGTGAAGTGTTGTCTGATTTTGGCGAGTCCTGGTTGAAGCTGGGCAACTTCGATGAAGCGATTCGGTTTTACGAGCTGGCGATTCACAGCGAAGACGCCAGCGCGGCGTTGCGTTCGTTGGAACATCTGGCGAATTTGCAGGCGCGGCACGCCAGCCAGTTGTGGGAAAAACGGCGTGGGGCAACGGCTTCGACCCGCGCCACTGGCAAGACTGCCAAAGCGCGCACCCGCGCCACAGACAAGAGTGCGCGCGAGAAAGAAGTGGCGGCCTTACGCAAAAAACTCGACACGGCACGTAAGCTGATGGATTGGTTGTTGGGCTTGGACAAAACACCAGAACGATATTCACTGAGCGGAAAGGTTTTTAAGTGTTATGCGTTGCTGGCAGAATCCAACGCGGCGCGCGAAGTCAATCTGAAGAAAGCCAAAGATGAATACCTGCGCGGGTATAAATTGGCAAAAGAAAGACCTGGCTTACAAAAGAACCTGATCTTTCCCGGCGTAAATGTGGTTGCGTGTGGTTTGCTGCTGTCCGGTATGCGGGCTGCGGAGTTGCAAACGATTGTTGAGGAATGTCAGCAGGCGTTAGATGGCGGGTTAGCGGCGGATGGCAGTTTTTGGATTGCGGTGGCCGGGCCGGAACTTCGCTTGCTGGGTTGGTTGCTTTCAGGAGAACTGCCCAAACACGAAAAAGACGTGATTGACCGCTATACCAAGGTCTTTACTGAATATAGCGTCAGTCCCGCAGAGGCGGAATCCGTGCTTTGGCAACTGGCATTTTTGCGGGCGATGATCGAAGCGCGGCCTGCCAGCAAGCAAAACGCTGCGGTGGTGAAATCGCTGCGCGAGATTCACAAGGCTTTGTTGCAGTTGCTGGAACCCAAAGGCGCATAAATCGCCGCACAGCCCTAAGCGGCTGTGCGGGCTTCCAGTACCAACAAGACCGGATGGTTGATGTATTTGGCGGCGACGGGAACTTGTTCTGCGAGTTCCTGATCGCCGTCAAATTCGTATTGGCGCAATTGCTGAAAGCCCGCGTCCGCCAGCAAATTCAGATAGTCGTCAGTCGTATGACGCACTGCGCCCAGCCGGTATTCGACATCGTCGCGGTCAAAATTGGCCTCTTTGCCAGCGGCGGCCAGTTCCGGGTGATAAACCGAAAATACGAACCTTCCCCCTGGTTTCAATACCTGACGGGTTTCACGAAACACGGTCGGCAGGTCAGCCAGATGTTCGCCGATCAGGGCGCACAGCACGGCATCGAAAGATGTCGGGCGAAAAGGGAAGTCGCGTTGCAAGTCGGCGCGCACCAGCGGCGTTTGCCGAACCGCGCGCTGTGCGACACGCAACATCCCATGCGAGAAATCCATGCCGACCGGCTGGCTTTGTGCCGCCAGTATCGGTTTCAGGTTCCTGCCTGTGCCACAACCCGCATCGAGAATCCGTTCGCCTGGTTGCGGGGCCAGCAACTTGATGGTGTGACGCGCATCCATGGCGACCACGGGATTGGGCGTTGCGTCATAGGTTTCAGCCCACAGGTCATATCCTTCCTGAACACTTACGCGCTGTACTTTTTTCATGTTGACTCACCGATTGGCTAACCGTGGGAATTGCGGCGGGAATTGCACGGGCAGTTGTCGCAGAGCCAGCGCACCGGCTCTGCGACAATGATTTTGTGCGCTCAGTTTTTGAGCGATTTCAGCAGCGCCTGAAAGTCGGCCTGGGCTGCGGTGACGGTTTTGACCGGGCCAGTGAATTTGAAAAACACTTCGCCTTGCGGTGTTTCGACGATAGCGCCGAGCAAGCGATAGTTCGGTTTTTTCGTTGCCGGTTGCCCCATCGCCATGCCGCCGCCCGCAAAGGTGCCCAGCAAATCCACCGTCGTCACGGCAAATCCGTTGATGGTTTCCTTTTTCTGTTTGGCTTTGGCTTCAGACGAACTGCCGTCGGGTTGTTCAAACTGTCCGATCCAGCGTTTGATGTTGGCTTCGACGCCGCCGCCGATGTTGGCAAACACGGCGCATTCACCGCCTTCGCTGTCGCCTGCGGCTGCCGGGATCAGATACGTCGCGGCGCGCATGGGTTTTTCAGGACCGGTTTGCCAACTTCCTGGCGTCGTCCATTTGACGGGCGTGCCTGCGGCTTGTTCTTTGGGAACGGTGCCCATCGCGCTGGTGCTGGCGGTGCTGCCACCGTGGCCAACGGCGACGGTTGAAGAGTCGCCCGCCGGAGCCGCAGACGAAGACGTCGCCGGTTGGTTGGCAGCGATTTCTTTGGGCGGCGCGGCACAGCCCGCCAACGAAAATGCGAACGACGAACACAAAATAGAAAGACGAATTGCCTGACGAACTGACATACAAATACCTCGGAAAAACGAGGCGCGAAGACCTAGCCTGCGCGCCTCGCGCTGTCATGACGCGTCTGCGTCAAATACGGAGTTAATCTGCATATGCGCCAGCCGGTTCTGGTGACGCGGATGATTTACGGTTTTTGAAGAGTAACAAAAACAACACCAACACGCCGGCGGCGAAAATCGCCGGTTTGCCCCAGAGCTGTTTCCACTCGAGGGCTTTCAGTTCCTGACGGCGCAGCTCATCTTTTTCCTGCGTCAGTTGTTGCTGTCGTTGTGTGTCGTTGGGCGCTGTTGCTTTGAGCTGTTCCAGTTCAGCGCCTTTGGCGACGACTTGTTGGTTAAACGCACGCGAAGCCGCGGGCGTGTGTTGCGATTCGATCCGTCCGGCGATGTTCGCGCCCAGTCCGAGTCCCAGTCCCAAGGTAAACAGCACCAGCAAGCCTTGCGCCTGTGCGCGGATGTGGTTGGGCGCTACCTGGTCGGTGTAAATCTGGCCCGTGACAAAGAAAAAGTCGTAACAGATGCCGTGCAGCACGATGCCGCCGATGATCATCCAGCGCACTTCATCGGGCGCTCCCAGCGCAAACAGGCCGTATCGAATAACCCAGGCGAGCATGCCCGCCGCGAGCATCCATTTCACACCCAGCCGCACAAAAAAGATCGGCATCACCAGCATGAAGAAAATTTCCGACATCTGGCCAAATGACATGGTCTGGCCGATGGGCAAGCCGGTCATTTCGACCACGCGGCTGGCGATCTGGTAATAAAACGCCAGCGGAATGCAGATCAGGAACGAACAGGCCATGAAAATCAGATAGTTGCGTTCCTTGAGCAGCGCCAGCGCGTCCAGTCCCAAAATCTGACGTGCCGTAATTTTGCCTTCTGCCACTGGCGGCGTGTTGGGCAACGTGAAACTGTAAAGACCCATGAGGATGCCTGCGCCTGCGGTCAGGTAAAACATCTCGATGCCTTTTTCCCAGCCCAACCAGCTCAGCGTCAGGTTTGAGGCGATCCAGCCAATCGTGCCGAACACGCGAATCAGCGGGAATTCTTTCTCTGAATTGGTGACGTTGCGCATGGAAATCGTATTGGTCAGCGCAATCGTGGGAAAGTAACAGAGCGTGTGCGCAAACATGACCAGATTGATCAACATCGGTGACGCCGGTTTGGCCGTCATCAACGTTGTGGCCAGAAAGACCAGCAACCCGCCGACGATGTGCAACACACCGACCACGCGTTGGGCGGCAAAGAAACGGTCTGCGATCATGCCGACAAAGAACGGCGAAATGACGCAGGCCAATGGGCCGATGGTATACGTCCAGCCGATATCGTTGGCGTTGAAACCGATCGTGCTCAGGTAATTGGGCGCGGTGACGTACCAGGCTCCCCAGACGAAGAACTGGGCAAACATCATCACCGACAGTTGCAGGCGAATATTGAAATTCATCTCTCGTGCCGTCCTGTGGTTGGGTTAGGTTTTCGTTGTGTATGGTGCGGTGAAAACGGGGCGCATTCTACCTGACTCAACCGGCGAAGGCGAGCGGCAACCTTGCCATCTGCAAGCCGATTGGGTAAAAGCTGCTTGTCTTTTTCGACAAGAAACGACCAACCAACAATTTACACAACAGTTATGGCAGACAAAATCAACTTCATAGGCATTGACCTGGGCGGCACCAACATCAAAGCGGCGTTGGTAAACACCGAGACGGGCGAAATCGCAGCCGTCCGCTCAACACCAACGCACGCGCGCGAAGGCCACGATGCTGTTTTGGCGCAAATGGCCGTGTTGATCGAAGAAATCATCCTGGCCAGCAATTTGTCCAAAGACAATGTGGGCGGTATTGGCATCGGCATTCCCGGCGCGCTCGATCTGGAGCGCGGCACAACCGTTTTCCTGCCGAATTTGCCGGGGAACTGGCGCAACGTGCCGGTGCGCGACCAATTGGCGCGCCTGTCGCATTTGCCAGTTGCCATTTTGAACGATGCGCGTTCGATGACCTTGGGCGAATGGAAATTCGGCGCCGGACGCGGATTTGATACGGCCTGTTACACCTTGGGCACGGGCATCGGCGGCGGACTGGTGATCAATGGCCGTTTGCATCTGGGCATCAACGGTTCTGCCGGAGAGCTGGGACACGTCAGCGTGGATTTGAACGGGCCGAAATGCGGATGT
This sequence comes from Acidobacteriota bacterium, assembly GCA_016789605.1. Taxonomy (GTDB): domain Bacteria; phylum Acidobacteriota; class Blastocatellia; order RBC074; family RBC074; genus RBC074. Next base: position 27,241 of record JAEUQO010000304.1, read on the forward strand.
GGCAGTCAGGGCTGTATCGAAGCCTATGCGTCAGGTCCGGCGATTGCGGCGCTGGGGATGAAAGCCGTCGTGCAAGGCCGCAATACGACCATCGCTGATATGTGCGGCGGCGACCTGAACAAGATCACGCCGGAACTGGTTTGCGAAGCCGCGCGCCGTGGCGACGAGGCTGCGCGCGAAATTTATGAATTTGCGGGAACGGTCATCGGCGCAGGCATCGCCAATGTGATCACGGCCGTGACGCCGCGTCGCATCGTGATTGGCGGCGGTGTGGCAGCGGCGGGCGAATTGATTCTCGATCCGATTCGCCGTTCGATGCGCGCGCGCGTCTTTTTGGTGGATGCGTTGCAAGTCGAAGTCGTCGCCGCACAATTGGGCAACAATGCTGGCTTGATCGGCGCTGCGTTGTGGGCACGGCAAACGCTCAGCAACGCATAATTCGCGCGCGCCTACTCCCAGCCGCTAAAGTTTGTTTGCCAGAACGTTCTTTTTTGCCAGATATCGTTTTGCAGGCGCCTGCCGATAAGCCAGCGGCAGGCGCACATTCTGTGTTTCTAACTGGTCAATAACCAACCCAATACGTCCCATTTTGCCGCGCCATTACGCCTTAGTAGGTGAAGGTGATTTCTTCCGCAACAACGACCTCGGTCATACTCATTTGTGATCCGTAGCTCAGGAGAGAATAGACATGCAAGCGTCCCGTAACGTCGTCAGTCGATCCGCCAGAGTTTTTGCATTGTGGTTTGCCGTCGCTGGGTGTTTTCTGTTTGTGACAAGTGGACTGGTTTGGTCTGCCCGCGCAAAAAAACAAGAGGGCAAAAGCCAGGCCGCCGTTAGCCAAGCGCCCAGGCCGCAAAAAGAACGCCGCTGGGAGAATGCGCCTCCGTCTCGCGGCGAACAACGTCTGGCAGTCGTTACCTCTCCCGGTCAGACCGACCCGCAACCATTGACGCAATTACCTCTGGCGACGATTGCCTTGGAACCGGCATCGTGGTTGACGCGCGCATTCAGTGATGATGCGGGACGGGCTTTCCGCCAACGGACCATCAGTTCGGAAGAATTTGCCGAGGAAGGCGAACACGCAGGGCGTCACGATTGGTTTTATGCCCAGCGCGCCTATCCGCAAACGGAAATTCCGTTTGGCGCGATGTTGCGTGCGCACGAGACCTGGGAGCGGGAAGCGGCTGCGTTGCGGTTGCGTGCTGCGCGCGAGCCGGAGCTTTCCCTGGCTGCTCCGACGTGGACGCCGCTGGGGCCAGCGCCGATTGCGCAAGGGCAGACGTTCGGATTGCCACGCGTTCCGGTGTCAGGGCGCATCAATGTGATTGCCTTGCATCCAGGTTATAACGGAACGGACAACCAAACGCTTTACATCGGCGCGGCAACGGGCGGAGTTTGGCGTTCGACCAACAACGGCACGACGTGGACGCCGCTGTTTGAAACGCAGCCGTTTTTGGCGGTCGGCGCGTTGGCGATTGATCCGCAAAATCCGAACGTGATTTATGCCGGCACGGGCGAAGGCAAAGTGACACAGGGGTATTACGGCGTCGGTTTGCTTAAATCCACCGATGGCGGCGTCAACTGGTCATTGATCACCGGCCCGATTTCGACGCGTCCGCCGAATCAGCCTGCCTTCATCAACGCCAGTTTCACCAAAATCGCCATTGATCCGGTGACGCCTGCGACGGTGTTTGCCACGACGACAATTGGCGTACCGAACTCGGCATCTTCCAGCCCGGCGGAATTTCCGCCGCTGGGACAACGCGGCGTGTGGCGTTCGACCGATGGCGGACAAAACTGGACGAACGTGGACCCGCCCGGCACCGGCGGAAATTTTTCGGCGACCGATGTGATGATTGATCCGCGCAATAGCAACCGCGTGTTTGCGGTAATGCGCGGCGTAGGCATTTTTCGTTCGGAATCAGGCGGCGTCGCCGGTTCGTGGACGAAACTGGCGGGCGGATTGCCCGTCGAAACCGAATGGCTGCGCGGCAATTTTGCCGTTGGCCCGCCGTTGGCTCCTGCGACAGAAACGACGATTTATCTGGCGCTGGCGGCGACCAACAGCAACCTGCGCGGCATTTTTCGCTCGACCGACAATGGCGCTACCTGGACGGAATTGACGCGTCCGCAAACGCCCGGACAAGCCAACTACAATTTGGCGTTGGCGGTTGATCCGGTGAACGCCAACACCGTTTATTACGGCACGTCGGCCAACAGCAACAACAATGGCGGCACGCTCTGGCGCAGTCTGAACGGCGGTCAGTCGTGGGCGGACCTCAGTCAGGGCAGCGGCACTGGCGGATTGCACGCCGACACGCATTTTATTGTCATCAGCCCAACCAATCGCACGACGCTTTTCACGGCGAATGACGGCGGCGTCTTTCGCACCGAAAACGCGCTCAATTTGCCGGTTCCCTGGACGAACCTGAACGCCACACTGAACATCACGCAATTTCAGTCAGTGGCATTGCATCCGACCGAGCCGGATTTGCTGATCGGCGGCACGCAGGACAACGGCACCAATCGGTTCAACGGCAGTTTGAGTTGGACGAACATTGATTTCGGCGATGGCGGGCATTCGCTGATTGACCAGGCCAATCCACAGGTGATGTATCACACCTATTTCAACGTCAATGGGACAAACGCCGTGATGGGGCCGAGCATTTCATTCAACGGCGGCAACTCCTGGCCGGCGTTTGTCGGCTGCAACCGTTGCACGGCGACCAGCGGCAACATCAATCCGAACGACCGCGTGAGTTTTTATGCGCCGCTCGGCCAGCATACGGGCTTTACGGGAGCCAACGGAAACGTCATTTACTTCGGCACCAACCGGCTGTACCGCTCGGCGGATCGCGGCCAGGTCTGGACGGGAGTCGGCCCCAGCGGCGATGGATTCGGCACGGACCTGACCAAGAATGTGGCGAATACGCAAAGTTATCTGACGACGATTGCCGCGCATCCGCAGCTCAATCAAACCACCGTGCCGCCCGGTGAAGTCGTTTGGATCGGCACCAGCGACGGCAATATTCAGCGCACAACCAACGCCGGATTGCTGGGCACGGCAACCTGGACAAATTTGACCAAAGCGCCGCTGCCCAATCGCTTTGTGACCGACATTGCGCTGGATGCCGCCAACCAGCAACGCGCCGTGGTGACGTTTTCGGGCTTCAATGCAAATACGACCGCCACGCCCGGTCACGTCTTTTTGACGGTCAACGGCGGCACGACCTGGACGGACATCAGCGGCAATTTGCCCGACACGCCGGCCAATACCGTGGTGATTGATCCGACGCGCGCCAACACCTATTACGTCGGCACAGACATCGGCGTATTTCAGACCAGCGACGGCGGCGCGACCTGGATTCGCATGGACGACGGCATGCCCAAAGTGCCGGTGGTGATGTTGCGCTTTCAGGCTTCCACGGCCAGTTTGGTGGCGGCCACGCACGGGCGCGGAATCTTTCGCGCTGTGATCGGAACGGCGGTTACGCCGGGGCAAACGACCGAAGAGTTGAAAACCGACGACGGCACCGCCGAAACCGGCACCAGCGGCAACGGGCTGGTGATCGTCAACCGATTAACGCCGTCGTCATACCCGTCCACGTTGCGCAAGATTCGTATCTTCATCAGCCAGTTTCAGAACCAGCCCAATCCTTCCGGGCAGCAAATTCGCCTGATTGCGTTGAATAGCGTGAGCGCGCCTCCTGCCGGGACGCCGCGTTTGCTGGATCAACTGGTGACGATTCCGACAATCACCAGCGCGGGCTTTGTTGAATTCACGATCAACAACGGGCCGACGATTCAGAACGGTGATTGGTTTATCGGCTATCAATTGCCCAATCCGAGCAACGGCACGGGCTTTTTGGCCGACACAAACGGCACGCAACAACAGCGCGCGTTCTTTTCGGCGGATGGCGGCGCAACCTATCAAGGGCCGCTGGTATTTGGCGGCACGCCAAACGTTCCCGCCAACATCATGATCCGCGCCGTGGTCGAAAACGGCACGCTGACCAACAACCCCAGCATTGATGTGCAACCGTCAGCGCTGGATTTTGGCAATGTGAATGTGAATGCGCCCGCGGATCGCAGTGTGATCGTGCGCAATCTGGGGGCCGCGGCGCTCAACATCACCGGCATTGCCAGCAGCAATCCACGCTTCACGATCACCTCGGGCACGACATTCAGCCTTGCGGCGGGCACGCAACAATCCGTGACGGTGCGGTTTGCGCCGGGCGGCGCGGGACCGCAAACCGGCATACTGACCATCACCAGCAATGATCCGCTCAAACCTTCTGTGACGGTTGCGTTGTCCGGCGCAGGCATCAGCGGCAGCGATCTGGTGACGCTGACCTCCGGTGTGGCGTTTAGCGATAGTTTGCCCGCGCCCTCAGTTGCCGGATCGGGTGTGATCAATCCGGTGCAATACGCCATTGCCGTGCCGAGCGGCGCGACCGAATTGAAGATCGAGTTGCAAGGCAACCAGGACGTAGACATGTACGCGCGCTTTGGCACGCGCGTGGCATTTAGCGCCAGTAACATCACGGCGGATTTCATCGCCGAATCTCCCACCGGCACCGAATTGATCATCGTGACGCCCACCAGTGCGCCCGCGCTTCAGGCGGGGAACTTTTTTATCGCGGTTGCCAATTTCGGACCGGGCGCGGTGAGTTACACGATCAAAGCCACCGTTACCGGCGGCGGCAACAGCGGCCAGACCGTGGAATTAAAAGTGGACGACGGTTCGGCGGAAAGCGGCTTTTTGCTCGATGGGTTGAGCATGGTCAATCGCATCACACCGGCCAGCTATCCGGCGCGCCTGGACAAGATTCGCGTTTTGTTTCCCAGCTTCCTGAATCAGCCCAGCCCGGTCGGCAAACCGATTACGTTGCTGGTGCTGACCGATCCGACAGGCTCAGGACAGATACCGATCAACGCGCCGTTTTCGACCGTCAGCGTGAACGTGCCGGGCACAAGCTTGACCGAATTTTTTGACTTCACGTTGCAGGGCGGCCCGACGATCAACAGCGGCGATTTTTATGTCGGCTTCCAGGCGCCAAACCCGGCGCAAGGCGTGGGCTTCGGGATAGACGCCAACGGCCAGCCGTTTAATCGTACGTTTGTGTCGCTTAGCAACCGGCAGAGTTTTACGTTGCTGCCGCCGCAAACCGGCGCCACATCTGCCAACGCAATGATCCGCGCGGTGGTCACCACCGGCACACAACCCGCGTGCACGTTTACGCTTTCGGCCACGGGGCAGGCGTTCAACCCTGGTGGCGGCACGGGCAGCGTCAATGTGACAACGACGGCAGGCTGTGCCTGGACGGCCAGCTCCGGCGCGAATTGGGTGACGATTAACAGCGGGGCCAGCGGCGTCGGCAACGGTACCGTCAATTTCACCGTCGCGGCCAATGGCGACATCAATGCGCGCACCGCGACGCTGACGATAGCCGGACAGAGCTTCACCGTGACGCAAAGCGCCGTGCAAGCGACCAACCGATTGTTGCGCGTCGTGGCTTCAGGTGGCGTGCCGGGAAGCGCTGTGCAAGTGCCCATCGAATTGGTGGCGCTGGGGGATGAACACGCGCTTGGCTTCAGCTTAGCCTTTGACCAAAGCGTGCTGGGCAATCCGCAAGTCGCGTTGGGCAGCGATGCCACGGGCGCGACGGCTAACGTCAATACTTCCCAGATTGGACAAGGGCGACTTGGCGTAACGCTTGCGCTGCCGAATGGACAGGTTTTCAGCGCCGGGCCGCGCCGCATTTTGGTCGTGACGTTTACCATCGCCGCCAACGCTTCGATCGTTTCGACGCCGATTGCGTTTGGCGATCTGCCGGTCACGCGCGAAATTTCGAATCTGAATGCCGCCGTCTTACCGGCCAATTTTACGGCGGGGGCCGTATCTATTGCGCTGGGCTTCGAGGGTGATGTTGCGCCGCGTCCGAATGGCAACGGTTCGTTGACTGTTACGGACTGGGTGCAGATCGGTCGTTTTGCGGCAGGCGTGGATGGCAATTTGACCGGCAGCGAATATCAACGCGCTGATTGCGCGCCGCGCGATACTGGCGGCAATGGTTTGTTGACCGTGACCGATTGGGTGCAGGCGGGTCGGTATGCCGCAGGGTTGGATCCGTTGACGCCCGCCAGCGGTCCCACTGGTCCGCCGCCAGGTTTGCAAACGGCTCGTCGCCAATCGCTGACCGACATGCGCGCGGGCGAAACGCGCAAGCTGCGATTTGATACTTCGTTTGCGCCGCTCGGCAGACAGCGCAGCGCGCTGGTCGAATTGACTGCCGTCGGCAATGAAAATGCGCTGGGCTTCAGCGTGAATTTTGACTGGCAACAATGGCGCTTTACCAGCGCCACCTTGGGGGCGGATGCCATTGGCGCAACTCTGTACGTCAGTCGTCGCCTACAGGGCGAAGGCCGTCTTGGCATGATGTTGGCGTTGCCTGCGGGGCAAACGCTGACGGCTGGCACGCGGCAACTGGTCTTGTTGCAATTTGAGGCGCTTGATTCCGACAGCCAAACGCCGTCGCTGGCGTTTGGCGATTGGCCCATCGCGCGTGAAGTTTCAGACGCGCACGCGCTCGTTTTGCCCACGCGCTATCAATCGGACGAGCCGGAACCGCTTGTGCCGCCACGTCAATCGTTGCCGGGGCTGCCCGTCGAAGGTCGTCCTGGCAGAACCGAAAAACCTCGTCGCAATTGAGCTTGCTGACGACTGCGGTATGCGAGCAATGAAATACAAAATGCTGTACCAATTGAAATCGGCCCACCGCGGATTGCTGTGGGCCGTGCTTTTTGTGCTTTTTCAGAAAAGCCTCTTGCCCACCGACAAGCTCAAAGAAAAAACGGCGCAAGGCGATGACGAATCACCGCACAGCCGTATTCGATGTCCGTTGTGCAAATGGCAACCGCGCGCTTCTGACCGTTGGTTCTGTGGCTATAGCGGCCCGCCGGAAAACTTCATCGGTTGCGGGACGGCGTGGAACACTTTCGACACACGCGGCGTCTGCCCCGGCTGCCAGCACCAATGGCGTTGGACAGCGTGTTTGCGCTGTCACGAGTATTCATTGCATGAAGATTGGTATGCCAAGGATGTCGAGTAGGCTTTGGGTTGGTTTGGGGGTAATGAGTAGAGAGTCAACAAAAAAATTTTCTGCACCGATAGTGCGAAAACCAATGCTGCCTTTGGCGAAATGGTGGTGAGGGTCTTCGAAACTATCCAAGGGGACTTCTTCGCCAATGCCTGGAATCGTAGGGGACTGCCCATCAACCAATCCAAGGATGATTGAATTTTTTATTGTTCGCCCGCTTGCTTCAATCACTATCTCGAATTGCATTCCCTGGCCAAGTTTTGACGCAAGTGCCGAGCGCACAAAATCTTGGTGATCATGGGCATCGAAAATATTGTCCCGGACGGTATATGAGTAAAAACCTGGATCAAGAAGTTTGTTATCAGGTCCTGCAAGGTAAAACAGATAATAGTCGTCTTTTCCCTGAATACGCACTGCCCAGGCTGCCCCACCACTATTGCCCAAGGTCGCGTGAAACCGTAAGACAAAATCACGGTAGTAGCAGTCTTGTGACAAAAAGATAGGAACTGAGTTTTGACTTAGGCTAAGCCCATAGCTGGGGTCAATCACGAGGGGCGCAGAAGGCGGAATTGCCCATTGATTCTTGTTAAAGGCTTTCAGGTCCGCGCTGAACTCCGGGCATCCTGGTTGTTTGAAGGCAATGAGAAGCCAAAGAAGGATCGGTAGCAGAACGCTACCCAAGTACAGCCGATATTGCCAAATCTGCGCCAGGACACGTTCTGTAAAGGTAACCGGCCCTATATTGACATAGCCTAGGGGACGTCCTCGAATGCCGGCTACTAACTGTTTGAAGGCGTTCTGATCGTTCAAACCCGCGCGAAAATCTACCCAAGTGAGTCGGCGTAAAAAGCGTGGTAGGAGCTCAGTGTTTTGCGGTTTGGCACCGGGCAACAAAACCGGAATAACGCGAAAGCTACGCTTGCGTACGCGTTCTTCCAGGGCCGCGCGCATTTCTTCGTTTTCCCAAGTACCGAGTCCATGCGAACCAAGAAAAACCGCACACGTAGCGCTTTGATCCAAGGCGTTTTCCAATCCTTCTTGCCACGGTTCTCCAGGCACGAGATGCCACTTATCGAGAAAAGGGGTTAAGCCTTCTTCTTTTGTTAGTCGCGTTGCCAGGACTTCAATTTGCGATTTATCTTTGCCGTGATGGCTTAGGAAAACGTCATAGCGTGCCTTGGTTTTGTTTGTCTTTCCCATTTTTGATGACAGTGACAATTAGGGCGCAGTTATTACGGTTGTGGTCGCTTGCCAAAGCTGTATTTCAGCGCGAACTGAATCAGCCGCGCCGGGTTTACAGTTTCAACTGCTCGGCCAAAGCCTGGATTACCGATCGTGCGAATGGGCAAGCCGAAATTGGCACGATTGGCTACGTTGAAGAATTCGGCGCGAAAGGTGAGTTCTTGCCCCTCGCTGACCTGAAATTTTCTGTTGAGTGCAACATCCCAAGAGATAAAACTGTCGCCTCGTAGCGTATTTCGGCCCACCACTCCATTTTTCCCCTGCACAAAGAAGTCGGCGACTGTTTTGCCATTAACGAGCGCGATGCGTTGCACTCGTTGCCCAAAACAAGAAGGCGCGCTCGGCGAGTTGGCGCAGAAGAGCAATCCGTCAGTCGTTGCAGGGCGATCGGTCAGATTGCCATCCTGATTGGCATCAAAAGGAACGTGTAAAGTAAACGGTTGGCTGCTATGGGCCTGAAAGATGGAAGATAGTTGCCACGCGCTAAATATCCTCGCGCGCCAATGGGGGCGATTGTGATAAAGCGGCACATCCCATATCAGAGAAATTGCCAGGCGGTGGCGAATGTCGAAATTGGCGCTAGCGCGTTCCTCACGCAGGTGAAAAGAATCCTGAGCCAGGTTGGATGCTCCTGCGACAGGAAAGATATCTGAAACATCATCAATCGCGTGCGACCAGGTATAGGCCGCAGTAAAGTTGTAATTGCGCGCCAATTGTTTGCGCGCTTCGATTTGTAACGCCTGATAATTGGATGCTGCCGAGTTCTCAAAAATTTGGTATGGACCTAAATCCTGAATAAATCGGCTGGGTTGAAGAGCTAAGCTGGTTTTCTCGTGTGGATTGTTGGGGACGCTTGTGAACAGGCTCACCGTTGGAAATTGATATGGACTGTCTCCTGCTAATGCGCGCGCAATAGGAAGATATGCCGTGACTAATGGCCCTCCGTTGGGGGTAGTCAGTCGTGTGAGTTTGGTTCCCTTGGTGCCGACATATGCGACAGAGAGTAGGGTCTCGCGCCAGAAGAGGCGCTCAAGCGTTACGTGCCATTGTTGCGTATAAGGCGTCGGTAAATTCTTATTGGGCAGGGTAAAAGCCAGACCACCCCCAGCGCCATTACGTTGAAATAGCTCTCCTACCAGTGTGGCAAAGTTATCTCGCCCTCCAGCAAGTTGATTTAGCGATTGGCGCGCAATCAACGGCAGCAATGGCGGATTAGGCAGGCCGAAAGGAAGTTGTCGCGGGTCAAGATTCCCCAACAGCGACGGATTGTTCAGATTGAAGACGTTAAACCCGATAAAGAGAGGGTCCACATTGAGCGAGACTTCGCGGGGGAAAATGTTGCGTGATTGGCTGACCACGGCTCCCAGTATCACGCCGTAATAAAGACCATACCCGGCGCGGATGACCATTCGCTCATTGGCTTTGGGGGCCCAGGCAAATCCGAAATGAGGGCCGAAATTATTGTGATCCGGATCATACATCCTGCGGCGGCCAGCCAGTATCTCGCAGTATTTTCTGACGGCAGAGTTGAATTTTTCCGTGCGTGAATCATTACTCGGCGACGTGGCACAGGGGGTTGCCAGGCCTTCCAGCCGCAGCGCGCTCTCGATTAGACCATCTGCTTCGTGAGGAACAGTGTTGTAGCTATAGCGCAAACCATAATCCAGCGTGAGATTGGAACGTAACTTCCAATTATCCGTTGCGAAAAAGCCAAATTGCGAAAAGCGAAGCTTCAGATTTGAATCAGATGGGTCGGTGGTCAATGTTTGTAAAATCGAAGAGGCCACTCCCAGCGCCGCCAATTGCGCGCCGGGGATGATTTGCCTCCGTTGTTCTGTGAACGACAGGCTGGGATCGCCGCTGTTACGCGTATTGGCGGGGACGTCCCGGATGATCCCCTCGGCCTGAATTGCATAGCCGTAAATTGCTTGTGGACGATAGTTACGGTTTTGCAGGCTATTGAATTGGAAGTGCAACCACTCACCGCCAAATCTGAAAGCATGTGCTCCGATGGAGTGGGCGACTGACTCTGCAAGTTGGAAAGTGTTGTTGACACGGCTTTGTGGAATCGTGAAAACATCTACCCCGACCGGACTAAAAGGTTCAATGATAACTTGGCCAAGTCTGCCTGTCGTGGCGGGAAACGGTTCGCCATTGTTGAGCCCCAATGTACGAAACATTTCTGTGCCAGAAAACTCCCATTCGTTACCTTTACGTTGCGTAAATCCAAGTCTTGTCCGGCCGTAGGAAAAGCGCGTTTGGCTTACGTACTGATGGCCTAATAATCCATCAAATAAGGCAGACACGTCTTGAGTACGGGAATTCGCTTCAGTCGTTGAACGAATCGCACGATTGATGCTGGGCAGGATGCGCCGGTCATCGGTGTAATTGTAACGAACGTTCAGCAAATAGTTCGGCGCGAATTGATGTGTTGGTTTAAGGGAAAAGATTGTTCCTTTGCTATCTGCTGGCAAGCTTTGCGTGTAGGTGTTGGCTCCGAATGGGCCTGATGACGTTGCTGACGGAAGCGGGTAAAAATGCAAAATTAGCTGGCCCAAAGGGGTACGATCATCAGCCGTTACAAACAATTGATTCGCATCTGCAGAAAACGGATCAACGCCAAATTGGCCTCCCCGAGCGCGACTCGGCAAAAAGCGACGCTCGTTGGTTCCCGGAGTTGAAAAATGTTGTTCTGACAACGCGGATGTTTTGACATATTCGAGGCTACCGAATAGATACGTACTGCCTTGGATCAATGGGCCGCCCAGTGTGAACCCTTGCTGTGCGCGTGTGAACGGCTCTTTCTTGCTCGTTTCTGGAGTACGATAATCGAAGAAGTTCCGTGCATTGAGCCGAGAACTGGTCAGAAACGCGTAGGCCTGACCGTGATACCTGTCCTCGCCATATTTTGAGACGGCATTGACTTGTGAGCCGAGATTACGACCCAGCTCCCCATTCCATAACAAGGTAGAGAGTGAGAAGGCTTTGATTGATTCTAGGGATTGCGGAACCAGCGCGACAAAACCTTGTCGCCGCCCGCCCACATCGGGGTCATTATTATCCGAACCATCAACCGTAAAGTTGTTGCTTCGTGCGCGTGCGCCATTCGCCGAGAAATCACCGGCTGTGTTTGCCCCAAAACCAATCCCAGGGCCGCGCGCACTATAGGTATAAGGGGGCGGCACAACTCCGGGGACTAAAAATACCAGTTCATCGTACGTACGCATCTCAGTCCCGCCGCCCAGCGGCAGCGACTGAATCTGTTTTTCTGGAAAGTTACTGCTGCGGGCAACATTATTTCCATTGACGACGGACACACCGGCTGGCCCTGTTACTGTGGTAGATGAAGAGGTCGCTTGCGGTAAATGCGGGTGAATGGTTGGCGATGTTGCCCCTTTGGGAGAAAAGAGTTTCACTACTCCGTAGGTCAAGGGAGTCCCGTCACCGGTTTGGCTGATTTCGGTTGGCAAGATGAGCGTTTTAGCTGCCGTGTCTGCGGCATCCTGTGTCAACGACGCGCCATCTGTACTGTCGCTTGGAGAGACTACATTGGATATGGTGTCGGTAACGGCACTTTCTTGCCCGCTATTAGCAAGCGCTTTTTCAAATGCGGTTACAACTGGGCCGTTCAATTCGAAAATTTGCCCAATAAATCTTCCGGTTGTTGAATCAAACTGTCGTTTGTCCTCGAATTTATCCTCAAACTGAATAGTGAGAGAGTGTGTGCCTACCTTACGCCCACCAATATAAATGTCAATTCTCCATTTTCCGTCGCGCAAGTAGAGGAAACGGCACTCGCCATCTTGAGTATATGTTTCAAATATTTCGCTTCCGTTAGTTACTGTTACAGCAGCTGTTCTATCCCTGTTTGCGATTTGAATGATAAGTGATACACGTCCCAGTGTGATATCTGGCGCGCGAAGCTCCTTCGTCTTTGGGTGCGCAATCGCAATACTGGTGATCGTGACATCGGGGTATTTATTTAAGCCTGAAGCCTTAACTTTATAATCGCCAGGCGGCAGATATTCAAAACGATAATGCCCTCTGCTGTCTGTAGTGCGAGTCCAATACAACCGATTTTCTTTGTTCGTGGCAGTGACCGGGATGCCAGCTTTGGTGCTTCCATCTGGCGCGAACACTTGGCCCACAAGCGCGCCAGAAGCATTGTTTTGCGCGGCGGTAGAATAGGCGCTGCCGATGAAGAGCAGCCAGAGACTTGTTCCTATCAGAAAAACTAAGCGCTGAGTGGTGAATGGCTGAGAAGTGCGCATAATCTCTTTTCTTGGAGTTGAGTGGGGAAGGGAAACGCTGATGACGCTGCTATGTTACGCTAGGCGCAGGCGTTTGCACCTACTCAAGGTATGACCACACAATCAGATAATTCTGCCGTGTCAAAATTATCACACGACGCTTTAGCATAGATGACTCCGCTAAACCCTGGCGGCAGAGGTACCACTTGCATAAAAGATAGTCCGCCTTGCTGACCCTGGTGAATGACGGGGGGCATGTCAACTTTTACAGGCCGACAAGTAATTGTTGGTAGTGGCGATTGACTGTGAGCCTGACAAATATTTGCACCATTGGGACAAAGCGCCATGCACCCGGGACAGGCTGTGGTGCAATCAGGGCAACTAAGCGGGCACGAACAACTATAAAAGACAATCGTGTATTCACTATGTGGATCGGTGCGAGGGAGGTTTATTTGAAGTGTAACAAGTGTTGTTGCGGGGGAGGGGGCAGCGAATAATTGATTTCTTTTTTGCCGGGTATTCCCTCGGACTGTTTTGATAAGTCGCAGCTCAGGGAATGGTTGCCAGTGGTTGGGGCCGCTTGGGTCCCCCACGTGCGCGTCATTCGGCGTACGCCCATCATTACCCAGATCGATAGCCAGGCCGCTATTGCGATAAATCAGATTGTCGTGAATGAAAATTCCAATTGGCGGATTGGGGCCATCCGGCAGACTCACGCCATTTCCCTTATTGAACGCTATACAGTTATCTTTGATCAGCACGTTGGTGGCATTTTGATCCACGAAAATGCCGCCTTTTTGATTGTGCAAGTTCTTAGTCCCAGAAACATCGGTTCCGATAAAATTCCCCACTAACTGATTTTCCCAAGGAAATCGCTGTAACCCTTCGGCCGATTTCATCGTGCGTCGCGTGACAGGAACAAGACCATTATTTCCTGAAGACGCCGACTCTTTGGCAAGCAAAATGCCGTAGCCGCTAAAGCTATGAATCACTACATTTTTGATGACGTTACGCGTGCCAATGATCTTCAGACCAGCGGCGCCGTCACCGGCTTTCGTGCCATCAAGTTCTATTCGACCTCCTGCTTTGTTCAGGCCATTGATTGTTATCCCGCTACGGATCGGCGGCAGTGGCGCGGTTAAGGAGATACGAGTGGCCTCTGGTGGAAGATCGAAATTGATGACGTCATCACCGGCGCTTTGGTTGGCTTGGTTGATTACACCGCGTAACGAATCTAGTCTGTTGTCGTCATTGCTGCTTACAACGGTATGAACTTTTATTGGAGGTTGCGGGTATGTCGATCTGCAGCCAGTGTTGCTAATCAAGAGCGAGACTAGCAGGGCAAAAAGAAGTAGGCTCGCATGATTGAATAGGAAAGAAGGTGGAAGCGCTGGTTGGCTGAATTGTGTAATTTGTGATTGCATCGGTCACCTCTTTGTCGGTTACGGAATCCTTGATGCGCTAAGCGAGAAGCGTTGGCTTATGCCTAGGGTAAACGATTGCTGATCGCATGGCTGTGTTGGTTTCTAGGCTGTCTCAAAGGCCGAGCTGTACCGTTAGCCGCCGCAGCTCATAGCTTAGTTGGTAGATAAGGCAAAGGACTGCAGAGCAATGTTTTCGTTAATCAAAATAAGGCCCGACTGAGCGGCAAAAATCACTTCAGATTTAGCGAAAAGCTGATGGTTATCGCTAGAAAGATAGCTGATTATTAGTGCTGAATGACAGATGCAGGCTACTCTTCCCTACTAGGGTTGTCAATATTAACAAAGAGAAATTGGCAGAGTCTTGATTGAATGCGTGTGATTGCAGTTACAGCAGGGGAGTAGGATGAAGAAGGCTTGGATCGTATTGGGGGTTGGTGATAACAAAAGGGGCGATTCCACGTGAGACGCGAAAAAGCCCCTTCAGATTGAGTGAGAACTGCTTTAGCGAAGCCTGTATGGTGTTTAGCCTCTTATCAGAAGTTATTTCATTTGTCCGGTGCCCCATTTGAGGGCGTTGGCTGTCATCGTCTGATACCACTCCGTCGCCCACACATCGGGGCGGTGGCCCATCGCGTTGTACATCACCTTGCCTTTGCCGTAATCGTGCCACCACACCAACGGAAAGTCTTTGGCTTCGACGCCCGGCTTGGTCATGTCCGTTTTGGTTTGATCCAGGCTGACCAGCACGTGTGTTTTGTCGCGTCCGATGAAGTCTTTGATCTGGTAAATCTCTTCTTTCATGGACCAGCCGTCGGGCAGGTGACGCGAAACAGGGTGCGATTTGTCTTCGGTTTTGATCGTGACTTGCGTTTCTTGCGTCCAGGGATGTTTGTTGAAATAGCCGCCGATCATCTGGCCATATTCAGGCCATTTGTAATAGGTGTCAGTCGCGCTGTGGATGCCATAAAAGAACTTGCCGGATTTGATCCAATCGAGCAGCGCTTTTTTCTGCACGTCAGACAGTGGCAATTCGCCCGTCGTGTAAAACACAATCACGTCATATGACTTCAAGGTCGCAGGCGTGATGTATTTTTCCGCCATTTGCGTGATCGTTACGTCAAAGCCGTTTTTCGCGCCGATCTGTTCCATGATCTCTTCGGCCTGGTGCAAGACGGCGTGGCGAAAGCCTTTGCATTGTGTGACAAACAGCAACTTGGATTTGCGCTGTGCCTGAACCTGTTGGGCGGGCAATTGTGCCGTGGCGCTAAACAGAAACGCCGTGACGAGCAACGAGAGAACGAGGATTCTTGGGTAGTGGGTGCGCATGAGTGTCTCCGGGGAATTTGTTCGTTGTTCCGTCTTCAGGCCACAATTGAGACAGCCCGAAGACGGAACAGAAAACGCCATTTATGACCGATAGGCTTGTCGCCCGATGCCTTGCACCGGGATGCCTTGTGCGGCCAGCACTTCGTTTTGCAGCGCGAACATGCAAGCCGCCGCTTCGTCAATCTTGCGGGCGAACGCGATGGAGCCTTGCAGAATCGGTTTGAGCAATTCCTTGTCCTGAATGCGCGCTTTCGGATATTCGTGTTCGACGATCAGGTAGGTGTTTTCCACGTCGAGTTGCAACAGCTCGCGCGCGGCCAGTTGATGATCCAGCCAATCAACCGTGCGGTTTTGCAGATACGCCAGCGGATCGTGTTTGGCCGTGCCGGGCAATTCGTGTTCGCACAGGACGACCTGTTTGGCCCAGGCGTTCAAATGATCCACCACGTTCGGCGAAGGCTGTCCGTTAATCATGTCACCGCGTTCGACGGTCTGGCCGCCGTATCCCCAGGCTGAAACGCCCTTGGCATCAATCACCTGACCTTTGACGTGGAAACCGCCGATCAGGAAGTTGTAGCCGGTGTCTTTCAGGTATTGGAACAGCGAGCGCGTGTCCTGTCCCATCAGAATTGCGTGCGACGGATCGTAGTGAATGCGGAACTGGTCGCCGACGCCGTGTTTTTCGCAAATGCGATGCAGCGCGATCCAGGTGCCCGGCGTGTAGGCAATGTTGTTGTGCCAGTTGTCGCCCGGAACCCAACCTGGCATGGGACATTGTTCAATGCGATAGACCAAACCGCGTTCTTTGGCGGCTTTGAGCAACGGAATGAACCATTCTTCAAAATCCAAAAGGTTCTGATCCATGTTCGTCGCCTGATTACGACCAACGAAACCGCAAACGGCAGAAACATCCAATGCCACTGCTGAATCCATGATGCGCAGCATGAAATCGTGTTTCTTTTTCCGCAGCGCCGGATCGTGATGGAGCATATTGTCGAAATAGCCGACTTCCGAAATGCCGACCTTGTTGGCTTCCAAACAGGCGCGCACGCGTTTGGCGCGGTCTTTGGAAAACGGCTGGCGCAAATCCAGATGGTTGGCCGTTGGATCGAGCATGGCTTCGGCAGGAATGTCTGCTTCCGACGGATGCAGCGCCGACCCAAGCTGGATGTAATTCACGCCGAGTTCCGCCGCAAACTGTACCCACTCTTCGATGGCCAGATCGGGATCAGGATCGCGTTTTTCGCGCGGCGTCAGTTCTTGCAACGCGGCAGTCAGCACGCCGACTTTCATAAATTTCGGCTCGAATGCTTTGACGGACATAGGTTGATCTCCTCTTGCAGATGATGGAGCCTCGGCGCAGCCAACGGCAGCCGCCGTGCTTAAGTTGTAAAGGGACAATAACGATTGGTGCTTGATGACAAAGCAAAGATAGGAAGCGCCATCGCGCGTGAGTCTGCCCGACGTGTCAGAAGGTGTCAAGGAAATGGTTTGTCCAACTTCGACAGGCAATAAAAACGGGATGCGAGAGAAGTTCTCGCATCCCGTAAGTAGGGGGGAGTTAGTGCCTCAGCTTAACGCCTGTAAGTGGGAACGACGCCGTAAAGCCCGGTCGGCGTGTATTGTTGTTGTCCGTCGCTGCTGCGGCGGATGTACCAGGAGTTTTCGCTGGTGCGCCAGATGGCGATGTCGGCCAGGCCGTCGCCGTCGTAGTCCGCCGGGGTGGGAATGTCTTTGTACGGCTGTGCCGCACTGCCCCAGCTAACGATGGTCGTCTGTTCATCCGACGATTGCAGGATGTACCAGTTGGTGTCTGTGCCGCGCCAGACGGCGATGTCGGTGACGCCGTCGCCGTCGTAATCCGCCGCAACCGGCGTGTCGTTGCCCAGGCCCCAGTGCTTGTCAACCGTCGCTCCGTCAGAGCTGCGTTTGATGTACCAGTGCCCGTTGCCGCGCCGGAACACCGCCAGGTCGGTCAGACCGTCGCCGTCGTAATCGCCCGGCACTGCCACATCGTGATACGGCGCATAGCCCGCGCCCCAGAGGATGGCTTGCGTGCTGTTGTCGGAGCTTTGCTGGATGTACCAGCGCCCTTCCGAGGCGCGCCAGACAGCGATGTCCGTGATGCCGTCACCGTCGTAATCGGCGGCGACAGGTTCATCCGTGCCCAGCCCCCAATGTTTGATGGTGACGCCGCCGTCAGAACTGCGCTTGATGTACCAGTGTCCATCGCCGCGCCGGAAGACCGCCAGGTCCGTCTTGCCGTCGCCGTCGAAATCACCCGGTGTCGGCACGTCGAAATACGGCGCATACCCCGCACCCCAGGCGACCGTTTGTTGCTGGCCATCTTCGCTCAGGATGAGCAGCCATTGGCCGGTTTCCTTGTCCCAGGCGACCAGATCAGACTTGCCATCACCATCGTAGTCAGAGGCGAGCGTGTTGCCGCTCGCGCCTTTGTAAATCACGATGCTGCCGCCCGCGATGATCGTGGTTGGGTTGGCATTGTCAGAGGCATTCAACTGATTGTCATACACCAGCGCACCGTTCTGGTTATTCCAGATTTTGATGCGGAACTTGTCTTTGCCGCCGCCGCCCGACAATTGCCCGTCAATGATCGTCAGAATAAAGCGGTAATTGCCCGCATTGCTGAGTTGACCGTCGCCACGATATTGCGCCTTGGCGCCGGAGAACGCCGCCACATCATAGGACGTGCTGCGGAAGTGCAGGTCGCCCAGATGGAACTGGAATTCGGTATCCGCCGTGGGGGTGTTGTTGTTGTTGCGATAACGCGTGGAAAAGCCAAAGTTGGCGTTGCCCACCAGCGCAGGGTTGGCCGGATAGGCTCCCGCTGGAGACGCGATCCAACCGCCGCCGGCCACGTATCCCGGACTGGGATCATAAACCACCACCATTGCCATCAACCCGCTCACCAGCGAGGCCGTAGCCTGATTGCCGCAACTGTTCCTGACCGTTAGCGACACCAGATACACGCCGCGTTGGCTGAAGGTCCGGCTGGCTGTCACTGTACCGCTGGCTTCGTTCACCACGCCATTTTGCGTCAGGCTGTCAAAAGCCCAGGTGGCCGTATGCGTGCCACCCGAAGCATCGGTGAAGCTGCCGCTGAAGTTTACGGTGGTTCCTTTCTGAACCAGCACGCCGCTGCTGGGCGCAGTGATCGTCACCACTGGCGTTGCGCAGCCATTGCCGACGGTCAGCACTGCCGTACTGGAAGTGACTGTGCCGCAAGCGCCCGTTACCACGACGTCGTAACCGCCCGCATTTGCCGTCGTGACAGATGGAATGGTGTAGCTGCTGTTGGTCGCGCCGGGGATGTTCGTCGCCCCGTTCGCGCCTTGCTTACGCCACTGATACGTCAGATTCGTGCCGGTCGCGACAACCGTGAAGGTAGCGCTTTGCCCCGCCGTAACAGTTTGATTGGCAGGCTGTGTTGTGATTGCCGTGGCTGCGTTGACCGTCAGTGTCGCCGCCGAAGACGTGACCGTGCCGCACGAACCGGTGACGACCACGTCATAGCTGCCTGCATCCGCCGCCAAAGTCGCCGGAATGGCAAAGCTGTTGTTGGTCGCGCCGCTGATCGGCGCGCCGTTCTTGCGCCATTGATAGGTCAGGTTGGCTCCGGTTGCGGTGACGCTGAAGTTCGCCGGGCTGCCCGCGCAGACCGTCTGGTTGACGGGCGAGGACGAGATCGCCGTGCTGGCGTTGACGGTCAACGTCGCTGCGCCAGAGGTGATCGTGCCGCAACTGCCCGTGACGACCACGTCGTAGCTGCCCGCGTCCGCCGCTGAAGTCGCCGGAATGGCGAAACTGCTGTTGGTGGCTCCGCTGATCGGCGCGCCGTTCTTGCGCCACTGATACGACAAGCCTGTCCCTGTCGCCGTGACACTGAAGTTAGCCGGGCTGCCTGCGCAAACCGTTTGGTTGACCGGCGAGGACGAAATCGCCGTGCCAGGGTTAACGGTCAAGGTTGCCGCGCCAGAGGTGACCGTGCCGCAGGAACCAGTGACGACCACGTCATAGCTGCCTGCATCCGCCGCCGAAGCCGCCGGAATGGCAAAGCTGCTGTTGGTGGCGCCGCTGATCGGCGCGCCATTCTTGCGCCATTGATAGGTCAGGTTGGCTCCTGTCGCGGTGACGCTGAAGTTCGCCGGGCTGCCCGCGCAGACCGTCTGGTTGACGGGCGAGGACGAGATCGCAGTGCTGGCGTTGACGGTCAACGTCGCTGCGCCAGAGGTGATCGTGCCGCAACTGCCGGTGACGACCACGTCATAGCTGCCCGCGTCCGCCGCCGCAGCCGCCGGAATGGCGAAGCTGCTGTTGGTCGCGCCACTGATCGGCGCGCCGTTCTTGCGCCACTGATACGACAAGCCGGTGCCGGTCGCCGTCACGCTGAAGCTGGCGGGGCCACCTTCGCAGACGGTTTGGTTGACCGGCGGAGCGGTGATGGCAGTTGTCGGATTCAGCGCCAGTGTTGCGGCATTCGAGGTCACTGTGCTGTTGCAGGAATTGGTGATGACGACATCGTAGCTGCCGACATCGCCTGCCGCGACTGCTGGAATGGAGTAGCTGTTTGACGTGGTGCCGACAATGTTGGAGCCGTTCTTGCGCCATTGGTAGCTCAGGTTAGAGCCTGTGGCCACGACGCTGAACGACGCTGGCGCACCCGCACACGCTACTTGATTGGAAGGCTGTGTGGTGATCGTCAGGGTCTCGCAACAGGGGCGATAGTACTGGCCGCGAATCAGGTAATTGGCATTGCCAGTGGCCAGCGAATACGTCGAGCCGCTGTTGGTTGAACGATACGAACGCCCTTGCGGGTTATCGGTGTCGCGCGATTCCGGGAACCAGGTGCTTCCGGTGGGGATCGAGAGCGAGAATCCGATGACGAAATCTCCGGCGTTGATGGTCACCGGAGTCGTCAGGGTATAGCTGTTGTATTGCCCCGCCGATATGTGCGTGGCACTCAAGGTTTGGAACGTCGTGCCATTGATGTTGGTGTCGCCGTCGGTATTCGTTCCCGCCAGAATCGTGATGGGGGTGCCGACCGGGACACTGGTGGAGTTGATGTTAATTGACACCGTCGTCAGCGTTGCAGGATAGGTGACCGGCGTCAGGCGGCTGACATAATAAGGAGTGGTTGGCCCCGTAAATCCGCCATTGGTATTGGGAGAGCCATCGTCAATTTGCAGCGGGAAGGTTGAGTTGCAAGGCACGAAGTTCGCCGTTTGTGCATTGGCGCAACCCTGTTTGCTGATAGAGATGGGGCCGTATTGTGCTCCCGTTGGGATGGTGGCAGTGATTTGCGTCGGGCTGTCCACGGTAAAGGTTGCGGCAGCATCGCCCGCAAATTTCACGACGGTGACGCCTGTGAAATTGCTGCCGGTAATGACCACCGTATCACCAGCTTGTCCCGAGGGGGGATTGAAGCCAGTCACTGTTGGGCACACCGGCGTATCAACCACGAAGTTGGTGGACTGGACGTCGGCGCAATTGGGTTCGCTGAGCGTGATTGGCCCGGTTGTTGCTCCTGCCGGTACCACCGCTGTGATTTGCGTCTCGCTCACGATGGTAAAGTTGGTGACGAGATTGTTGTTAAAGGTAACGCTGGTGACGCCGCTAAACCCTGTACCGTTGATGATTACCGTGTCGCCGATTTGGCCGTTGGCGGGGCTGATGCCGCTAACGGTCGGACAGGCCGACACTCCCAATCCGCAGCCGGTCAGATAACCTGCGCGAATCAAATAATCGGCGCTGGTATTGACGGAGAAATTGAGTCCGTCTTCGGATGAGTAAGAGCGATTATCTGGCGAGGTGGTGTCGAGCGAAGCCGTTGCGCCGCCGTTCGGGAACGTGTAACCGACGACGAAATCGCCCGCGTAAATTGTGATCGGTTGCGCCAGGTCGTATTTGACGAACGTGTTGACCGCCGTCACCGTGACGTTTGAAGTCTGGAAGCTGGTGTTGTTGATGTTTGTGTCACCATCTGCGTTCACGCCTGCCAGCAAGGTCAGCGGTGTTCCCACTTGCAGATATTGGGTGCTGGCAATCCGCACGGAAATGCTTTGCAGAGTGGCCGGATAGCTGGCGGGCGTTAGACGATTGACCAGAAAACGTCCGACGTTGACCTGTTCGTAAGTCCCGTCGTCTACAGTCAGTGTGCCGGCCAGCGTGGAACAGACCAGATAGTTCGCCGTCAGCGTGTCGGCGCAACCTGCTTTGCTGAGTGTGAGCGGGCCGCTCGCTGCTCCTGCGGGTTGTGTGACGGTGATTTGCGTATCGCTATTGACGGTGAACGACGCCGAGACGTTATTGCTGAATTTGACGGCGGTGACGCCGGTAAAGCCCGTGCCAAAAATCTTGACCGAGGTGCCGGTGTTGCCGGCTCCGGGCGCAAAGCTGGTTACATTGGGACAGCTTGTGCCTGATGAAATGGTGAAGTTGGCGTCGCTGAGGTCAAAGAAGATGTTGCCGACCGCTTCTACCTTGATGCGTGCCGTGCTGACGGTCGCTGTCAGGCTGGGCAACGTGATGACTTCGCTGCCATCGTTGGGCGTGCTGGCAGCCAACACCGTGGGAAACGTTTGGCCGCCGTCAGTCGAAAGCGAAATCTTGACGTTGGCACAATTGACCGGAGCCAGATTGGTGTTGTTGACGTTCCAGGTCACGGTTTGCAAGGAACCTGCGGGCAAGCTGACTGCCGTATTCGGTGCGGTGACCAGGAAGGGACCTGAATTGCCGTCTACGTTCAGAGTTACGTGGTCGTCGGAAAATCCGCCGCCGCCCGCGCGGTTATCGCGCAAGGTCACGCGGAAGTTGAGTGTGCGCGTGACGTTGGGCAGGCTTTCAGCGGTGTAATAGCCGCTGACGATGCCCGGCGGCACGTTGGCGTTGTTCAAGATGTACGTCAGGCTGGGGAACGTGCGCGTTGGGTTGGGCGACGGAGAGAACGGACGGAAGATCGGGCGCGTGGTCGTTGACGGGTCACCGACGTCGGTAAAAGACGCTACATCCGTGGTTTGCCCGTAAAGCGCGCCGCCCGCGTCAATCTGTTCCCAAACGTAAGTCAAATTGGCGGCATCGTTGACATCGGGATCGCTGCCGGTAGCGGTAAGCGTAAACGGCGTGTTACGCGGAATGGTGCGATCCGGGCCGCCGCTCACGGTCGGCGGCGCATTGCCGGTTGCCATCGTCGTCGCGCAGGTTCCGCCTAAAGAGCCAAGGAAATTGACCATTTGCGTCAAGCTGCCGTCGTGAAAGCGTAATTCTCGATTGGGCACAATTGGTGTTATGCATTGCACGGGGTAGGCCATGATCGTCATTCCGTTCCCCGGTTCATAGGCTGTATTGGCCGCGCGATTTGACGCACAGGCGGCGATGTCATTAAAGGTGTGCGTGGCCCCGAATTGGTGTCCCATCTCATGCATGATGCGGCTGGCGCCGAACGCATACCCCAACGGCGCGGGAACGCCGGACACGCCGCCGCCTTTATTCGCGCTGCCGCTGCCATCGCACGTCACGCCCAGAAACGCCACGCCTCCGGTGTCGCCCACCAACAGCACGTGACCAAGATCGTAATTGGCAATGCCGACTTGGGTGCGTAACAAATCGCGCACTTCTGTGAGTGACGTTACTGTGTCAGTCGGATTGGTAAAAGGGTCGGTGGTTGCGTTGGTATAGATGATGCTGGTGTTGTTGACCAGCGTGAAGCGAATAGACATCTCTCGCTCATAGACAGCGTTGACCTGATTGAGCCAGACGTTAAATGACGCGACGGTGCTGGCGACCGTGCCTCCGCCCAGCGTCGGATCGAGCGTGTATTCGGCTGGCGCGGTAAGCGCCAACCGATAGGTGCGCAGCGTTCCGCCATTCATTGAATTGATGCCCGGTGTTGCCGTGCGCCCGCGCAAACCGGGCGTACTGTCTTTCACGCCGCATTCAAAGCGCTCATCTTGCGGCGCGAAATAACTGACATAATTGGTCGTCGTGCGATGGTCTACCGGATGGATAAAGACGCTGTAATCATTGCCGACGATGATGCCGTGCAAGCCGCGTGACGTCCAACTGAAACGCGCCGTGGCCGCCGGATCGTCAACACCCTGCGCCGTATAGCTTTTAATGTCCGGATATTGCGCGGCCATTTCCGGGGTGAGCAGCGGAGATTCCAGCAAACGGAACTGTCGCATCTTGCCGTCAGGATGGGGCAGGCGTAAGACAGTTGGACTGCTTGATGCGCGCGTGCCGGGGGATTCTATCGGTGCGCCCGCCAGGATTCGTTGCAGGTCGTTCGGTGGTAACTGAAATGTATATTGTGATGCAGTAGTTTGCGCCGTCTGACTGGGGGAGACGCGGGCAAACGTAGCGGCCAGTTTTTGCCAGAGCTTGCTGGGAGAGGTATCAGCAGCGACGGAGAAAATTGCCGCCGCACTCAAAAATAAAACCAGCGCCAGCCAGATCAGGCGGCTGCGTTTCATTGTTTGCCAAATCGGCCAAATTGGATGGATGCTTTTTTTGTTTTTCATGGTTCGTGACCCGGGCAAGGATGATTTTTGGTTTATCGAACGCCCATCGGGGGGAATCGGGAAGACACACTTTTCCCACCCGCGCAGCTAATGCGTGACAGCAGTTTTAGGAATTGGCAGTAGACCTGAGAGCGATCGGAACAGATCGCCTCATTTCTGCGGAGAACTCGCGAAACGTACGTGTAGGGCAGGGCGGTTAGTCATTGCTGTTTGCGTCCACTCACCTCCTGCTCACCTTCTGGCAGGTTACATAACCTGCGCTCACCCACGCCGCGCGAGCTTAAAAAAGGACGGTTACTTGAGGTGTTGCCGGTAGGACTTCAGGCAGGACATAAACCTGATGTTGCTCTACAACCGATTATGAGGCCGCTCGAAATTTATGACGCATTTTTTTTGATAAAAGTTTTTTGAGCGCGTTGGTTGGCAGGTGGTGAAAGGTTATTGCTTGGCGACGGTGAAGCGGAATTGTTGGCTGAAGCTTTCCCGGTCAGAGCCTGTGAGCGGTTTAATTTCAAGTAGATAATCTGCGTTTGCCAGGGCACGGGCGGGAATGCGCAGTACGACTTTGGACTGGTTCTGGCCGTGCTGTGGGGTGAGTGCTTTCCAGGTTTGTACGACCTCGGCAGAGTCTGAGCTGAGGACGGCTGAATAAGTCGCGCTGTCCGCATCTATCAATTGCAATTCCAGGCGTACGGTTTGTATTTGAGGAGAAAGGGAAATCGTCGGCGCTTCGACTGTCCCGCGCCGCAATTGCGTCGGCAAAAAGAACGTCGCCACCGTCGTCACACTTTTGGTGGTTTCAGGTGTTGGCGTCACTGATGGTTGCGGCAGCGGTGTTGCCAGATTGTGGTGAGCGTTGTTCTGCTGATTGTCTTGCACTGTGGCGATTGGCTCAGGCGCTAAAGGCGTTGTTGTTTGTGAGCGCCAGAAAAACCAGATCCCCGCCGTGAGCAACACGCCCGCGCTTAGTAACGCAAACCGTAACTGAAACTTACTTAACCAGCCGAGCCCGTGTGAGTGTGACCGGGCTTCCGGTTGCGGCGCGAATTGCGGTTGCGCCGCGACCGCCGTTGGCGCAGGCGCGTTGTGCCACAGCGCCCGTTCATTCTCGAACATTTCGCGCAACACCGGTGAATTTCGCAAGCGCTGTTCAAAGAGCGCTCGTTCGATTTCTGACAGCTCGCCGTTTAGATATTGCTCGCTAAGATCGGCAAAGACTGCCCAAATTTGCGCCACGCATTCCATGTCGGAAAAATACAATTCTTCCAGCTCGGTTTCCTGTTCTGCGGAAAGTTTGCCTAAGAGATAGTCTTTAATTGTAAGAGGTGACGCCGGTGTCATTTAGGTTGTGTTTCAGTAAAAGATTTCGTGCATTTTGCCTTGCGGCTTTTGCGCGTCATCAGAATATGTCGCAAGGGAGAAAGTATGACGCGATTTATTTATGCGCACCGCGGCATTCGCCACTACGTTTTCAGGCATTGCCGAACGCACGAGCCAAGTTTCAGTCGTAAACGAGCCAGCTTATGGCGCAATGAATCAGGCGACAAGCCGAGGGTTTGGGCCAGGGCTTTTCGCTTTTCGATCTTTGCCCCGCCGCTGTCGCGGTAATAGCTCAGGACCAATTCTCGCTCTTCGTCAGAAAACTGCGCCAGGCATTTTTGCAAACAGCCCAAGCGTTTTTCAGACTCCGCCGTTTCCAGCGTTTCGACCATGACGTCGTGCGGCGTCGGGCCTGAACTCAAGGGCAACGGTGTTTCAGGCAATTGCGTTACGGTGTTGGCTTTGACCAGCGTTTCGCGCCAGACATTGCGCGCCACGCCGTAAAAATAGTTTTTCAGGTTGGCGGTAAAGATGATTTGTCCTTCGCTCAGTCGGCGCGCCACACGGTCAACCGTTTCATCGGTGAGTTCTTCTGGCGACGTTGCGCCACGTAGCGCGAAGTAGGTGAACAATGCCTGCCGTAACTCGAGATAGGCGCTGGCGGCAGCTTCGCGATCAGGGCCCAGGCACGCCAACAACTGTTCAAACGAAGCTTGCGTCAACGCGGAATTTTTTTTGAGTTGGGGAGACGTTTCGATCATCGGCTCTCACCATTCACCTTGCAGAACAAAGGCGCCCCAATAGTACGGCGAGCGCCAACGCGTTTCGCGCAGCATCGAAACTTGTGCCGCACGCAAGGCTGCGGCTGGCGCCAAATGTTTTTCTCCCAGCAATTCCCGGTAAAAGCGTCGCATCAACTCTGCGGTGGCGGCGTCATCTACTTTCCACAAACCAGCCAGCACACGCTTGGCCCCGGCATACATAAAACCGCGCGTCAATCCGATCAAGCCCTCTCCACGGACTTCTTTGCCGAGCGCGGTGCGGCAACCGCTCAAGGTGACCAGCTCTGCCGAAAGCCGTAAGTTGTAAACATCCAGCCCGCGCAAAAAACCGTTTTGTTTTTTTCCGTGTTCGTCAAAGAGCGAAAACGCCAGGCCGGAAAGCTCTGGATGTTCGCTGTCGAGCAAGCCGTGTGTGGCAAAATGCAGATAACGAAAGTTCGCCATTTCCGGGCTGATCGCCAATGCCCGGTTCGCTGCAAATCCGAACGCAATTTTCCGCTGCGATTCCGGCGTCAGCGCGCTGATGGCTTCCGCTTCTTTACGGGTGAATGGCAGGCGCGCCAGACGTTCTGCTGAATCTGGCCCATCGGCCAGCGACCCTCCGCGCAAGGTACTTGTTTGCGATTGTGCGTCGGCAGGCGATTTATCGTGCAAACGGGCGTCGTGTTCTTCAAACACCGGATCGGCCAAAACCGCGATTGTTTTGCGGGCGGTCGTTTCGCGTCCTTCCGGTTCGCGTCGTAACAACGCCAGCACGGAAGCCGAAGGCAGCGTAAGGATTTCGTGCTGGGCAACCAGCGGAGACTGTGCTGCGAAAGCGTGTGGCGCCTGCGGGGCAAAAAGCACGGCAAATGGCACGTAATGCAAGATGCCATCGCCGACAATCAGC
>JAEUQO010000348.1 GCA_016789605.1 Acidobacteriota bacterium
AAAAGCGCTCGCTTTTGAGCAATCAGCTTCAATTCGCAACGCGCCCTCGCAACTGGATGATCAGACGCCTGCTTTCCGCTCGGTTGTCTTTTATAAAGGCGCACTGGTGTTCAATATGCTTCGCCAGTTGATGGGCGAAACACAATTCGACAAGATGTTGCGCGACTATTACACCGCCTACTCCGGCAAAAACCTGACCCTGGATGAATTTGAAGCATTCGCGTCAAAAGCCGCTGGGCGAAACCTGCGTTTCTTTTTTGGGCAGTGGGTTGATTCGACGGGCGTGCCGGAATTCCGCGCTGAATATCGCGTGATGCGCACCAGCGGCGGGGCCTTCCGTGTGCCGGGCACGGTGAAACAGGATTTGGATACGTTTGAGCTGCCGGTTGATATTGCTTTGCGAACGGAAGCCGGTGTCGAACGGCAGACGCTGATGCTGAAAGGAACCTCGGCGGATTTTGACATCCAGACCAAGAGCAAGCCGATTGAAGTCGTGGTTGATCCTGACTCGAAGATTTTACGCAGTTCGGAAGAGTTGCGTCAGGGCGTTATCGTTCGCCGTGGCATCGAACATTTCCGCGAACAGGAATACGTCGAAGCCGAACAGCAATTTCAGGCGGCGATCAAACTCAATCGTGGCAATTCCTGGGCCTGGTATAACCTGGGATTGTTGTACATGACCCAGCGCAACTGGAACAAGGCGCTCGACGCTTTTGATCAGGCATTGAACGGCAATTTGCGTCCGGATTGGGTGGAAGTTTGGTCGTACATCTATCGCGGGAACTCCTGGGATATGATCGGACAGCGTGAACGCGCGCTGGCCGAATACAACAAAGCCATCAGCAACGGCAACAATTACGACAATGCCCAGGAAGCGGCCAAGGCCTATGTGGCCGAACCCTACGGCAAGAAGAAAAATCCGCAACAGGCAGGCGTAAACCAAACGCAATGACCGCTGGTTGCTGCTTACGATTGCAGGCCTAAAACAGAAAGAGGGAGAGCGTGAATCTCTCCCTCTTTCTATTGTTTGTGATGACTTTATAGACTATGAGCAGCTTGATCCGCACTTTCTCTCTTTTGCTTGTCGTTCTCTTGCTTACCGTGCCTGTTTGGGCGCAACCGCGTGTTGAGCTTACCCAAAGCACGCGCCGCGAATCGGGTGGCAGCGCGGGATCGTCCATGCATTTTCACTATTTGTTTGAAAACGAACGATTCACGACGCCGATTCAGGAAGTTGACTTTGACCAGAACGGCAAAGGCAAATTTCGTTTCAAACGGAAAGATGGCGAAGAGATCGTTAACGATCTGGCAGTTTCACCGTCAGTTGTGAATCAGTTGTTGAGTTTGCTGGATGCCGCCGCGTTTCTTTCCAGCACGGAAGAGTATCAGCACAAGAAAGACTTCTCGCATCTGGGGACGACGACGTTTACCTTTTCGCGTGGCGGCAAGGATCGGACCGTGAGGCTCAATTACACCGACAACGCGAACATCAGCCGTTTGCTGGAACTCTTTCGCGGCATCATTACGCAAGAAACGCGTATGTTCGATCTGGATACCATACGGGCAAACGATCCGCTTTCTACGCCCGCACAATTGCGCCAACTGGAAGGCGAGTTGAGAAGCAAATACATCGCGGACCCGCAACGGTTCGTGCCAGTGTTGCAAGAAATCAAACTGGATGAAGGCTTGCCCTTGATCGCACGCAATCACGCCGACCGGTTGTTGCAGATGATCAAAAAAGGGAAGTAGAAACAGGAATGGCAGGTAAGGAAGGCCATTTCCTTACCTGCCACGATTACGCCTTACTTGAGCCGGATAACTGCGTTAGTGGATTTCCGGTTCTGGCGTCTCAGCTCCCGCGTGTAGAAAATCAAAATCACATCCTTGATCCGCCTGTGTGACGCGTTCACTGAACAACGCGCCATAACCGCGTTCGTAATGCCGCTGTGGTTTGACCCAAGCCGCACGACGTTGGGCAAGTTCTTCATCGCTGACGTGCAGTTGCAACTTGCGGTTGGGGACGTCCAGTTCGATGACATCGCCGTCTTGCACCAGCGCTAACGGCCCTCCGATAAAGCTTTCCGGCGAAACATGCAGCACGCAAGCTCCGTATGACGTCCCGCTCATTCGCGCGTCAGAAATTCTGACCATGTCGCGCACGCCTTGTTTCAAGAGCTTTTTCGGAATGGGCAGCATGCCCCATTCGGGCATGCCTGGGCCGCCGAGCGGGCCGGCGTTTTGCAGCACCAGCACTGAGTTTTCATCTACAGATAAATTGTCGTCGTCAATGCGTGCGGCCAGATCGTTGTAATCCTTGAAGACGACCGCGCGGCCTTGGTGTTGATGAAAGCGTTTGTCCGTCGCGGTCGGTTTGATCACGGCTCCGTTTGGAGCCAGATTGCCGTACAAGACAGCAGTGCCGCCTTGCGCCGATACGGGATTTTCCAGCGAGCGTATGACTTCGGTATTGAAGACTTCTGCGCCACAGATATTTTCGCCGAGCGTACGGCCATTCACCGTCAGACAAGCAAGCCGCAACAAGCTGCGAATCTGGTTGAGCAAGGCGCGCAACCCGCCCGCGTAATAGAAGTCTTCCATTAAAAATTGTCCCGACGGGCGAATGTTTGCGATCATCGGAGTGTGTTGCGCCAATTCGTCAAACCTGGTGAGTGGCAATTTGAAGCCTGCACGGCCTGCCAACGCGACCAAGTGGATAATGGCGTTTGTCGAACCGCCAATGGCCATATCGGCGATGATGGCGTTTTCAAACGACTCAATGGTCAGGAAATCGCGCGGTGTCCAGTCGTGCCAAACCATTTCGACAATGCGGCGTCCGCATTCGGTGGCCATGCGTTGATGGTTGGCATCAACGGCAGGAATCGAAGAGGCGCCCGGTAAGGTGAATCCCAACGTTTCTGCAATGGCCGTCATCGTCGAAGCTGTTCCCATGGTCATGCAATGTCCGGCTGAGCGTGCGATGCCGTCTTCCATGGCGTTCCATTGTTCATCGTTGATATTGCCCGCACACTTTTCGGCCCAATACTTCCACACGTCAGAGCCGCTGCCGAGTGGCTGACCATTCCAATTGCCACGTAACATCGGTCCGCAGGGCAGGTAAATCGCCGGCAAATTCATGGTGATTGCGCCCATCAACAGACCCGGCGTGGTTTTGTCACAGCCGCCCATCAACACGACGCCGTCAATTGGCTGGCTGCGCAACAGCTCTTCGGTTTCCAACGCCAGCAAGTTCCGATACATCATCGGGCTGGGCTTCATGAAAATCTCGTTGACCGGCATACCCGGAATTTCGACCGGGAAGCCGCCTGCCTGCCAGACGCCGCGTTTGACTTCGTTGGCGCGTTCGCGGAAATGGCTGTGGCAGGTGGTCAGATCGCTCCAGGTGTTGACGATGGCGATGACCGGTTTGCCTTCGTAATCGGCGCGTGCATAACCCATCTGTTTGGCGCGCGAACGGTGGCCAAACGAACGCACCGTGTCAGAGCCAAACCAGCGATAACTGCGCAATTCTTGTGGAGTAATTTTCGTCTTCATTGCTCTTTTCGTTGGTTGTTTTGAGTCAGTGGATTCAATTTTTCCTGGGTGGGCGGAGTCTGGTCGCCAGCAATCCGGCGGTCAAGGCGCAAGCCGCCAAAAACCACATCGCGGCTTTAAAGCTGCCGGTGCTGGTACGCAACGACCCAACGACATACGGACCGATAAAGCCGCCCAGGTTGCCCACAGAGTTGATCAAGCCGACAGCCGCTGCTGCGGCTGAGCCGGTCAAGAAAGCCGATGGCAAAGTCCAAAATGCCGGGTGCGAAGATTGTCCGCCGCCAGCCAGGCATAAGAAGACAATCGAAAGTCCCAGCCAATCGCTGGTCAAGACGCTGGCTCCCAACCCTGTACCAATCAACAAGTAGGGAACGGCGGTGTGCCAGCGCCGCTCTTTCGTGCGGTCAGATGAATAGCCGACCAACAACATGCCCCCCAGACTGCACACATAAGGCAGCGTGGCGACGACCGTCTGCCAGATCACCGGCATGTTTTTCATGCCCTGTGTGATCGAAGGGATGAAAAATGTCAGGCCGTAATTGGCTGTCACACCGAAAAAGTAGATGAACACCAACAGCAGAATTTGCGGATGCCGCATCGCATCCCAGATCGTACCGCGCCCGGTGGCTTCTCGCTCTTGTCGCTCGCGCGCGAGCTCGCTGATGAGCCATTGCTTTTCATCTTCCGGCAGCCATTTTGCCTGATGCGGCCTGTCGGTCAGATAAAAGATCGTCACAATGCCCAAAATGACCGAGGGGATGCCTTCGAGAATGAACACCCAACGCCAGCCCGACAGCCCAAGCCAATTGATATTTTCCAGAATCAGGCGCGAAAGCGGCACGCCGATGACAGTGGCCAGCGGAATGCCGATCATGAATTTTGACTTGGCGCGCGCGCGATCTTCATAACGAAACCAGTGCGACAAATAGACGACCACGCCGGGGAAAAAACCTGCTTCGGCAGCGCCCAGAATAAAGCGCAGCCAGTAAAACTGTTGCTCTGTGCTGATGACATTGAGCGGCTCCATGCCGATAAAGCCCATCAGCGTGGCCACCAGTCCCCAGGAGATCATGATGCGCGCGATCCATTTGCGCGCGCTCCAGCGTTCGACGATCAAGGTGCCGGGAATTTCCAGCAGGAAGTAGCCGACAAAAAAGATGCCCGCACCAAATCCGATGATGGCATCGGTGAATTTCAACTCGCCTTGCATTTGCAATTTGGCGACGCCGATATTTGTGCGATCAATGTAGGCGATCAAATACAACAACAGCAGATAGGGCAACAAACGCCGCGTGACGCGGCGGCGCGTGCGTTCGGCGATGGGGTCTGTTGCGGGGAAAAGGGGTGGTTGGTTTGCTGGTGCGGCAACTTGATTCATTGAGTTCTCCGAAATCCGGCCTTACAACAATGACAGGGCAACGCAAACACACAAACCGGTCGCAACCGCCACCGGAATCGAAAGAGACCGTGGCGCTGTCGGCGACGCGTGCGCCGAGGTTGGTGCGGATTGTCTGAATTGCGAAGAAACGGCTTGGTTTGCCGTTAGTACAGGTCTACTATGAACAGCGCTGCAAGCATTGCACGATTATTCCATTTCTGAAAGAGAGACAATGAAAACATCACCTGTTTCGCTCGCTGATTTGCAGGGCGTGTTTCCGGTGCCGCCGTTGGCGCGCAAACACGACCCGCATCGCTCGCTGGATTTTGCGCAGAATGAACGCCTGATTCGCCATATGGCGGCGGGCGGGTTGACACGGTTTTTGTATGGCGGCAACGCGTTTCTCTATCACATCACGCTGGGAGAATTTGACGCGTTGCTCGAATGGCTTAACAGTCTGTCGGATGAATTCTGGGCGATTCCCAGCCTGGGACCTTCGTATGGGCGCGCCATGGATCAAGCGGCGCTTTTGCGTCGTTACAAATTCCCCTGTGCGATGATGTTGCCCTGCAGCGATCCGCGTGATGCGGCAGGACTGGAACAGGGGCTGCGCGAAATCGCTGACGCTTCGGCCACGCCATTGATCCTCTACCTCAAAGAAGAAAACAATTTTGGCGCAGACAAAGAAGCCGGGCTGGATGTTGTTGGCCGTTTGGTAGACGAAGGCCTCTGCGTGGCGATCAAATATGCCGTCGTGCGGCAAGACCCAAAACAGGATGCCTACCTGGAATCTTTGTTGCGCCGGGTTGATCGTCAACGCGTGATCAGCGGCATCGGCGAACGCCCCGCCGTCATTCACATGCGCGACTGGCAATTGCCGGGATATACGACAGGTTCCGGGTGTCTTGCTTCGCGGCTGACACAGCAATTGTTTGAAGCCTGTGTGCGCGGTGATTTTGCAACCGCCGAAGAATTGCGCCAGTCGTTTTTGCCGCTCGAAGATTTGCGTGATGCCTGGAGTCCAGCCAAGGTGCTGCACTTTGCGACGGCGTTGGCTGAGGTCGCCGAAACCGGACCGGTGCCGCCATTTCTTTCCACGTTGTCTGATGAACAGCTGGCGACGCTTGCCCCTGTGGCGCGCGCTCTGCTTGCAACGAACGCCGCTGCCTAGTGCGGTGGGTATGTGCCAGGAGCCGCAGCCATTGTTGCTCTCAGGTTATTCCATTGCGCTGGCTGAAACGGAAAATCTTTCCGCTTTGCCTGAAATCGAACGGCACGCCGCCAACCTCTTTCGCGGTTGGGGCGTGCCGGATTCCGTTTTTGCCCACAACACGTCGCCAGAAACGTTTGCCGAAGCGCAGCGCGCCGGATTGCTCTGGCTGGTTTTGTCGCCGGAACAAACGCCCGTTGCGTTTGCGTTGCTCGAACGTCTGGGGGCGACGCTTCATTTGCAGGAAATGGACGTGCATCCTGCGCACGGTCGGCGCGGATTGGGAACTGCGCTGCTGCGCCAGGTTTTTGCGTGGGCAAAGGAAGGCGGTTATCGCGCATTGACGTTGACGACCTATCGCGACATTCCCTGGAACGCTCCGTTTTATGCCAAGCTAGGTTTTGTGACGTTGTCCGAAGCAGCACTGACGGCGGAATTGCGCGCGCGCATGGCGCAGGAAGCTGCCTTGGGATTAGCCATCGAACGCCGCGTCGCGATGTGCAAATGTTTGGTGTGAGGCGCAAGGATCAGCGTTTTCGCAACACCGAATTGATTTCTCCTCCCAGCAGAATTGCCAGCCCGGTCAGGTACAGCCACAGCATCAAAACCATCACTGCGCCCAATGCTCCGTACGTCGCGTTGTAATTGCCAAACCGTGACACGTAAAACCGAAAGCCAAACGAAATCAGTAACCACAACGCAATCGCAAACAATGCGCCGGGCGTGAACAATTCCCAGCGTTGTTTGATGTTCGGGGCGAAGTAATAAATCAATTCCAGTGCCAGCAACACCAATAAAATGGTCAAGGGCCATTGCGCTATCGTCCAGAAAAACGTGAAGGTCGCGCCTAACCCGTATTCGCGCGCAATGTTGATGCTGATGGTTTCGCCGAAAAAGATCAGTGTCAGCGCGGAAAGGATAAACACCGCCAGCCCCAGCGTGAGCAGAATGGCGAGCAGTTTTTCTTTCCACCAGGAGCGGGTCATCGGCGCATCGAGCGCGATGTTGAGTGATGTGATGATTGCTTCCATGCCGGAAGACGCCGCCCAGACGGCGATCAAGATGCTGAAGCTGAGCAAGCCGCTGCGCGGTGTGCTGGTGATTTGCGCCAGCGTGTTGCGCACCAGCAAGTACGCTTCGGGAGGCAGGATGGTGCTGAGCGGAGTCAGCCAGTGATCCAGATTTTTGGGTAGCGGTAAAAAGGCCAGCAACGCCGTCAGAAAGATCAGCAACGGGAACAGCGAAAACAGCCAGTAATAAGCCAACTGCGCCGCACGCCCGAAGACTTCATCTTCAAACAATTGTTGCCACACCTGCGCGATAAATCCGCGCCAGGAACGCGCTGACGAAGAGCCGGAAAGACGGCGAGACACCGAGCGCGGGCGTTCCGGCTCGCGTGTCTTTCCGTGTTTTCCTGCTCTTCGCCAGAGGCTGGGCATTATTTGATTTGAATGGTCACGCGATTGGCTGTGACGTTGTTGACGGTGACGACGACTTCGACCCGTCGTGGCCCGCTGCCTGCCAGACTGGCTGGCAACTGGATGTTGAGTTGATCCAGACCGGCGTAAGACCCTTGCGCCCCGGCATACAACACCGTGGCCGGTTTGCCGTCAATCGTGGCGGTGACGGATTCGGCGACGCCGTTGTCATCGTTGGGATTGGTGGCTTGCGCGCGACGGAAGCCAGTGCCAAACAGCAACAGAATGTTCGGTTGCCCATTGACCAACACGTCGAACGGCTGTTGCTGATAAAGCGCGCCATCGGGTGTCGCCAAAGCCGCTGCATCGCCTGTGCCGGAAGCGTTGGCCGTAAAGATGGCCGGCGCGGCGGCTGCGATTTGCACAGTGCCTAGCGAATAGATTCCGTTCGGCGTGGTGACGATCAGCGTTGCGGGGCCGGGAGTCACAGATGACGGCACCGCGAAGTTGATTTGCGTGGCAGACACGAAAAACAGCGGAGCCGGAGCGCCATTGACGGTCAGGCTGGTGCCCGCCAGTTCCAGTGGCAGCGGCAGGTCGCGCGCGATTTCTGTGCGCACCGCCAGGTTCGAACCAAAAGCCGCCGCAATCGAATCCGCCGCCAACGGTCCTTGTTTGAAGTCTGCGGCGTTTACGGCTGTCACTGCGCCCGCGGTGACCACGCGCAAATTGACGGTTTTGACATCGTTCAATTGTCCATCGCTGGCGGTGAACGTCAGGTTGAACGCTTGTCCGTTGTCGGCGGCAGACGGCGTCCAGCGGAACGTGCCGCGCGTCGCATTGTTGGTGATCGTTTCGGTGGTGAACGTCGCGCTATTGGGCAGGCCCGTGGCGCTAATCGTGATTGGCGCACTGGAACCCAGGTCAAGCGCCTGCACCACAAACCGCACTTCGTTGTTGGCAACTGCAATGGTATTTCCTGGCACTGCCAACACTGGCGCCTGGTTCAGCGGTAAAGCGGTAATGGTATTCATCTTGATCCGCTCCACCGTGCGATTGCTGGTGCTGGGCGTGGCGCCACCCACCGCATAGAAGTAATCCCCCACGACTGCGCCGCCCATCAGCGTACGTGGAATCGTCAGCAGGAAGGAATTGTCGAGTACCACCCAACGATTCTGACGGACTTGATAGACCTCGACGCCCAAGGCTGCGCCGGTTTCCAGGTCTTGCCCGCCGACGACAAACCAGAGCGGATTACCCGCAGGATCCTGGCTGACAAAATTGATCGCAAACCCGCGCGGACGGTTCAGCGGGGCAATGGGGGTCCAGGTTTGCGCCGCGAAATCGAATACTTCTGCGCTCGCCAATCCGCCCGTCGCTCCCACACCACCGGCAACATAGAGTTTGCCATCGATGACGGCCGCTTCGTGTCCGGCGCGGCTGCTGCCCATCGCGGGCAAGGTACTCCAGGTGTTTGTGTCCGGGTTGTAGCTGCGCGCGCCGTTTGTGGGCACAACAGTGCTCGCATTGGTTGATCCGCCCAGGTGATAAAACACACCGCGCGGTGTATCCACTGCGGTAGCATAGAACAACGCGCCGATCGGAACGTCAGCCTTGCTTTCCCAAGTGTTTGCCGCCGGATCGTAGACCTGATTAAGAGCCGTCGTGACGACGCCTGATGTGACCCCTCCTGGCAGATAAAACTTGCCTTTGAGGAACACCGCGTCGCCGCCGTTCATTCCGGTGGTCATCGGGGCCAGATTCGTGCTTGTCCAGGCCAATGGACTCGCCGCCGGGTCAAGGCGCTGCGTGGTTGACACCGTGGTCGCGCTGGATGTGGTTGCGCGTCCGCCAAAGGCATAGAGCGATTGTCCGTCACTCGCCACGAATTGCCGCTGCAAGGCCGTTGGCAGCAGAGCAGAAGGTTCCCAGCGTAAGGCCAGGGTGAAATCGTTGCTCGATACGGCTTCGGTTTCGGTGCCTTCGTCGTCAATCGCGATCACGCGAATGCGCGCTTGCGTTGTTGCTTGAATGTTGGTGGGAATCGTCCAGCTAAATGATTGGGCTTCGCCGCCAAGTTCGGTCGCCAGATCAGAGACGAGCGTCAGCGTTGAGCCGGTGTTGCGCATCAACGACACGCGGTGGCGCGCAACAGAGCGATTGTCCGACGAACGCCAACTGATGTTGATGACGCTGCGGGCAAAGAGAGTTTCTCCGCCCGTCGGAGACAGCAATTGCACCGTGGGCGGCGTGGTCGAGACATAACTGAATCCGTTGGCTCGGGTCGCACGGGCAGCGCCGTTGGCAGCGGCAACTTCGACCCCGCCGGTGGCGCTGTTGGCTGGTGTCAACACGCGCAACGTATTGGCATTGATGAACGTTGCTGTGCCCGCCGTTCCGCCAAAGGTGACGCTGGTTTCAGGGCTGAAATTCGTGCCGATGACGGTGACCGCTGTGCCGCCTCGTGTCGAACCAGTGTTGGGGAACAAGGTGTCTATGGTTGGCGCAGTGGTATTGCCGCCGGGTTGATAATACGTAAACCCGCTTGTCAGCGCCGCTACGCCATTGCGGCTGGCAACGCGCACGGTGACTGCGCCAACGTTATGAGGTGGCGTCGTCGCGACAATGGTGCCGCCGCTGAGCACGTTCACATTGGTTGCGGGCAGACCATCGAAGGTGACCGTCGTGTTTTCATTTTCGGTAAAGCTGACGCCGCTGATCGTGACCCGCGTGCCGCCAGCAGGTAAGCCCGACGCCGGGCTGACGTTGGTGATGGCTGGTACCGGCGTACTGCCCGGCGGGATGATCCCTGGATTGCCAGAGCGACCATTGATGCGAATGTCATCAATATACCAACCGTCGCCCACGACACCGCCGTCCGAAATCAAACGGAAGCGTATGCGCGCCCGCGTGACACCATCGAGCGCCCGCAAATTGACTTGCGCCTGGCGAAAGTCGCTTTGCACACCGGTGAAATTTGCTGCCCGTTGCCAGGTAACGCCGTCATCCGTCGAATATTCGACGACGCCCAGGTCAAAACGGTCTTCGATGTCATAGCTTTGCGCGAATGTCAGCGTGATTTCGTTGAAACCCGTGAAATCGAAAAGCTGAGACGTGAGCGAGGTATTACTGCTGTTTGCGTAATTGCCCGCGGGACTATCAGTCCAACTGCGGCGGCTTGATCCTGATTTGCTGCTGGTGATGGCCCAGTTGCCGGAGGGAATCCAACCCTGGTTGCCATTTTCCACATTGTCTTCAAAGAGCGGTTTTTCTCGTGTTAGGAAGGCGCTGCGGGCGACGCTGCCCGGCGAACCGTTACCTGTGTTGGGATCGTTGTAGGTGATGGCGATTTCGTCGCCCGGTCTTCCTTGCAACGAACCGTTTCCAGCAGCTGCCGGGCCTTCGACCAACGGCAGCGTGCCTACATAGCTGCCTGGCACATTGGGCTCAGGCGTAAGCGTGACGTTTTCCTGATCGCCGGTAATATTGGTTGTGACGCGCACTGTGACGTTGCCGGTCGCGTTGCGGTCTCCCAGCGAAATGCGCAAAGTCTCACCCGCGACGTAATTGATTTTGTCGGAGGACAGAACACCAATGTCGCTGCAGAACGGCGCGGTTCCCAGGTCTTCAACCGGTGTGGGATCGGTCGTATCGGTTGTGTACGCTTTGAACCCCATCCCGCGTTTGCTGAATGCCTGCCACAACAAACACTGATTCGCGCCGTTGTTATTGGCGCGATCGGCCAGCAGGATCGCATTGCGTGCATCCAGGAACGAGGGCACGATGGGCGACAACTTCATGCCGTCCACGACCAGTTGGATGGATTGCCGTTGGCCTTCCTGAAAGCCGTATTTCTGAATCAGCTGGGCGCGCATTTCCCACAGCGCGTTGCACCAGATTTCGCCGACGTTATGGACTTCAAAAGACAGCCGGATGTCTTTGAACGTGAGCGGAAACACAGAGGTTTCGGTGCTGTACGGAAATCGGCGAATGCCGCGCGTATAGTTGTTGAGCGCAAATTGACCAACGGGGTAGGTGCCATTGAGCGGATCGTTTTCTTGCGCGAGCAAGACCAGGCCGAAATAATCTGACCAGCCTTCGCCCATACCGCCGTCTTGTGCGCCGCTCAATCCGCCCGCGTTGCCGATCAAGCGATTGCTCAGTCCGTGTGTCAATTCATGAATGACCACACCCTGGTCAAAATCGCCGTCGCGTTGCGGCGTTGTCCCCGTCCACAAATACATCTGCACGCGGCCCGGTTGGCCGTCAGGGCGCGTCGCGAAGTTGGCATTGTTGGTACCCGAACCGTCTTGCGCTTCGCCGAGCACGGCGTCATTGCCGGTGCCGCCCAGATTGAAGTTGTTCGTTTGGAAATTTCCCGCGCTTTCGGTAAAGCCAAACGAATACAAAATGTCGTGATAACGATTGATCCAATAGAACAAATTGACCTGTGCCGCGCGTTGGTTGTTTTCCGTGGTCGGTTCCTGTGTCAGGTCTACCGGAAAGGAAAAGTTGCCGTCCGCTGCGCTTGCGCGTGCGGCATCTGGCTGATTGTTGGCGTCGCGATCCAGATATGTGTTGGTGTTGTTGCTGATCAAGCCAGTGGCGGTTGCGCCTGCCCACCAATCGTAATGCACATTGCTCACTTCAAAGATGGTCTTGCCGTTGTATGGCGCAGCGCGAAACGGCAGGTCTTCGCGTTCAACGGTCGGTGGATTCGCTGTGGTGCGCGGCAAATTCGGGCGCGGGCTTTCTTTGGTGTAAACCTGTCCGTGCGGTTTGAGCGGATTTTCGTCGTAACAGGTCAGGTTGTGCAGATAGAGCAGCGAGCCGCGTTCGGCATCAATGATCGTGTAATACATGTCCGGCGTTTCGCGCATCGTGATGATGAACTGCCAGCCCAGGCGAACCTGCTTGGCCGAAAGCGGGAAGTACACCAACCGCGCTGGCACGTGATCGCCAAATCCGGCGCTGCGGTCAAATTCCTGGCGTTGCTCAGCGCCGCTGGGTTGTTGGCGCAACGTCAACGGGGCGGTCAGTTGT
Source organism: Acidobacteriota bacterium (assembly GCA_016789605.1). Lineage (GTDB taxonomy): Bacteria > Acidobacteriota > Blastocatellia > RBC074 > RBC074 > RBC074. The sequence continues at coordinate 12,602 of JAEUQO010000348.1, forward strand.
TCTTCGACTTCCTGCGCCGCCAGACGTAACGCTTCGGCTGCGGTCAAGGTCGGCTGAACGGTATTGATCGCGGCGGCAAGTTCAGGAATCAGTTCACCGCTGGCGGCCAGCACGGAGCCATCACGCGTCACGTGGATGGCGTATTCCGCCTGGTACACTTCAATGCCCCTGTGTTGTTGGCCGAGGGTTACGTGCGTCAGCCCGTTGTGTTCGGTGCTATACCGGCGCGCAACGCGCAAATTGTCTACTTCGCTGTCATCCAGCAGAAACAGATCGCCGTTGGTTTTGAGGAACTGACGTGCGGTATCCGTCGGATCGTCAGGGCTTGGCCCTGCCAATGTTTCGCTGAAGCTCCACACGCGGCTGGGCGTGCCCGACAAAGAGCTCCAGAGCATTTGCGTGCTGGGGCGCTGGCGTTTCAAGCGAGACTCGCGCCCGGCAGTGCGAATCGCCAGCCGTTCCGGTCCTTGCAGGTTGGCGCTTGTTTCTGCGTCCACGGGACTGGTCAGCGACCGTTTGTGAACATTACGAAGATCAACTTCGGCGTGCGTGCGTGGCAACTGACGTGCGCTTTGCCGCCCAGCTGTTGGGGTTTGTGAGGTTACCGTGGCAGGCACCGGCTGGCGCTGGGCAGAGGTGGACACGGAAACCAAGAGCGCTCCGAAAAGGAGCAGGCTGATAAACAAGAGGGTCGTTCGTTTCATTGAATATACTCCTGAACAGTTTTTTCACAGGGTTTTGAACTTGCACATGGCTGATGTGTATTGGTTCTGGTCATGGTGTTGGCACAGCGCGCTCATATTGCCAGCCCAACTCTGAGTGCGCAACACGAGATCGCCTATTTGAGCAAGATTGTGACGGGATTTGTTTGGCCGCCATTAACGGAAACCTGCACCGTAACTCGCCGAGGTCCTACGCCTGCCAGCGTAGCGGGCAATTCCACATTGAGCTGATCCAGTCCGGCAAAGGTTCCTTGCGCGCCTGCATACAAGACGCGGGCTGACTGACCATCAACCGTGACGCTGACAGATTCGGCGACGCCATTGTCATCCGATGGATTGGTGGCCATCGCACGCCGCAACCCGGTGCCAAAGAGGATTAGCACATTGGGCCGTCCGTTCACTGACACATCAAACGGCGCAGTTTGATAATTCACTCCGTCCGCGGTTGCCAGTGCTACTGCATCACCGCGCCCGGTCGCGTCAGCAGTGAATAACGCGGGAGAGGCGCTGACGATTTCTGTCGTACCCAAGGCATAACCACCCACAGCATGTTTTACGATGATCGTCGCCAGTCCCGGTCCTACTCCTGCCGGTACCAGAAAGTTGATTTGTGTGGGCGAGATATAAAAGAGCGGCGCGGCAATGCCATTCACTGTTAGCGTCACACCGGAAAGCTCTGTGTTCAGCGGAAAGGACTGCGCAATTTCAGCGCGCTGCGCTAAATTGGCCCCAAACGCCACGGCAATGGAATCTGGTGCAAGCATTCCACCGCGAAAGTCTCCCGCATTTACCGAAGCCAGTGGCGTGGTGGAAACGACATTGACGACGACGGATTTGATCTCGCTCAGCGTTCCATCACTGGCGGCGAAATTCAGTGTAAAGCTGCGCCCCATATCCGCTGCGCCGGGCGTCCATTGAAAGACACCTTGCGCGCTGTTGTTGCTTTGGTTGCTGACGGTGAAAGTTGCTCCGGCAGGTAAATCGGTTGCCGTGAGCGTGACGGGCGAACTCGCGCCCAGGTCTTGCGCTGAAACTATGAATTTCAAGACCTGGTTGGCGGTTGCGATTTGTTGTCCGGCAGGCACAACCACTACCGGCGGCTGATTGATACTGTTAAAGACGATGCCATCCAATGACAACCGTTCGTTGGTGCTGGCGGTGGTGGTGCCGAAGCTGGTTGCGGATAAACCGCCGAGTGTATAGACCGTGCCCTGCAAGACCGCGCTAGCTGCGCGCGCACGCGCTTGCGGCTGATCATACGAACCGTCGAGCAACGTCCAGCGATCGTTGGCAAAGTCGTAAGCTTCCAGAGAGCCAAGCGGCAAGGCGCTGTTGTTTTCTCCGCCGATGACCAGCCATAACAAACGCCCGCCGGTATCGCGCGCCAAGACGCTGGTCATATACGACCGCGCCAGATTCATCGGCGCAATCGCCGTCCATTTTTGCGTGGCTGGGTCAAAGACTTCGCCGCTGGCCAGCGTGCCTGCGCCGCTGATACCACCGATGACATAGAGCTTGCCGTTGGCAAAGATGGATTCGTGGGCAAAGCGGCCTTCTTGCAGCGGCGGCAATGTCTTCCACAGGTTGGTTTTGGTGTCGAACGTTTGGACTGTCGTGACACCTGCGGTCAGATCGCTGCCGCCAGTCATATAGAAGATACCGCTGCTGGTATCTGTAGCCAGGCCGTAATTCAAGACACCGGTCGGCGGCGGTTCAAGCGTTGTCCAATTGTTTGCCGCAACGTCGTAAACAAAATGTACTCGTTCGATTTCGGCGCTGACATTGATGCCGCCGGGCACGTGAATTTTGCCGCTGAGCGCTGTGGCGCGCAGCGCGTTTAAGGCCTTGGGCAAGGGGGCCAGCGCAGTCCAGCCTGCTGCGCTGGCTGCCGGATCAAAGCGTTGCACGGTTGTCACGGCTGTGGCATTGCCGCCCGTCAACCGTCCGCCAATGCTGTATAGGTATTGTCCTTCGCTAACTGCCGCCAAACGGTTCAACCCGCCCGGCAAATTGGGCATGGTTTCCCAGCGGCGCAACAAGGTGAACGTCGAGGGTGAAAAGGCTTCCGCCTCTGTGCCTTCGTCGTCTATGGCCACCACGCGAATGCGCGCCTGTGCGATTGCGGGCAAGGAACTCGGCAAATTCCAAACGAATGACTGGGCTTCACCGGGCAGGTTGTCGGCAATGGTCGTGACGGCGGTTGTGCCATTGTATAACTGCAACCTGTGTCGTGAGAGCGCGCGGTTGTCAGCAGATTGCCATTGCAGCGGAATTGTTGCGCCAGTGTAAATACGTTCGCCACCGCCAGGAGACAAAAGCCTGACTGTGGGCGGCGTGGTCGTGGTGTACGTGAATGCGCCTGTTAGCTTTGCTTGTGGCGTTGTGGGGTTGGGAATGTTATTCGCGGTTACCTCCACAGAACCGGGGGCGTTTGCCGCAGGCGTTGTGACGCGCAAGGTGTTGGCATTGATAAAGCTTGCGCGTGCATTTTGCCCGCCGAATTGCACCGTTGTTTCTGGCGTGAAGTTTGCCCCGTTGACCGTGACGATGGCTCCGCCGCGAATCGCTCCGGTCGCGGGAAAGACATTGATCAGTTCCGGCGCACTGGTGACGCTGCCATTGAGGTGATAGGTGAAAGCGTTGCCGAGTGTGGCTGTGCCATAACGCGTTTCGACACGCACCGAAGATTTGCCTGCAGCACGCGGCGGATTGATAGCCGCGATGGTGGTGCTGCCAAGCACACGAACGTTTGTAGCGGGAATCCCGTCAAACAAAACGCGCACATCAGAATCCTGAGTGAAATTTGCGCCGCTGATGGTGACCGCTGTGCCGCCAACCGGAGAGCCAAAGGCCGGACTGAGGCCAAGTATCTGCGGCGCAAGTTCACTGGCCGTTGGCAGCTCAGCTCGGTCAGCGGTGCGCACAATGATGCGAATGTCGTCTATCGTCCAGCCGTCGGTTGCGGTTGTGGTCAGCAACCGAAACCGCACGCGCGCTTTGGCTTGCCCCGCCAGCGCATCCAGCGTTAGGCGCGTCTGGGCAAAACTGCTTTGCACGCCGCTGAATGCCGTCACACGATTCCAACTGACGCCGTCGTCAAGCGACGCTTCCACAATGGCGTAATCCAGCCCCGTTGTCAGAATGTAGCTTTGCGCAAAGGTCAGCACGACGCTGCCTGCGCGTGAAAAATCGAAGAGCGGCGAAACCAACGAGACATCACTGTTGGCGGCGGCGTTGCCTGTTGGACTATCTGCCCAGGCGCGCGCAGGAGACGCCGCGCGCGTTTCTGTGATGCCCCAACTGACGGTCGGTTTGCCGCGTACTTGCCACCCCAGATTTCCGCGTTCGACATTGTCATCAAAGATCGTTTTTTCGCCTGCGATGTCAGATTGCGCCGTGATTTGTGCTGGCGAGCCGGTGCCTGAATTGGCGTCATCGTACGTGACGATGATTTTGTCGCCCACTGTCAGCGACGCTTGCAACACGCCGTCACCCGCCAGCGCTGCGCCAGGAGCTGTGCGGATGCTGGTGCTGTAATCGCCCACGAAAATTGTGCTGGGCGTCAGCGGAAGCGTTTCCTGATCGCCTGTGACCGAGCTGCGCACGCGAATGGAAAGTGAGCCGATGGCGTTACGGTCCCCAATGAAAATTTTTGCGGTTTCACCCAGGAGGTAATTCTTCTGATCGAAACGGATCGTTCCCAAGTCAGTACAAAACGACGGCATATCGGTGGCGTTATTGGGGAACCCATCGCGCGCATCGAGTGCCGAGGCCGAAAACCCCAGCCCGTGTTTGCTGAATGCCTGCCAGAGCAAGCATTGATTGGCGCCGCCATTGTTGACACGATCAGCCAGCATAATGGCGTTGCGGGCATCTACAAAGGTTGGGCCGCTCGGCGAAAGCTTCAACCCATCCACAACCAACTGAATGCTTTGTCGTTGGCCTTCTGGGAAGCCGTGACGACGAATCAGCGCCGCGCGCATTTCGAGCAGCATGTTGCACCAGATTTCGCCCACGTCGTGAACTTCGTTGCTGACGGCGAGATCGCCATAGCCGAACGGATAGATTTTGGTGTTGTTGTTATAGGGGAACCGGCGAATCCCGCGCCGTTGATTGTTGGTGACGTATTGCCCGACGCCATAGCTTCCATCCAGGTCGTCATTGGCAGATCGCAACAGGACGATGCCGAAATAATCCGACCAGCCTTCGCCCATGCCGCTGCCGTGCACACCAAACAGGTTGCTAACCAGGCGCGTGCTCAGGCCATGGGACAGCTCGTGCAGGATGATGCCTTGATCCAGGCTGCCGTCCAGTTGCGGATTGCCTGTCCACAAGTACATCTGGATTCTGCCCGTTGTGCCGTCACTTCCGCCGGCATAATTGGCATTGTTCAGCCCGCCGCCATCCTGTGCATCGGCAAACAAGGCATCATTGCCAAATCCGCCTTTGCCAAAATTATTCGTTTGAAAATTGCCCGCCGCTTCGTTGAATCCGAACAGATACAGAATGTCGTGATAACGATTGACCCAGTAAAACAAATTGGCCTGGGCGGCTTTCTGATTGTTTTCTTCGGTCGGCGCTTTCGTCAGATCGAGCGGAAACGTGAAGTTGCCGTTTTCGACGGTCACGAGCGGCTGATCCGCAACGCTATCATTGTTCCGATCCAGATGAGTGTCGGTGTTGTTGCTGATCAAGCCGGTCGCCGGTTGGCCCGCCCACCAGTCTTCGTGCGGGTCATTGGCGGGAAAGATGTTCACGCCGTTGAAGGGCGTCGCGCGAAAGGGAAGCTCTCGCCGCTCTGCCAGCGCAGGCGTGTCTGTCGTGTAAGGATTGGCCGGGCGAGGACTATCCAACGTGAACACCAGGCCACGCGGTCCGGTTTGTGTTTGCGCAAATACTTTGTGATTGGCAAAGGCCGGGTAGCTCCTGGCGTTGAGTGACAGCGTGCTGACGGCAGCTTGCTCGTCAGATGCCGGAGTGGTTCCGCAATACCACGTCAGATTTTGCCGGTACAGTAAGGCGCCACGTTCAGCATCCACGACGATGTGATACACGTCTGGCGTTTCACGCATCCAGAGTGTGAATTCCCACGCCAACCGCAATTGATTGGCCGCGATAGGAAAGTAGACCAACTGCGCTTCGATATCCTGGCTGAAAATGCGCGCGCCATCAGTGGGGCGAAAACGCTGGCGTTGAGCTTGGGTTGTCGGTTCTGTGCTCCGATTGAGCGCGCCCGTGATTTCGCTGCCTGCATACGTGGCAGCTTGGCGCAGAGCGCTAGTTGCCGTCAGCCGCGCGGCTGTCACACGCACAGCTTGGCTGGGATTAGGAATGAGTTCACCGCCTGCAGCCAGAATTGCGCCGCTGCGATCCAGATGCAGCGCATATTCGCCCTGAAAGATTTCGATGTCGCCGACAGATTGGCGCAAGGTCAGATGCGTCACTCCGTTGTGTTCGCTACGGTATTGGCGGACAGCGCGCAACGCGTCAACTTCCTGGGCGGAGAGTTGAAAGAGCGCCGCCTGTCGTTTGAAAAATCGCTTGGCGATGGTTTCAGCGTCCTCGTTGCTTGGTTCACTCAATGTTTGCGTGAAGCTATAGAGGCGGCTGGGTGTACCGGTCAACGAACTCCAGCGCAGTTGCACGGTCGGTCGCGTTTGTTGCAGAGCCCGGGCTTTTGTTTGAGCCTGTTCCGTTGCTTCTTGCGTGCGTTGCAAGTCGGCGCGGATGTCAAAATCTGCGAGACCCGCTGCGGACGTTTCCCGCCGTGCCGTGGCAGACGTCGCTGCTGGTTGCTGGGCAGACGTGTAAAACAGAATGGGGACGAGAGACAGAACGATAAGCGTGCAGGCAAAAACGAAGAGACCTTTTTTCATGCAGATACTAGGGAGCGGCAACTTTTCGACAACTTTTCAGCGTTGCCGAATGCAACGTGGATAACGTCCGTGAAGGGCAATCAATAATGAAGTGGAGCGGTCTTCTGTGAGGCGAAGGCTCACGTCGTCGCGAGCGTGAGGATTATAGACGAGACCAAAAATTGACAGAAGGGGAGAGAGGAAATTGATCGGGAACGACCGGCTCAGCGTTTGAGCCGGTCATCCAGATCGTCAAGATCGCGTAACAGAACCCAGTCATTTCGCTCAATCAGCTCGCGAAAACGCAGTGCATCGCCGCCACCAATCCAGACGCGCAAACTGGGCGGTAGATGTTGCGCCAAGGCGCGCAATTCGTCTTCTGTGGCAGAGTTTTGCGCGTTCACCAGGCTCAGGGCAAGCACACGCGCTTTGGTCAGTTTGACGGCGCGTACGATTTCTAACGCAGGCAAATCCACACCCAAATAGATCACCCGCCAACCCCGCGTGGCTGCAATCAGCGCTCCCAGCAGAATGCCGAATTCGTGGCGTTCACCGGGCAGGGTCGCCAGCACGATTGTTTCTGCTGATTCGTCGGGCGGATACAGCCGGAACAGAGAACTGAGCAGGTTGCGAATCAGGTTGGTCGCAACGTGTTCGTGAGCGATGCCGAAATCACGATGCGCCCAGCGATCGCCAATTTCAGACAACAGTGGGGCCACAATCTGTTTGACGATCACGCGTGGCGGATAAAGCGTTGCGGCGCGATTGATTTCCTCATCCGCAGTCACGACATCCATACGCGAAATCGCTTCGAGAAAGCGTTCGCGCGTGATTTCGTATTGATCCACCGTTTCGTTGGGGACTGAAAAGGTTGCGCGATGTTTGCCCGCAAGTGTTTCCAGTTCGTTGTCAGGCAACTTGGCAACTTGACCGATGGCGTGTCCAAGTTCGACTGCCTGACGCAGCTTACGCAGTCGTGCAATATCCGCATCGGAATATAGCCGCGAACCGCCATCGCTTCGTTGTGGACTGATCGCGGTATAACGACGTTCCCAAACCCGAACGACATCGGCTGAAAGCCCGGTTAAGCGACTGACCGCGCCAATCCGGTATTTAGGTGTCGTTGAATAAGCGTTATTTGCGTTTTCTCCCTGTTCCATAGCAACAGCATAGTCTGAGAATGTTGTATTTTTGTCAAGATGTGGATTTGAACGGAAACTGGATTGACTCTCCATTCTCAGATGATATGCTTGATTTGTCGAGGATATGTTTAGGACAGAAGTAGCGTAAGATGGTTTTTCCTGGACAGGCGATCCAGACGGATTTTGTTACGGGAAAAATGAAACGGCAAACCTCTGCTGTTTCCCTTTACCGTTTCTTGGATAAAGACTTATGAGAGTTTTACTCACTGGTGCAACAGGATTGATCGGCAAGGCACTGTGCCGTGTGCTGGCCGCCGAAGGACACGAGCTGGTTGTCCTTTCGCGGAAGGGGAGCGGGCACTCTTTGCCCGGCAACGCAAAGGCCTTCGCCTGGCAGCCTGAGCAGGAAATTCCGCCGGTTGCAGCTTGGGAAGGAGTTGAGGCAGTTGTGCATCTGGCTGGAGAGCCTATCGCCGCTGGACGATGGACGCCGACACAAAAAGGACGCATTCGCAACTCGCGCGTGATAGGTACGCGAAATTTAGTTGATGGAATGAAAGGACTTGCTCATAAGCCGAAAGTTCTGGTTTGCGGTTCGGCAGTCGGATATTACGGCAATCGGGGGGATGAGAAATTAGACGAGCATTCGACGCCGGGAACAGGATTTATGAGCGATGTTTGTCTTGCATGGGAGAAGGAGGGAGAGCGAGCTGCCACGTTTGGCGTACGCGTAACTTGTGCGCGTATTGGCGTGGTGCTCAGTCAGGAAGGCGGCGCACTGGAAAAAATGTTGCTGCCGTTCAAACTTGGCTTGGGCGCACGCCTCGGTGACGGGCAGCAATGGTTTCCCTGGATTCATTTAGATGACATTGTCGGCGTGTTGCGGCACGCCTTGTTGCAACCGATTCAAGGGCCGATCAACGGCGTCGCGCCGGGGATCGTCAATAACGAACAATTCACGCGTGAATTTGCGTCTGTTTTGCACCGACCGACATTCCTGCCGGTTCCGGAATTCGCCTTGCGAATGCTGTTGGGAGAGATGGCGGATGTGTTGCTAAACAGCCAGTACGTGACTCCGCGTATTGCGTTGGAGACAGGCTATCAATTCCGTTTCCCGCAATTACGGTCGGCGCTTGAAGCAATTTTGAAATAACCGAACCTTAGCGTGCGCAGGCCAGAGAAAGGCTGCGCGGCTGGTTTCGCTCTTTGTCAGTCAAGGAAGTTATGTACACCTACGTTTTGGAACGCGAACAGACCATTCCGCTCTCGCGGGCAGAAACTTTCGCATTCTTTTGCGATGCGTATAACCTGGAGCGGATTACACCACCATTTTTGAAATTTCGCGTTGTGACGCCTGCCCCCATTTCTATGGATGAAGGCACGCTCATTGAATACGAATTGAAGTTATACGGCGTGCCATTTCGTTGGCGCACATTGATCGAGTGCTGGCAGCCGGAAGAGAAATTCGTAGACACACAGCTTTCGGGGCCGTATTTGCTTTGGCATCACACGCACACGTTCAAAGAGGTGTCGCCCAATGTGACGTTGATGCGCGACCGGGTGTTGTACCGCCTGCCGTTTGGCATTCTGGGGCGCATTGCCCACTCTTTGTTCGTGAAGCGTGCCTTGCAGGAGATCTTTGATTATCGGCGTCAGGCGACGGCGGAATTGTTGCGACCGGGAGGCGACGTTGTGCCTTTTGTTGCCCGCAGCGGCGCTCTCTCTGGCAATCTGGCGGCGGGAGCGCGGTGAGCGCGCTGGCACAGTTACAGCAAGACCCGCGCGTCGTTGTGCGGCGAGAGGGATTGCCTGATCCACAAGGCAAATGTGTTGTCTATTGGATGCAGCGCGCGCAACGCGGTTGGGACAATCCAGCGCTTGATATGGCCATCAAGGTGGCCAACGAATTGCAAAAGCCGTTAGCGGTATTTTTCGGCTTGCATCCGAAGTATCCGAATTCCAATTGGCGTCACTATGCATTTTTGGTGGCGGGCATTCGTGAGACTTGGGAGCAGGTCGAAAAACGCGGCGCTGCGTTTGTGTTTCGCGCATATCCACAGCACGACTTGATTCGGTTTTGCGCTGAGGTTGGCGCGGCATTGGTCATCGGTGACGAAAATCCGATGCGTGAACCTGAAGGCTGGCGGCAAAGTGCCACGCGCAAATTGCGCGTGCCTTTCTGGACGGTGGACGCTGATGTGATCGTGCCGAGCAAGTTCTTTCCCAAGGAAGAATATGCCGCCCGCACCTTGCGGCCAAAGCTTCATAAGTTGCTGTCGGCGTTTTTCACGCCACTGGAAAACCCAAACGCCCGACATCGCTGGACTGATGCAACGCGGCCCGCGAGTCAGCCGCTTGATGAGCAAACGGTTCTTTCAGATTTGCCGCTAGATCGCAGCACGCAGCCGGTCAGTCATTATGTCGGCGGTACGCGCGCTGGCCAGAATGTGTTGCGCCAGTTTGTGCAGCACGGGTTGCGGGATTACGACACTGCGCGCAATTTGCCGCATCTGCCGGGCACCAGCAATTTGTCGGCGTATTTGCATTTTGGGCAATTGGGGCCGCACACGATCGCACTGGCAGTGCGCGATGCCGAGGCTCCGCAAATCGCCAAAGACGCTTTTCTGGAAGAGATGATCGTACGGCGCGAATTGGCCATTAACTTTGTGGCGCGCAATCCACAATACGACAAGCTGGCGGGGTGTCACGAATGGGCGCGAAAAACGCTGGCAGAACACCGGGCTGATCCGCGACCCTATCTTTACAACGAAGCCGAGCTGGAACAGGCGGAAACGCACGATCCATTGTGGAACGCGGCGCAACTGGAAATGGTGGTGACCGGACGGATGCACGGATATTTGCGCATGTACTGGGCAAAGAAGATTCTGGAATGGACGCCCAGTCCGGAGGAAGCGTTTGACATTGCGGTGCGCCTGAATGACCGCTACGAACTGGATGGACGCGATCCGAATGGATACACCGGCGTCGCCTGGGCGATTGGCGGCAAGCATGATCGTCCCTGGCCGCCTGCGCGCCCGGTGTTTGGCATGATTCGGTATATGACGGCTGGCGGTTGTGCGCGCAAATTTGATGTGAAGTCTTATATCAAGCGTGTCGAAGCGCTTGCGGGCAGAAGCGCGCAACTCGGTACGCACCCAGCGTTGTTTCATTGATTCAAGCAACAATTGCACTTGCTTACGGGCGACAGCATTTCACGCGGAGCATTGTGAGATGACTGAAGCAGGGCAACGTGTGTTTAAGAGCAGAAAACGCAGCAAAGACAAACTGGCTGACGAAACATGACGCATACACAACACAATCCGTCGGTGACAGCTCCCACGCCTGAAGTGTGGAGCCAGACGAAGTGGGCCGAGTTAGAGCGTGACACACGCGAACGAGCGTTGGCTGCTCCTTCGGAAGAAGACGCCTGGGAGCTCATCGTCAAACAGGCGCGCGCGGTCCTGAAAAATTACAGCACCAGCTTTTTTATCGTGACACGCTTTTTACCGCCTGCGAAGCGCGCGCAAGTCGAAGCGATTTATGCCGCCGTGCGCTATCCCGATGAAGTCGTGGATACCTTTCCCATGACGCAGGTGCAACGCACCAAATTGCTGAACGAATGGGCAGCGCGTTATGACGAAGCATTCCAGGCAAAATCTTTGCAGGAGTCATTGCGACAGGGCGCGCCGTGTTTTGTCGCCAGCTTTGCCGATGTCGTGCGCCGTACGGGAATCCCGCGCGAGCATTACCACGCGTTTTTGGACGCCATGCGATTGGATGTCTGGCCGCGCAGCTTTGCCACGTTGGATGATTTGATCGAATCCTATATTTACGGCAGCGCAATTGTTGTTGGGTACTTTCTGACCTACGTTTACGGCTCTGCCAGGCCGGGTGATTTTGACCGCGCCCTGGCCAGTGCGCGCGACCTGGGCATCGGACTGCAACTGACAAACTTCTTGCGCGATGTGGCAGAAGATCAGCGCCGTGGGCGTGTTTACCTGCCACAGGACATGCTGCGCGCCGAAGGCATCAGCGAAATGGATGCCGCTGATCCTGGACAGCAAGCAGCGCTCAATCGCGTTTTGCGTCATCTCACCGCCTTGACCGAAGAGTATTACGAACGCTCGCAGGCCAATCTGGATGCCTTTCATCACGACAGTCGCGTGGCGATTCGCGCGTGCATTGATGTCTATCGCCAGTTGAATGCCCGCATTGCGCTCAGTCCGCGCGGCATCCAGCATCGCGAGAGCGTTCCACTAAGAGAGAAGTTTCGGGTTTTGCCAGCCAGCAAATACTGGCGCTTGCCGCTGGCGTATTTGCGCGCCTAGGAGTGAAAGCAATGGGAATGAATGGGAATGGGAAGCGAAATGGCAACGGGCACGGCTCTGCCGGAAAGCACGTCATCGTTATTGGTGGCGGGCTGGGCGGTTTGAGCACGGCCATTCACCTGCGGCTGGCGGGCTATCACGTCACGTTGTTTGAAGCCAATGATCGTGTTGGCGGACGTGCCAATCGCATCGAGCACGACGGATTCAAGTTCGACACCGGACCAACGCTGCTGAATTATCCCTGGGTGTTTGAAAACCTGTTTCGCGCCGCTGGCCGCGAGATGAAAGATTACGTCGAACTGATCGCGGTTGATCCGTCAGTCAGCTTTCAGTGGCCGGACGGGACGCGGTTTACGTTGTCGTCGAATTTACAGGCTTTGATGGAGGAATGTGAGCGGCTGGAACCGGGATGCCGTCCGAATGTGCTGGCATTTCTGGAAGACGCAGGCATCAAGTATCGCTTGTCGTTCGACAAACTGGTCACGCGCAACGAAGACAATCCGCTGAAATGGCTGGGCGCGCTCAGTTTCAGCGAGATGACGCGTATGAGCATCTGGCGTTCGCTTGATAGCGAGCTCGGTCGCTTTTTCAAAAGCCGTTACATCCGCGAAGCGCTGGGGTCTTACGGCATGTATCTGGGCGGTTCGCCGTATCAATTGCCGGGGTTGTTTTCGATTTTGTCGTATGGCGAATTGGCGTACGGTTTGTGGCTGCCCAAAAACGGCATTTACGGATTGGTCGAAGGCATTACAAGGTTGGCGCTGGAACTCGGCGTCGAAATTCATACTGGCAAGCGTGTCAAGCGCATAGTGATCGAAGGCCGTGATGTCACCGGCGTGGAAATGGCGACGGGAGAATTTCACGCGGCGCGCACAGTGGTTTCGAACGTGGATGTGCCAACGACAAACACAGAATTGCTGGGCGATTATTCGCTGCGTTCCACGTTGCGTTCACGCATGACGCGCACTCGCATGACGCCGGGCGTTTTGACGTTTTATTGGGGCGTGCGCGGCCCGGTCAAAAACATCGGACACCACACCATCTTTTTGCCAGAAGATTATGCCAGCGCATTTGATGACCTGTTCCATTTCAAACAGATTCCCCGTCATTTGCCGTTTTATGTCGCGGCTCCCTCTGAAACGGATGCCAGTTTGGCTCCTGCGGGAGACACTTCCATGTTTGTGTTGGTGCCTACGCCGTTGCTGAGCGAATTGCGCGGCGCAGATTCAGACATTGATTGGCAGACGATCATCGCCCAGACCAAACAACGCGTGCTCGAACGGTTGTGGGAGCACAATGTGGACCTCGACCCTGAGCGCATTGTGGCAGAAGACATCTTTACGCCTGCCGAATGGCAACGCCGCTTTGGGCTGTATGACGGTTCGGCGTTCGGTGCAGCGCATACGTTGTTTCAAGTCGGGCCTTTCCGAGAGCGCAACTATTCCAGCGAAGTTGACGGACTGTATTACGTCGGTGCGAGCACCACACCAGGAACCGGAATGCCGATGGTGGTGCTGGGCGGCAAATTGACGGCGGAGCGTATTCAGGCTCGCGCGCACTGATCCTGAGCGCCGATGACGATGTTTGTGAAACAGTACGGACAGGGAAGCCGCGTCTTTTTCGGCTTACACGGCTGGAGCGGCGATCACGCCACGTTTGCACCGTTGGTTCCGTTTTTGCCGACAGACGCGACGCTCTACAGCGTGGATTTGCCGGGCCACGGGAAATCGCCGTCACCCGCGAAATGGGAATTGGCGGCATTGGGGCAAGACATCGCGGCGGAAATTCTGCGACTGCCGACAGATTCCGTGACGCTCATTGGCAATTGCAGTGGCGCATTACTTGGCTTAAGCGCCTTGCAGGAAGTACCTGCGCTGCTGAAGCGGGTTTCGCGGTTGGTGATGCTTGATCCATTTGCTTACACGCCGTGGTACTTCAATTTGTTTGTGTCGCCTGCCTGGGGGCCGATTGGCAGATACGCCTATCTTTCAACGTTTGCCAATCCGCTCGGGCGCTGGCTCACCAACCTTTCATTGAAAGGGCATCGCACTGAAGACACGGATTTAACGCATTCATTTCGCCGCATAGATCACGAAGTTTCCTATCGCTATTTGCAGTTGTTGACCTCTATCGGCGGCATTGAAACCTGGCGCAGGATTCAGTTGCCGACAGATATCGTTTATGGCGCGCATTCGTTTGGCGCGATCAAAACATCCGTGGGGATGTGGCAAACGCTCTGGCCGCACGCACGCGCACATGAGCTTGCGGGCGCGGGGCATTTGCCGATCAAGGAAGCGACCGAAGCTTTGAGCAAAATCCTATTCAACCCAACGTGAACAAGATGAGTGAAAGACTTCGCCTATACATTGCACGACACCGCCAGCCATTGGAACTCGCTTTAGAAACCCATTTGCCGCTCAGCGCGCAATCCCATGCCGGGCGGTTAAATGATGCCTTGCGTTATGCGGTATTTCCGGGCGGCAAACGCTGGCGTCCGATGTTAACGATGCTGGGTGCGGAATTGGTCGGCGCGCGCGCCAAAGACGCGATCCCGGTTGCTTGCGCAATGGAGTTCCTGCACACAAGTTCGCTGATTTTCGACGATTTGCCTGCGATGGATGACGCCGATACGCGGCGCGGTCACCTGACATTGCACCGGGCGTTTGGCGAAAGCATCGCGTTGTTGGCAGGGCTGACGCTGCTCAACTGTTCATATGGATTGCTGGCCGAAACGGCGCGGGCGCAAGGCAATTGCGAATCCGCCGCCTGGTTGGTCAGTGAGGCGACGCGCTGCATCGGCTCCGACGGAATGATTGGCGGTCAGGCAGTGGATTTGGCGTTGCAAGGGGCCGGGCAAGGGCCGGATGTGCTGGTCAGCCGCAACCTGAAAACCACTGCATTGATGCGCTTGACGATGTGTGCGGGGGCCGTGGCTTGCGGTGGCGATGAAGATGACGCCGCTGTACTCGCCGAATTTGGCGAAGCGCTGGGAATGGCTTACCAGATTTGTGATGACCTTTTGGACGAACTCGCCGCCAGTGATGTGTTGGGCAAACCGGCGAAACAGGATGCGCGCCACGCGCGCTCAAACTATGTGGCGGAATTAGGTGTCGAAGGCGCACATCGGCTGGCCGCCAGTTTGATCGAAGAAGGGCAGGCGGCGTTGCGCGACCGGTTTGGCGCACAACCGCAAGTGGAATTGCTGTCTGACGCGGTGCAGATGATTCTGCAAGGTTCAGGCCATCTGGCTTTGGCCGCCGCGTAAACGCAGGGAAAGATGTGATGCGTAGACGTGCATTTCTTACTGGTGTTTTGGCAGCACTGTATCCAGCGCTGACGACTGCCAATGAGGTGGCTGAGGAAACAGCAACCAAAGCCGCAGAGTTTCAACTGAAAGATCAATATGAAACGCAAATGTCGTATCAGTTTCCGCGCGCGAAAGTGGCGGTGTTGATCTTTGGCGACCGCAAAGGCTCTGAGCAGATCGAAGGCTGGGTGCGCCCGTTGTGGGATCGTTACCAAACGAAAATTGATCAACACGGCATTGCGGTGTTGTCTTCCGTACCGGCTTTTGCGCGTGGCGTTGTACGGAAGATTTTTAAGAACAAGGTCAAATACTCCGTTTTGCTTGATTGGAAAGGTGACGTCGCCAAAGCCTACAGCTATCAGGGCGGACAAGCGAATCTGTTTCTTATCAATCGTAACGGAGAGATCGTCTTGAAAATGGTCGGCGCGGCAAACCAGAACGAGTTGTCGCGGCTGTTTGGACAAATTGACCGTTTGCTCTGACGCGCAAAAAGGATCGAGGAAAACGAACCGATGACTTTGGCATACGTCCTATTTGGAGCCACGCTATTTCTGCTTTGCCTGGCGGTGATCAATGCACTGGCCTGGCCAAAGATTCGGCGTACGGCCAAGCCAGCGAGCGTTCGTGTTTCTGTCTTGATTCCAGCGCGAAATGAAGAGGCAAATTTGCCTGATTGTCTGGCCAGCGTCTTGCGCCAGGGCGAGATCGTCAGTGAGATTCTGGTTTATGACGATCATTCGACCGACGGCACGGCAGATGTGATTCGTCGCCTTGCGGCCAAAGACAAGCGTATTCGTGCTGTTCCCGCGACACCGTTGTTGTCTGGCTGGTGCGGTAAAAATTTCGCGTGTGCGCAATTGGCAAATGCCGCTACTGGTGAATGGTTTTTGTTTTTGGATGCAGATGCGCGGCTGGCTGACGAGGTCGTTGCGCGCATGCTGACAGAAATGATTACGCGCAAGCTGACGTTTTTATCCTGCTGGCCGCGTCTGGAAATGCTCAGCTTTTGGGAGCGTGCTTTAATGCCGCTGTTGAATTTTGTCGTCTTTTCGATTTTTCCCGCTCCCTTGTCGTTGTGGTTCAATCGGCCTTCGCTGGCGTTGGCGCACGGCGCTTGTTTGTTGTTTGAGCGAAGCGCCTACGAACGACTGGGCGGGCACAGTGCCGTGCGTGATCAGATTTTTGAAGATACGCGCCTGGCGCAATTGTGGCGTGCCAGTGGCGAGCGCGGTCTTTGTCTGGATGGGCAGGATGTCGTGCGCGTGCGGATGTATGGCTCATTCGGGGAAATTTGGCAGGGCTTTCAGAAAAACTTCTATCCGGCGTTTCAGTACGGAGTAAATTTCTGGCTCTTCTTGTTGTTTCACTTGGTTGTGTTTTGGCTGCCGTTTGCGCTGTGGATCGTCGCGCCGAACGCGTTTGCCGTTGGCGCAGTCGCTTGTGTGATTTTGATTCGTCTTGTGCTGGCGCAACGATTCGGTCATCCGCTGTGGGCGGCGTTCTTGCATCCGTTAGGCGAAGCGATTTTGCTGGCGCTGGGATTGTCTTCGTGGTGGCGTTGTAAGAGCGGGCAAGGCGTTGCCTGGAAAGGCCGGGAATATCACGTGCTGAAATGAATGCCGAATGGCAAGGCGGTCGAAACGTCAATGGGCGCGGATGACAACCAGGTTCATCCGCGCCCAAATTTAAGAATCCAGCATCGCATCAGGAGATGCGATCAACGGACGCGTTAACACGCCTCCGTAAAAGTAGCGTTAAATTGTGAGTCTTGTTCGATATTGCACCTCCTTGGTTCAGGCTCCGTTGTGAGCAGTTAAAGGAGATAAAAGAACAGTGCTAGCAACTGTCTTTTCTATTTCGACGAGGCGAGTGTACTCGCGACGCTTGCGGCAGGCAAGATGCTCTCACAAATAAATTTCTCTCGTTCTGACATTGTATGAGACAACGACGCGCAGTAATCATTGGTGGCGGATTGGGCGGCTTGGCAGCGGGCTTGCGACTATCGCAACAAGGCTGGGCGGTGACGATCTGTGAGCAGGGCGCGAGCTTTGGCGGCAAGATGAATTGTTGGCGCGCTGAAGGCTTTCGGTTTGATACGGGCCCCTCGCTGATTACGATGCCCTGGATTTTTGCTGAACTGTTTGCTGCTATCGGCAGCGACATCAAAGACCATTTGGACGTGATTCCCGTGCATCCGCTGGGAGAATACATTTACCCGGATGGCACGCGATTTACACATTCGGCTTCGCTGCCGGAATGGCTGGAAACCGTCAAACAACTCGATGCGCGCGATGTGGATGGCTTTCTGCGTTTTCTGAAACTCGGCGCACAGCTTTACGAAGTTTCTCAGCAGACGTTTTTACGCCGCAATCCCTTGGACTGGCCGCGCGTTACTGATTTGAATGTGCTGCGTCACATGCCGTTGCGGCACGGCTGGGGCAATTATCACAACACCGTGGCGCGGCATTTTCACAGCCCGCAACTGCAACAGCTTTTTGATCGCTATCCGACATTTGTTGGTTCTTCACCCTATCGGTCACCCGCCACGCTGGCGGTGATTCCGTATATCGAATATGTCTTTGGCGGTTGGTACATCAAAGGCGGTTTGTATCAACTGGTGGAAAGCCTGCTGTCGCTGGCGAGTGCGCGTGATATTGAATTGCGGCTACACGCAAATGTGACGGCAATCGAGCGCAAGGCTGGTCAGGTGACCGGCGTGCGGTTGCAAGATGGCGAATCGCTGGCTGCGGATGTGGTGGTGATGAACGGCGACGCTTCTGCCGTACCGGCGATGCTGGGCGAAGCACGCGCACAAGGGTTGCTTCCGGCAGAACGTTCAATGTCAGGCTTGGTCATGTTGTTGGGCATCAAACGAACGATGCCGGAATTGCATCACCACGCGATCTATTTCTCAGAGGATTACCGGCGCGAATTTGCCGAGCTATTTGATGAGCGAGTTTTTCCGCAAGACCCGACGGTGTATGTCAACGCGCCGAGTCGCAGCGAGCGTTCAGTCGTCCCGGGCGAAGGTGAAACGTTGTTCGTGATGGCCAATGCGCCAGCCAATGACAGCGATTCCTGGGATGAAGCGCAAACCGCCGAAGCCTGTCGCCGTGTGTTTGCCCGGCTGCGCGCCAGCGGTTTTCCCGACGTCGAAAAAGACATCGCCGTCAAAGATGTCTGGACGCCGCGCAAAATCGGCACGCGTTATTTGATGCCGGGCGGGGCTATTTACGGGACGCATTCACACGGCTGGAAGCACGCGTTTCTGCGTCCGCCAAACAAAGATCGCAAGGTCGGCGGTTTATATTATGTCGGCGGCAGCACGCATCCCGGCGGAGGCACGCCAACAGTATTGTTGTCTGCGCAAATTACGACGGAGCTGATTTCCAGATATGAACGCGCGTAAGTTGGTTCTGGCAGGTTTGGTGATTGCCTATGCCGTAATGTGGCTGGGCGGGGTCGGACATTACGTCATTTACGGTGCCCCGCCGTTGGATGCTCCGTGGGCGGCGTCGGTCTTTTTATTGCTGGCTGGCGTTTTGATTTTGGTGACTTCGGCCAAACGCGACTTGCCCGCGCTGATGTTGGTGGCGGCGCTCGGATTTCTGGCAGAATTTCTCGGTGTTCGGTATGGCTTTTTGTTCAGCCCGTACCGGTACACAGATGTTTTGCAGCCGCAGTTGTTTGGCGTGCCGCTCGTGATGTTCAGCGCCTGGCTGGTGTTGGTGTCATATTGTCGGCAGATGCTGTTGAGGCGCGATTTGCCCGCCTGGCTGGAAGTCTTGCTGGCTGCGTTGTGGATGACGGCGATTGATTTGGTGATTGACCCGTTGGCCGCCAATCAACTCGGGTATTGGCGTTGGGAACAGAGCAGCGCTTATTACGGGATTCCGCTGCATAACTTTGTCGGTTGGTTTGTGGTCAGCGTCGTGATCTTTGCTTTGGTGCGTGTTCGCCCACAAACGAACCTTTGGGCCAAAGGTGTTGGGCTGAGCATCGTGTTCTTTTTCTCGGCGATTGCGTTTTCGTATCGTTTGTACTGGGCAGCAGCCATCGGCGCAGGATTGGTGGTTTTGCATTTATTGCTTGCGCGGAAAGGCAAAGAGCTGGCTGGGAAACCGCTTGCGCCCGCACGTCATTTTTCTTCCGCCGCGTAATAGGATTTGCGCCCCCAGACGCGATATTCCGGGTGGCCGCGAACTTCGATTTTGACCTTTCGTAATTTGCCGTCGCGCGTTGCGTTGGTCGGATAATAACCGATGACGTAGCGCCGGTTGATGCCGCGCAAAATGCGCGCATAAATGGTTTCTGCCTGTTCCGGTTTTTCCAGAAATTCAACCCACCCGCCTGTCAAAACAGCCAACCCCGAAATGGCCGCCTGTTGTCGCAACGCGCGCGAGCCGAAATTGCTGATCAGCCAGTCCGATGAAGCTCCGGATGATGGACGTGAGCGTCCGGCAACTCCGGGGACGATGCGATCCATTGCTTGTAACTGATTTTCGTACATTTGGGCGGCGCGCTTCATCTGCTCTTCCGCCGAGACGCCGAGCAGCTGCAAGCCGGGGATGATGGTGTACAACGTTGTGCGCGAATGCGCCAATGCCTGATACACGTCTTCAAAACTGTATTCGCGCACCCGCTGGCCAGGGCGTGACGAATCTTCCTTGATCGGATGCAGCCGATAAAGTTCATCCCCATCCGTTTGAAAGAGAATGATCGGTCGCTCTTCCTCTTTTACCAGTTCTCGCAACGTTGCCAGCAACGCGCTGAGCTGTGCGCTTTGTCCCAGTGACCGGCTTGAGAGCGCGCGTTGTTTCAGGCTGTCCAGTGCCAGTTTTAGTTGTTCGCGATCCTGGGTGAATTCGACGACGAGCTCGACATCGTCGGTCACGATTGCCATGCGGTCTTTGGGCGCAAGCTTGTCCACCAGTGTTTTGGCGGCTTCGATGCTGGTGCGCAGGTAAGGCAATTGGCTGCCGCTGTAATCAATAATCAGCACAAATGAACGTGGTACTGACAGGCCATCGCCAGTGGAAAAAGCGGCGATCTCTTGTGGCTGACCGTCTTCATTAACGATGAAATCTGTCTGTTTGAATCCGGTTAACGACCGACCTTGCGCATCAAGTACCAGAACGTCGAACACCGCCATCACAGTGTCCAGACGCAATACGTCGTCTTCTTCCGGTTTGGAGACTTTCTGACCTGGCTTGGAAGCAGCCTCCTGTGTTGGGGCTGTATCAAGCGCCTTTTGCTTCTTCTTGTCCCATTTCAATGTTTTCAGGCTGGAGCCGAAATCCGCGCGCCGATCAGATTCCTGCTGCGTTTGCGCGCGCGCAACATCAAGCTGCACTGTGTTCAGACAGGCAAAAAGCAATATCAGAAATAGTTGTTGGCGGCTTTTCATGAGTGATTCTCCCCCAATGCCAGGGTTTCAATCTGGAGCGGCATCATAGACGCGCAGGCGGCGATTTCAAAATCGCTCATGCGTCTGTCTGGGCGACACTTCCGCCAGAATCCATTGCGAGATTTCAGGGGCCTGACTATACTGACTTTGCTTCTCGCTGTTGACCTGACCTAATCGCCAAGACCCTGTTTGTCATTGTGGTGCGTCGTTCTTCAGGAACGCGTGTATTCACGGAGGGCACTCTATGAAGTTCAGCCACGAAGATATGTTACGGATCAGGGAAAGCATTTGGACACGCTGCGATACATCAGACACTCTGCGACAATCACAATCGGCGTCTTTACCCGACAAAGAAGTGTGGGGAAATGCGCGTCGGTGACGTGTTTTTCCTGGCTGTGCCTTGCTCGGTCAGCCCACAGAACGTCTGCAACCATCAACTCCATCTACTACAGGTGACGCATGCAGATCACAGTTGTCAAAGAAACCGAACCACAGGAATCCCGCGTCGCACTTGTGCCGGAATCGGTCAAAAAATTGACCGGCATGAAAGTGAATGTCGCCGTCGAGAGCGGCGCGGGTGTCGAATCTGGCGCGAGCGATGCTGATTACGAAGCTGCTGGCGCTTCCATTTCGTCTGATCGCGGCGGGTTATTGGCGGCTGCCGATGTTTTGGTGGCCGTCAACCGTCCCGCCGACGAAGACATTGCCAAGTTAAAAAAAGGCGCGCTCGTCATCAGTTTTCTGCGCCCGTTGGATGAGCCGCTCAAACTCAAACCGATGATTGCACAAGGCGTCACGGCCTTTGCCACGGAGCTGGTGCCGCGTACGACGCGCGCCCAGGCGATGGATGTGCTTTCTTCCATGGCGACGATTGTCGGTTACAAGGCGGTTTTGCTGGCCGCAGAACGCGTGCCGCGTATGTTTCCGATGTTGACCACGGCGGCGGGCACTGTGCCGCCTGCCAAAGTGCTGGTCTTGGGCGCAGGCGTGGCCGGCTTGCAAGCCATCGCCACTGCGCGCCGGTTGGGCGCTGTGGTGGAAGGTTTCGACGTGCGTGCGGCTGCCGGTGAAGCCGTGCGTTCGCTCGGCGCAAAATTCCTGGAAATTGATATGGGCGGTCAGGACGCCGAAGGGGCAGGCGGTTATGCCAGAGAAGTCACCGAAGAGGTCATGGACCGCAGTCGCGAATTGATTGCACGGCAGGCTAAACAAACTGATTGCATTATTACTTCTGCTGCCGTGCCGGGGCGTCGCGCTCCCATTTTGATTACCGACGAAGCCGTGAAAAACATGAAGCGCGGTTCGGTGATTGTGGATTTGGCTGGGCCAACAGGCGGCAATTGCACCTTGAGCAAGCCCGGCGAAACCATAGACGTCAACGGCGTCACCATTCTGTGTCCGTTGAATCTGGCGGCAACCATCCCGGTGCATGCTAGCCAGTTATATTCGCGCAACGTGACGACCTTCCTGAGTGAGATGATCAAGGATGGACAACTCAACCTAGACCTCGGCAACGATGTCGTTGGTCCGTCCTGCGCCGTGCACAACGGCGAAGCGAAACATCCACGCATTCAAGAGGCATTGGCAGGGAAGTAATTACCGTGATTGGCGTTATTGCCGTTGGAAAGAAGCGTGATGCTGGCTCCGTTTCCTCGCGCAAGACGCCAATCCAGGAGGACTCCATCGTGTACATATCAAGCGTTTTATCTTCGCTGACTGTTTTGGCGCTGGCGGGTGGCTCTGGCATGAGCGCTGGCGCGCTGATTTCCTCGCTGTACGTTTTCGCGCTGGCGGCATTTCTGGGCTACCAGGTCATTTCGCGTGTGCCGCCTTTGCTTCATACGCCGCTGATGTCGGCGACAAATGCCATTTCGGCCATTTCGGTTGTTGGTTCCATCGTGACGGCGGGCGCTGGCTATAACGCCGTCAGCACAACCCTCGGATTTATCGCGGTCGTTTCCGCGATGATCAACGTGGTGGGCGGATTCCTGATCACCGATCGCATGCTCAAGATGTTCAAAGACAAGATCGGCGGCGGCGATGCGAGAGACAAAAAGGAATAAGGAGACACGATGGACGCGAAAACCTATTTCATTGAATTCAGCTATCTGCTCGCCTCGATCCTGTTCATTTACGGGTTGAAAGGCTTGAGCCATCCTCAAACAGCGCGGCGCGGTATGAATTCCGCTGCCGCAGGCATGCTCGTGGCCATTATCGGCACGCTTTTGCACCACGAGATCATTGATTACACCTGGATTATCGTCGGCTTGCTGGTTGGCGGGTTGATCGGGGCCGCGATGTCCATCTGGATGCCGATGACGGCGATGCCACAACGAACTGCCTTGTCACACGCGTTCGGCGCGCTGGCAGCTTCGCTGGTCGGCATTTCAGAGTATTACCGGCACGTGGTGGATTTGGGTGAAACGCTGCCTTCGGCCAAGATGGCTGCCCTGGGCTTTGAAGTGCTGTTCGGCAGTTTGACCGTGACCGGCAGCTTGCTGGCGTTCGTCAAATTGCAGGAATTGATGCGCGGCACGCCCATTACGTATAAGGGGCAGAACATCATCAATGTCTCGCTCTTCATTGCGGCGGCGGTGATTTTCATCTACCTGATTTACGATCCATCACAAACCACACTGTTTTATGTGATGGTTGTGCTGTCGTTTCTGTTCGGCATCTTGCTGGTTTTGCCGATTGGATCGGCAGACATGCCAGTGGTGATGTCGCTGATGAATTCCTATGCCGGGTTGGCTTCAGCGGCAACCGGTTTTGCCATTGGCAATAACGTGCTGATCATTGCCGGCACGTTGGACGGCTTTTCGGGCTTCATCCTGTCCATCCTGATGTGCAAGGCGATGAATCGCTCTGTGACCAATGTACTCTTTGGCGCATTCGGTTCTGCGGGCACAGACACGAGCAGCACTGTCGAAGGCACAATGCGTGAAGTGCAAGTGGATGATGTCGCCGTGCAATTGGCCTATGCTCGTCAGGTTGTGTTTGTGCCTGGCTATGGATTGGCGACCGCGCAGGCGCAACATGCGGTAAGAGAATTGGCAGAGGCCTTGCAACATCGTGGGGTCCTGGTTAAATATGCGATCCATCCGGTGGCTGGGCGCATGCCCGGTCACATGAACGTCCTGCTGGCTGAAGCAAATGTGCCCTACTCGCAATTGTACGAGTTGGAGCAAATCAACCCCGAAATGCCCGCGACCGATGTTGCTGTGGTCGTTGGCGCCAATGACGTCGTTAATCCTGACGCACGCGATAATCCGAAAAGCCCTATTGCCGGAATGCCGATTATTGAGGTTGACCGCTCAACGAATGTGGTCGTTCTCAAGCGTGGCAAAGGTAAAGGTTTTTCCGGCCTGGAAAACCCGCTCTTTTTCAAGCCGAACACCGGCATGTTGTATGGCGACGCGAAAGCCAGTCTGACCAAACTGGCGCAAGCCGTACAACAAGCATAAGTTCCTGAATCGCCTCTTCTCTCGCGGCGCTTGAGAAGAGGCGGTTTAGACAAAGGATGTATGAACGAGTCTCTTATTTACATCTTTTTGGTGCTGTTGTTGCTAATAGGAAGCCTTTACAGCTATTTGAGCGCAGCAGAAGGAAAACAGCGCATCAGGCAATTCCTCACGGAACGTGGAGCGAAAGACATTCACATTTCCAGGGTTTGGTTTGACGGACATGGTGATACCCATACGTACGCAGTCCGATATACGGACGCGCAAGGGCAAACTAGGCAAAATTCTTGCAAGATCAATGCACGGGTGCTTGAGGATGACATTTACTGGAAAGACCCAATTTGATCACTGGAAATAGGCCCCATTGTTACCCATCGCGCCCCGCTGAACTAGCCAGTCTCCTGGCAATAGCTAAAGAAAGGCTCTTTCTCAATGACCATACTAAAGCGGGTTGCCGCTCAATTGCCCATACGATGGCAAACAGAACTGAAGCGTGTACATTTTGGCAGACAAATTACCCACGGGACTTTTTCCACCTCGGAACCAGAGTACAAATTGTTGCCAGAACTGATTTCACCTGGCGACTGGGTAATAGACATTGGAGCCAACGTCGGACATTACACCAAGCGGCTTTCGGAATTGGTAGGTGCGCGTGGCCGCGTGATCGCGTTTGAACCTGTACCCACGACTTTTGCCTTATTGGCCGCCAATGTGCAGTTGTTTGCTCACACTAATGTCACGCTGATCAATGCGGCCGTTTCTGACCACGTCAGCGTGGTTGGCATGTCCATCCCCAAATTTGAAGCCGGGCTGTTGAATTACTACGAAGCTCATTTGGCCACCAACGAAGACGTTGGTAATGGCGATGCCGGATTGTCGGTGCTGACACTTCCGCTTGATACGCTGTGCATTGAGCAACGTATCAGCTTGATCAAAATTGACGCCGAAGGCCACGAAGCGCCGGTTTTGGCAGGTATGAAGCAATTGTTGCTGAAGCATCATCCCATTTTGATTGTCGAAACCGGCGCCAAGCCCGTCATCGAACACGTTAAGGCATTGGGATACGTCACCGATCAACAACCCAATTCTCCCAATATGCTGTTCCGGCCAGTACACTAACAGCGCCAAGCTGGCGGCAAACAATTTGTTCGCCATCAGCTTAGCGCTCCCTCGTTTATGAGTGTCTGGTTTGTTGCCTCACTGACACTCTTTTCCTGAGCAGTTTTCCAGTTGTCGCAACCGCGTGCTCAATTGCTGCGCCGTTTGTTCATATTTTGCCCGGCCTAGCGGTGTGCTGAGCAGATTGAACAGTTGATATGGGTCGCGGCGTAAATCGTACAACTCGTATTCGTGCAGCCCGCCCGACGCGTTGTCGTCATACCATTCGATGTAGGTGTATTCCGCCGTACGAAGCGCTTTGTAGCTGGGGATATCCTGAAACGACGTCAGGTAGCGGTAGCCTGGCGGCATTTCCTGGCTGACGCCTTCGTCAGCATTCGTGTTGTGATATTGCGCGATGAAATCGCTCCGCCATTGTGCGGGCGCTTCGCCACGAAGCAGTGGCAGCAGGGAACGCCCATCAACGTGCGACGGAATGCTCAAGCCTGCCAATGCCAGGAACGTCGGCGTGTAATCAATTTCCAGCACCATGCGGTTTTCGATGCCTGGTGTGATGCCAGGACCGGCGATGACGAGCGGTACGCGGACGGATTCTTCATACGGAGCCATTTTGTGTAAGAGCCGGTGTGCGCCCAGGTTATAGCCATTGTCAGACGTGAACACGAGCAAGGTGTTTTCGCGTTCGCCCAGTGCTTCCAGCGTATTCACCACCGAAGCCACCAATTCATCCAACGCATAGAGCGATCCCATGCGATTGCGGAAATCAACGTCGTTATACGCCGCCACCATTTTGGCGCGCTCGTCGCCGGTGACTTTCAGCCACGCTGATTTGTCGTTGAGATCGAATTCGTTGTAATTGGCCGTGCGCGGCGAGAACGCATGTTGGTACGGGTGGTTTTTGTGCCGCGGGGCGGGCGGCAACGGCAAATGCGGCGCTGTCGGCGAGACATACAGGAAAAACGGCTGTTCGTCTTTGGCTTCGGCGCGTTTGACGAAATCGCGCGCTTTGGCGGCGACGACATCGGTGGCGTAATCGCTTTCGGCGGCGCCGTAACTGACCAGCGTGCCGTTTTCGTTTATCTGGTAGTTGTACCCGGTGTAGGAATTGTTATCTACAAAGCCATACCATTCAGACCAGCCAGTCGGAATGTGCGTCGGGTCGGCCTCGATGCCGTTCAGATATTTGCCGATTAAACCGGTGCGGTAACCGGCGTTTTGCAACTGCACGGCGACGGTGCGTTCTTCATTGCCATTTTTGACAAACGCTCCCCAGCCGCCTTTGTCTCCGCTGTTGGTCACGACGCCGGTGTTGTGTCCGTATAAACCTGTCAGGATCGTCGAACGCGCCGGACAGCAAATAGGCGTCGGCGAAAACGCATTGGCAAAACGAATCCCTCGGTCGCGCACCAGCGCTGCCGTTTGCGGCATTGCGTCCCAATATGGAGTCGTGCGTTCGTCCAGATCGTCTGCCAGGATGAAAACAATATTCGGTGGCTGAGTCGTGGTTGTGGGTTTTCGGGTTTTGGCTGCTGTTGGCTGAAAGTTGGCTGGGGCGCAAAATAACAGCAACGAAAGTGCGATCACGAATAATTTCTTCACGGACGTTTCTCCTTAAAACTTCGATTGAACATTTTGCAAACGAGCCGTTGCGCGACTCGCCTGCCGTATTTCTGCACGTTTGCCTAAACGCTCGGCGGCGCGGATCGGCAGTCAAGTTTCGTTATGCGCGTGTAAAGTTTTGTCAGTCTGAAGCGCAGGTTCGTAAAGGCAGGATTGGCAGAGCGTGGCCTGCTGGTTTAGCTTTACGGCATGAATTTCGGGATGAAGCTGCTGACCATTCTCAATCTGCTGGGCGTCGCGCAAGGTTTGTTGCTGGCGCTGGCATTGGTGACGCTCAGGCGAGGGAATCGCCCGGCCAATGGTTGGCTGGCGGCATTGGTGGCGACGATTTCGTTGCTGGTTGGCGGCGCGATTTTGTTTACCACGCGACAGGTTCTGGTTTACCCCCATCTGGCGTATCTACACCATCCGTTTTTATATCTGGTTGCGCCGCTTTTGTGGCTGTATTTGCGCGCCCTGACCGAACGCGAACCGCAAACCGCGTGGCAAGACTGGTTACACCTGTTGCCGTTTGTCTTGTGTCTGATTTACCTGATGCCTTTTTATCTGCAAGACGCTGAGGTGAAGCGTGCGCTGCTGGCTGGGCCTCTGTATGAACGCTGGTATCGAATTCGTCACGGGCTGGCGTTTGTGCAGGTCATTGGCTACGTCCCATTGATCACCCAGGTCTTGCGACAACAGGCACAGCGGGTCAAATTGCAAAATCGTTTGGTGGATCGGGCGGTGTTCCGGCAAATGTTGGTTATCGTGTTGGCGATTTTGGTGGTATTGCTGGGCGGAGCCGTGCGCTTTGCCCTGAAAGACCGCAGCCTCGAAACCAATTTGCTGTTGCCGTTGATTGGTTCGATTGTCGTTTATGTGATTGCCTATTTGAGTTTGCGTCATCCTGAAAGTCTGATCGGCCCGTTTGAGCAAACCGCCATAGAAGCGTCACCCGTCGTCAAAAAGTACGAACGGTCAACCTTGACGCCAGAGCGAGCTGACGATTATTTGAGAAAGTTGCAGCAGGCGATGGAATCCAACAAGCTGTATACCGATAGTGAGCTGACGTTACAAAAACTGGCCAGTGTGCTTTCCATTCCTGCGCCGCATCTGTCCCAAGTCATCAATGAACAGCTTGGGCAATCCTTTACCGATTTGATTAACGCTTATCGTGTCGAAGACGCCAAGCGGCGTTTGCTTGATCCAACCTGGAAACATTATTCGATTCTGGCCATCGCCGAAGAAGCGGGCTTCAGCTCCAAATCCACCTTCAACGCTGT